>NZ_JAWRXG010000011.1:0-177342 GCF_046535135.1 Arthrobacter sp. SIMBA_036
ACTTGAACCCCCACCCCCTTTCGAGGACTAGCACCTCAAGCTAGCGCGTCTGCCATTCCGCCACCCGCGCAGGTGGTCAGGAGAAGCGTGTTTCATTTTCTCCTCGACAGCAGCAAAGACACTAACACGAAGAGCGGCAATCCACAGATTCGGGAGTTCGGTACCCTGGGACGGGCATGGTGCGGGCAGCGCGGGGCGCGCGTATCTACCACCCCGAAATGGTTAGGGTGAATAAATGAACAACGTCAGAGAGAGACGCAGCCGGTTGCGGTTGGTCATTATGTTGGTGGCCGGAGCGGCAGCCTTCGTTGCCGCCGGAGTGTTGTGGGGCTGGGTGGACGCCCCCGCGGTGGGTTGGGCGGTGGCCGCGCTGATCTACGTAGTGTGGGTGTGGCTCGTCATCGCGCGCATGGACCCTGACGAAACCCGCCTCCACGCGACCTCCGAGGATCCGTCCCGCGCAGCTACGGACCTCCTGATACTGATAGCTAACCTTGCCAGCATTGCCGCGGCCGCCGCCGTGATCGTCAACTCACATATCGACGGCTCGAACAGCCGCGTGTACGCGGCCGTTCTGGCTTTGGTGTGTGTAGCCCTTTCCTGGATGCTCGTCCAGACGCTTTTCACCCTCCGGTACGCCGAGCTTTACTACAGTTCGAATAAAAGCGCCGGCGGGAAGCCAGGCGGCATCAGCTTCAACCAGGACAGGCCACCGCAGTACACCGATTTCGCCTACTTGGCCACCAGCCTTGGCATGACTTACCAGGTGTCGGACACCAACTTGGAAAATCATCGGATCCGAGCCGAAGCCATGAAGCATGGCTTGCTGTCCTACCTCTTCGGCACGGTAATCCTCGCCGTCACCATCAACTTGGTCATCGGACTGGCCCAGTAGCCGTCCGGCAAGTCCGCTGACAACCAAAAACCCGGCAGCCGCCGTCGAACGTTCGACGGCGGCTGCTGGGTTAGGCGGTTGGTGCCAGGGATTACGACGTCGGCCCTGCGCCGACCCCTGCGCGCTCGGTTTCGGTGCTGCCCGCACCGGTGTCCAAGCGGCTGTTCCGGCGGCGGTACCGCACGACGCCGATGACGACCACCACGGCAGCCAGCGCCAGCGAGAGGAACAGGGATTCCCGCGTGGATTCAATAATGATCATCCCGATGATGAGCGCCACGATGCTGCCGATGGAGATCCAGGTGAGGTACGGGAAGAGCCACATCTTGAGTTCAAGTTGCTCGGCAGCGGCTCCCATGCGCCTGCGGAGGATGAGCTGGGAGACGGCGATGACGAGCCACACGAACAGCGCAATGGCACCGGAGGTGTTCACCAGGAACAAGAACACTGTGTCCGGCGCAATGTAGTTCAGGCCCACCGTGATGAACCCAACCACGGTGGAAGCCAACACCGCTGCAGCCGGAACGCCGCGCTTGGAGATCTTCATCCACGACTTGGGCGCGTCACCGCGCTGGGAGAGGGAGAACAGCATGCGGCTGGCAGTGTAGAGACCCGAGTTCAGGCAGGAGAGCACCGAGGTCAGGACAACGATGTCCATGATGGTGCCGGCTCCCGGGATTCCGTAGAGCTCAATGACGGCCACATAGGGGCTCTTGGCCACGGAAGCGCTGTTCCACGGCAGTAGCGTCACCACAATGGCGATCGAACCGATGTAGAAGATCAGGATGCGCCAAACAGTGGACTTCACGGCCTTTTTGACGGCGTCCACGGGGTTCTCGGATTCACCGGCCGCGATGGTGGCGATTTCCGCGCCGAAGAAGGAGAAAACCACCACGAGGATGCCGGCGAGCACCGCTCCCGGACCGCTGGGCATGAAGCCGCCCTTATCCAGGAGGTTGCTGACGCCGGGCGCCGGAACGCCTGGGATGAGGCCGAGGATGGCCGCGATCCCGGCGAGGAGGAAGATGACGATTGCCGTGACCTTGATGGAGGCGAACCAGAACTCGAACTCGCCGTAGGATTTCACGGATCCAAGGTTGGTCAGTGTCAGGAGGACCATCAGCAGCAGCGCCCAAACCCACTGATCCACGCCGGGAACCCAGCGGTGCATGATGGCCGCACCCGCAGTGGCCTCGATGCCAAGAACAATGATCCAGAACCAGGCATAGAGCCAGCCGATACTAAAACCTGCCCAGCCGCCCAAGGCTTTGTCTGCGTAGGTGGAGAATGAGCCGGTTTCCGGGTTGGCTGCAGCCATCTCGCCCAGCATGCGCATCACGAGGATGACAACCAGGCCGGCAGCGAGGTAGGCAACGAGGATCCCCGGGCCGGCTTGCTGGATGGCAGCGCCGGAGCCGACGAAAAGCCCTGCACCGATCACGCCGGCGATGGCGATCATGGAGAGGTGCCGCGGCTTCAGGGACTTGGAAAGCTGTTGGTCAGCGTGCATGGATTGGCGCCGTCCTTTAGGTTTGAGGTAGGCCACAGTGGTGTGCCACGGGCCACATGACTAGATCACGCTAACGTGCCGGGACCGAGCGGGTACTGTGCGACCAAACATTTTGCCTGTGCTCGAATTGGCACGCCCGCACAAAAAGTATGATTTTAGGAAACAGGTGTTTCATCAGGGGAATCGACATCCCCGCCCTGAAGCGAGTGCTTGATGCTTTGCCTCAGGCGCCTGCGCGGAAGAACACCTCAAGGACGTCGGTCAGGAACCGTGGATCCCGAACTCCGCAAAGTTCGCGCGCCGAATGCATCGACAGGAGCGGAACGCCGACGTCGACTGTTCGAATACCCAAACGGGTGGCGGTCAGCGGCCCGATCGTAGAGCCGCAGGGCAGATCGTTATTGGAGACGAACTCTTGGTACGGCACGCCGGCCGCTTCGCAAAGCTTGGCCCAGACAGCCGCGCCCGGGGCATCAGTGGCGTAGCGCTGGTTGGCGTTGATCTTCAGCAACGGCCCGCCGTTGAGAACCGGGCGGTTCACGGGATCGTGCCTCTCGGGATAGTTCGGATGGACAGCATGACCGGCATCCGCTGACACGCAGAACGACGCCGCAAGGGCCCGCCGCCGCTCGCTCACGGATGCACCAAGGCCGTCCGAGACGCGCGTCAAAATGTCCTCGAGAATAGGCCCGCAGGCGCCGGAGCGGGAATTCGAGCCGAGCTCCTCGTGGTCGAAAGCTGCCAGTACTGCGATGGGCCCGCTGGTTGGTTCGGTTGCGGCATGCGCGATCAAGGCGACCAGCCCGGCATGGGTCGAGGAGAGGTTGTCCAGGCGCCCGGACGCAAAGAACTCGCTGTTGGCCCCGAAAACCGCGGGGGCCTGCGTGTCTGCCACTACGACGTCGTACCCGGCGATCCGGGCCGGATCCACAGTGGCGCCTTGAACGCGATCGGCGAGCACCGCCAGCAGATCCGCCCCATCGGCACCTTCATCCCCGGCCTGGCCGAAGATGGGGTTCATGTGTTGCTGCTTTGACAGCAGCAATCCGTTGTCATTGACTCCCCGGTCCAAGTGGATGGCCAGTTGCGGGAAGCGGAGGAGCGGTCCAGTGGCGGTGAGGTGCTCGGTGCCGTCAAGTAGGACCAGGCGGCCGGCAAGCTGGAGCTCCCGGTCCAGCCACGAGTTCAGGAGTGGGCCGCCATAGACGTCGACGCCGGCCTGAAGCCAGCCGAACTTGGCAGTGGTGGGTTTGGGCTTGAGTTTGAAGGAGGGCGAATCGGTGTGGGCACCCAAAATGTTGAAACCGGTGGTTGGTCCTGCGCCTTCGGGGGTCAGCCACGCTACCAGCGCACCGTCCCGGACAATGTAGAACTTGCCGGCCCCGCCGGCCCACGGTTCCAACTCGTCCAAGCGTGTGAATCCGGCGGCATCCAGCCTGCGGGCAGCTTCGTGGACAGCGTGGAAGCTCGACGGCGACGCCGCCACATACGCGCCGAGGTCCTGGATGTGGGCATCTGCTGCGGAGGCATTCGAAGACATTCACCGAGTCTAGCCGCGCATGGTCTAAGGCACCTCAATCGTCACGTATGTGCAGTATGAACATTTCCATATGCTTGTAATGCCCATCACAATGTGCCACGATAGCGCCAGCAGCTCATCTCGGAAGGCTCCTCATGAACATTGAACTAAAACAAGTCCGCAAGCTCCGCATCCATTGGCCCATCGAGGTTGGAACGATGACGCAGCTGGCCGGTGGCAACCTCACGGCGTTGGAAGCCGACGCCGGGATTGCTTTGCTGCTGCAAACTCTCGCGGACATCCCTGAGTTGGGCGGTTTCGGCAACTACCACCATGTTTTTGAGTCCTCCGCCGGGTTCGAAGGCTTCACCGTTGCCGAAGGCGCCAACCCCACCTTGGGGTTGGTGGGGCAACGAACCATTTCCCCAACGTTCGTTTTCACAACGTACTTTGACTACGCCATGAGCGAGGCAGAGGTCCAGGACATGATCCAACAGATTGTCCGCATTCATCCATGGGAAGTTCCGGTTATCGAAATTTCCGGACCCATCAGCGTCTCCACCGGCGTTGAGGCACCGGCTGTCGACATGCCGGCTGTCGAAAGCCGGGTGGCCTGATGCAGGGCACGTCTCCCCGGTTGTGGGCTGACTTGGCGGCGCTATTGAAGGGCCGGACGTACACAGACCTCACCCATGCGTTCCACCCGGGCCAGCCACGGTTCGCGGCATTCCCCGACGAAACCCGAGAAGCCCTCTTCGACATGGAGAAGGGTGACGGCTTCACAGCCCATCGGTACTCGATCGTGGGGCAGTGGGGCACCCACGTCGATCCGCCGTCGCACTTCATCCGGGGCGGCTTGACCCTGGACAACATTCCGGTCGAACAGATGCTGCTGCCCTTGGTAGTCATCGATATCAGCCAACGCGTGGACGCTGATCCTGATGCGACGCCCACCCTTGCGGACGTGCAGGGTTGGGAAGCCCGGAACGGGGACATCCCCGAGGGTTCGTTCGTGGCACTTCGCACAGGATGGAGCCGGCGGTGGCCGGACCCCGAGGCGATGGCAAACAAGGATGCAGCGGGTATCAGCCATACTCCTGGCTGGTCGCACGAGGTTCTCAAGTACTTGATCGAAACCCGGCACGTGTCCGCCGTGGGTCATGAGCAGACCGATACCGATCCCGGCATCGCGACCTCCCGGCAGGACTTCAGCCTGGAAACCTACGTGCTCGCCCAAGGAAAGTGGCAGATCGAACTCCTGGCTAATCTGGACGGTGTTCCAGAGGCAGGCGCGATCATCATCGCCACGTGGGCCAAACCGTTGGGAGGCAGCGGCTTTCCGGCCAGGGTCTTCGCGATCCACTGACGCGGGATGGGTGTGGCTAGAATCGAGCCATGTCAAAGACCTCCAGCATGGGCCGCGGGATGATGGCCATCCTCGCCCTCGGGGCCCGTCATGCCCAAGGGTACGACGGCGGTTCGGTCGCCGACATCGCGGCCCAGCTGGATAAAGACCGCAGCCAAGTGTCAAGGAGCCTCAAGGGTGCCCAGCTGGAGGGCTTCCTGGCCCGTAATGACCAGCGGAACTACAGCTTGGATTGGTCCATCCTGACGGACGCCCAGCTCGTTACGGAGCAACGGCTCCGGACCGACGGCCTCACCGCGCTGGAGGGCTTGGCCACCGAAACCAACGAGGCCTGCTTTTTGGGAGTGCTCAGCGGAAACAGCACCGTGACCATCGCCGAGCATGTTCCCGCGAGTGCCAACCTCGTGGGTTCCTGGCTGGGACGCCCCTACCCTGCCTACTGCAGCGACGCCGGCCAGGCCCTGCTATGGGATACGCCCGACCACGAGGTCCGCAAAGTCTTCGAATCCGTGGAGTTCCTGAAGCATGGACCCAACACCCCCCGCTCCGTGGATGACTTCCTGGACCGCCTCAGGACCTCCCGCGCCCGTGGCTACTCCATAGTTGACGAGGAAGCCGAACCCGGCCTGTATTCCCTCGCCGCTCCCATCCGGGATTTCAAGGGCGAGGTTGCCGCCGCGATACAGATCGTCGGCCCTAAGTCCCGCATGGAGCCACTTAGGGAGAGCCACGCCGTCGTACTGAACTCCTGGCGGGATTGGCTCGAATCAACTGTTGGGGGACCAGCAGATACCAGTCCGGTTATTTTCGGGAGTTGAGCAGCGCTAGGAAGCCGGGTGCGTGAACGGAACGCGATCGAACGAAATGACGTTTGATGAGTCACCGGGATTCACGGTGACTTTCAGCCAGTCCTTGGCATTGTTGGAGCCGTCCACCGTGACCCGGGTCAGGTTCTTCGCTGCCGTGGCTTGGCCATAAAAGGACAACCACGACGAGCCGGCCGCCAAAGGGTGGTCCTGGTTATAGACGTGGCTGTCTCCATTGATTAGGTAGACCGGCCCTCCGAAGGAGTTCGATTCCTCGATCAGGGTCTGCACCAGGGGCTTGAAAGCGCCAAAGTCCGCCTGGCTCGGGGCAGCGACCGTAGGGTCGAACATATCCGCCTGAGTCATCACGACGACGGCACGGTCACCGTTGTTTCGTGCGGTGCGGAAGGTGTCCCTCAACTCCTCGATGTCGGCCCGGGTCCGCGTCTGAACCTCACTCACTTGGGCGGCGGTGGGCTGGGTTTGACCAAGGCCCGTCCAAGGCAACATCGAGTTGTCGCTGCCGGGGATATTGACGGCTGTGAAGGCAACCTCGTGCTTGCGGAAGCTGACGTTCTCGGGGAAGCCCTCCTTGGCTTGCGACTTCACCTGCATCGGTGCGCCAAGCGTGACGCCGGGCTTGGGAAAGAAGGTTTCCCGGACCTTGGCCAGCCTTTCTAGGGGGTTGTAGGCTCCGTTGTTCGGGCGATGGCAATCTGTCCATTCGTTGTCCCCCGGAGTGTAGACAAGCGGGGCCGTGAAGCTGTCAAAGTTGCTTTTGATGGCGTCGAAGTACTGGTCTGTGCACTGGGAAGACCCGTTCTTGATGTCACCTACGTGGGCGACGAAGCTCAGTTCCTTGTGCGCGTTGAGATCCTGGATGTAGGAAGGGAACGCTTGGATTTCGGCGGCACCATACGGCACGTCCCCGATCACTCCGAAGCTGAACCCATCCGTGTTGCCTTGGTGTCCGTTCCCGTTCGGCTGTCCCGACGGGCCGCCGTCGTTGGCTGCAAGGGCGGGCGGGGCCAGCAGCGTCGCGGACAGTAGCGCGGCCCCGACCGTTGCTATGGCGACTCTAGTCATTGAACGCATGAAACTCTCCTCATCGTTGTCCGATACCGGGACGAGACTATTGGGATGAGCTGAATGACAGGAGTCGCCCACGTGAATCTTTGCCCTTTGCCATGAAGCAAGATGTCATAACCTACGGTAGGGAAAGAGGGATTTGTGGTGATGACTGACGGAAAGGGTGCCACCTTGGAGAGCAACCGCTTGTTGCGTCGCGGGTTGGCCCTTGAATATGCCACCCTTGGCTGGAACGTGATCGGGTTGGGCATCCTGGCCGTGGCCGCCGTCGGTGCCTCCTCGCCGGCCCTCGCCGGATTCGGCCTGGATTCCCTGATTGAGGTCTTCGCCTCCGTAGTAGTGGTGTGGCAGCTTAACGGTGTCCATGCTGACCGTGAGGCGCGGGCGATGCGCTTGATCGGAGTAGCGTTCGCGGTGCTTGCCGCATACTTAGTGGTCCAGTTGGTCATTGTGATCGCCAGTGGTGTCCGGCCTTCCGGCTCGGCCTTGGGCATTGGATGGACGGCACTGACACTCGTAGTGATGCTGGGCTTGGCTTGGGGAAAGATCCGCACGGGCCGTGTCATGGGCAACCCGGTGCTGAGAGCGGAAGGCAAGATCACCCTGATCGATGCCTGCCTATCCGGCGCGGTCCTCATCGGGTTGGTCCTCAACGCATGGTTCGGGTGGTGGTGGGCGGACCCGCTGGCTGGGTTGGTCATCGTGTACTACGCCGTTCGCGAGGCTATGCACGCTTTGAAGCCCGAACCCGGGGCGCCCGGGGAAGCGACGGCATGAACTGGTGGGAACCGGTGATCGCTATCATCGGTGGCGTTGCGCTGATCTACGCCGTCCTACTGGTCCTGCTGGCCATTTACGCCCGGCGGCACCCGGAGACAGTAGGCATGAGGGAAGCACTCCGGTTGCTTCCCGACCTCCTCATCCTGTTGCGCCGGTTGACTGCTGATAGGACACTGCCACACGGCATCCGCATCCGCCTGATCCTCCTGCTGGTCTATCTCGCCTCACCGATTGACCTGGTTCCGGATTTCCTGCCCGTACTCGGATACGCCGACGACGTCGTCATCGTGGCCCTCGTGCTGCGCTCGGTCATCCGCAAAGCGGGTGCCGGACCATTGGAGAAGCACTGGCCCGGCACCCCGGCGGGTCTCGCAATGATCGAACGCGTGGCCGGAATGTCGGCGACGCCTTCTGCTGGGCCCGGGACGGATGATTCCGGGAGGCAGTAGGTTCCCGAACGCTACCCAGCACCCAGCCGTAGGGCAGCGGCGTGCAGGGCACCGGCGATGTCCACTTCGGCTTTCTCAATACTGGTCCGCCCACCCAAAACGCTGATGGCAGCCACGACGCTGCCGGCGGGATTCCGAATCGGGACGGCGGCTTCCCATACGTCATGCTCGAATTCTTCCGCCGCCAGAACGAGTCCCCTCGGCCGATCCCGGTCCATAAGGTCACTGACCTCAGTGACTGAGTGGGCCGCCGCAGGGCCGCCGACGCCGATGAAGTTGACGTCCCTGAGGAGGGAGTCGAGCTGGGCCCGGGAGTGGTCCCACAAGAGCGCACGCCCCGAGCCGGTGCACCAAACCGGCGTGACCATGCCCGGTTTGGCGAACCCGCCCAGTACTGAATTGTTGGTGGAAGAGCGCAGCAGGAGGACCCGGACACCCTCGCGAACAGAGAGCCGGGATCTCAGGCCAAAGGTAGATACCAGCGCCTCCATCTCAGCCGCTGATTCCCGGACCCAGCCGACATTGAGCGAGGCGGCCAAACTGAAGAACCGGGGGCCTGTCCGGAAAGGACCTCGCTCCACCCGTTCCAGCAGTCCCAGATCGCAAAGCTCCTGTGCCAACCGCGAAACGCGGCTCTGCTCCATGTCCAGCTCCGCCGCCAGCTGGGAAACACCTAAAAGCTGGCGTCCCTGCTTTTCGCGGTCCGTTACCATCCGAACGAGGCGAAGGCCCTGAGCCAACGAGGACGCCTCGGGTGATCCCTCCAAGAAACGGCTCCTTCCGAAAAGCGCTTCGGCCATTCTGACATGCCGCCAAACCTACGGGTGCCCAGCCAACCTACGAATGTTCAGCCAACCTGCGCCCTGCGGCCATAGCGGAAGTGGAAGAACGCATAGCACGCGCCAACGAACGGTACCCCAAAGTACAAAGCAGCTACCTGGTTTGGGTCCATGGCAATGCCTATGAGGGAGATGAAGCACAAGGCGAATGCAAGAATCGGTACCAGCGGAAAGAGTGGGGCCTTGTAGGCAAGGTCGCTGACTCGACCGCCGTTGCGGACGAACTGACGGCGATGGAAGAAGTGCGATGCGGTGATCGACATCCAAACCCCCACCACTGCGAAACCTGCAACGGAGACGAGGGCGAGGTACACGGTTTCCGGGGCAACAATGCTGCTGATCAAGGAAGCCAACCCGCCGAGCATGCTCACGGAGAGCGCAGCCAGGGGTATTCCGCGGCGTGTCAGCTTTTTGAGGGCTTTGGGCGCTTGGCCCTCATCCGCCAAGGAGTAGAGCATGCGCGCACAGGAGAACAGCCCGCTATTGCCGGCGGACAGAAGCGCGGTGATGATGACGAAGTTCATGATGTCCCCTGCGAAAGGTATCCCCACCGAGGAGAAGACCGTCACGAAGGGACTCTCGTCCAGACCCACCTGGTCGAAAGGCACCGTAGCTGCGATCACTGCAATTGCGCCGACGAAGAAGATGAGAAGCCGAACAACGGTGCTGCGCATGGCTTTGGGAATGTTCCGTGCAGGGTCTGCCGTTTCGCCGGCCGCGACACCGATGAGTTCTGATCCGGAGAAGGCATAGAAGACAGCGAGGGTTGTTACAAGGACGCCGCCAAGGCCGTTGGGGAACAAACCGCCCGACGTGTTGAAGTTTTCGAAAAGGAACGGGTGATGGGCCGATTCCGAGAGCGGGTGGAAGCCCAGGACAGCCGCTCCGCCGAACACGATGAGGGCAATAATTGCACCGACCTTGACAATCGAGAACCAGAACTCCGACTCACCGAAAAACCGTGACGACACCGCGTTGAGGCCGAAGAGAACCACGGCAAACACGGCACACCAAACCCAGACGTCCACGCCCGGAAACCAGCGTTGCATGAGCAATCCGGAGGCTGTGAATTCGGAGCCGATTGCAACGGCCCAGCACAGCCAGTAGAGCCATGCAGTGGCGAAACCGGTTGCGGGTCCAATGGAACGTGACGCGTAGATATGGAATGCTCCGGACACTGGGTAGGCAATGGCCAGCTCCCCAAGGCATGCCATCACCAGATAGACCACGAACGCCCCGATAAGGTAGGCGATGACCGCACCCAGGGGGCCGGCCTGGGAAATGGTGTATCCGGAGCTCAGGAACAATCCGGAGCCGATCACCCCGCCCATCGCGATCATCACGAGGTGGCGGGCACCCATTGACCGGCGAAGGCCGGTTTCGGGCGCCGGCGCCGCGTTGGTCGCTAGGGTGTCAGGTTCATGTTGCAGTTCCAAAGGGGCTGAAGAGGTTGAAGAATCCATGTGATGTCTCCGTTGTGTGACAGATGCTGACGGTACGCCTGGGACATCCGGGGTGTGGCTGCCTAAAAGGGCGTCTGTAGTGACGAAGGTAACACAAAGTTCTCAGCCGTGGTCATTAAAGACATTTATTAATGCATATGTTGCACACGATTACACCGAGTACGTATCCGAGCCGGATCTATCGTCAGTAGTCCGGATTGCTGGGCACCACAAGGCCTGTTTCGTAGGCGTACACCACGACCTGGACCCTATCGCGCAGTTGCAATTTGCTCAGAATCCGGCGGACATGGGTCTTCACAGTCGCCTCGGAGAGGAAGAACTTGTGCGCGATTTCCGCATTGGACAGGCCTTCAGCGATGGTCGTAAGGATCTCCGTTTCCCTCGGCGTCAGGCCATCAAGAAGGGGATCCCTGGGCGGCGTCTGCGGGTTACCCGGCACCGAACCTCCCCGGACATACGTCTCCAAGAGCCGTTGGGTCACGCGAGGGGCCACGACGGCGTCGCCACTGGCCACCACCCGCACCGCCTGCACGAGTTCGGCGGGCGCGACGTCCTTGAGCAGGAAGGCGGACGCGCCAGCCTGCAGGCCGCTGAACGCGTATTCGTCAAGGTCGAACGTGGTGAGGATGATGACCCGTGCTTCCGAGGATAAATCCGCAATTCGGCGCGTGGCCTCAATGCCGTCCATCGTTGGCATCCGGACGTCCATCAGTACGACGTCGGGCTGAAGCGACTCTACTTGGCGGACAGCTTCGGCTCCATCCGAGGCTTCCCCGACCACGGTGAGGTCTTCCTCGCCCTCAAGAATGAGGCGAAACCCCATGCGTAGCAGCGGTTGGTCATCCACCAACAACACCTTGATCCTGCTTTCGATCACGATTCCCCCTTTTCACCATTCCAGAGCAGCTCAGCGTGGACCGCCCAGCCTCCCCGTTTGCCCGGCCCGGCAGTAACCGTTCCGGCATAGATTCCAGCGCGTTCCCGCATCCCCGCGATCCCCTGCCCCGAGCCCAGGCCGCCGAGGCTAGCCATCCCGCCTGCGGGATCGGCGGACGCATCCCGGGTGCCGCGGCCGTCGTCGAGCACGTCTATGGTGACCAAATCGCCGTCGCGGGTAACGTGTACATCCACTCGGCCCAGGGACCGGCCGTACCGCAGCACGTTGGTCAGGGACTCCTGCACGATCCTGTAAACGGTCAGCTCCAATGCGGGATCCGCTGGGAGGGCCGGGCCCATGTGTGCGTAGTGCAGCGGAAGGCCTGCAGTACGGAATCCCTCCAGGAGCTTGGCCAGGTCCAGCCCCGAAGCGAGCGGGGTCAGGGGCGCGGGCTTGCCGGTATCGTCGCGCAACACCCCGAGGACCCGGCGCATGTCCGCCAAGGCTGCCCTGCCTGTCCGGGACAACTCGCCCAGAACCAGTCCGGCACGGTCCGGGTCTTTCTTGACCACAACCGCGGCGCCGTCGGAAAGACTGATCATCACGGTGAGCGAGTGGGCCACGACGTCGTGCATTTCCCGCGCTATCCGGTTCCGTTCGGTGACCTTGCCGAGTTGCGTGGTCCTGGCGGCCCAGGCGGCGATTTCGGCTTCATGCTCCCTGCGCTGCCGGACAGAGATCCCGATGCCCGTTGCCAGTAGGTTCGAGAGCATGATGGTCACCGCGGTGGCGATGTTGTTGATCAGGTGAAAATTTTCCGGGACGTCCTGGAGTGTCCCGGCGTTGGACGGACTCGTCCACATGAACAGGTAAAGAAGGCTTAGCGGCAAGCTCGCACCGACAAAAATTGCCAATGCCGAGGCCCTTGGCTTCGTGGCCGCCATCGCATAAAGCGCGAACCACAGTCCTGCCGAAACGTTGGAGCCCCACGGGTTGAGGATCGTCGCGGCCACTTCCAAAAGCGCGACGGCCAGCACCACCTGGACGGGGAGCTCGCGCCGGAAGACCAACGCTGTAGCAATCAGCAGGAGCAACGCAACCACCAACCACTTGCCTTCGCCAATCGAAGCGATGATGGTGGGCAAGGCCAAAAGCAGGTAGCAAAGGACCACGACGGCGTTCATGGCGCGGGGGTGCTGGTAGAAGTACCGCCGGATCCGGCCCCTGCGGCGTTGGGTAATTTCAGCGAAGGACGCGTCGACCGTCATGGCCGCCGCGTCCTTCTGCAGTGGAGCTTCACTCATGGAACGAGCCTAGACGGGCTGCCCTGCCTAGACGTCCCGCTTCTTGATAACCAGCAGAGCCGGAATCAGGAACAGGAGGACGTAGCCGAGGAAGATGAGGCCTCCCTGCCAGGGGTCAATGACGCCGTCCACGTGTCCAATGGCCAGGAACCGGCCGCCGGCCTCGCTGGGGATGTACTGGGGAACGTACTTCCAGAAATCCCCCGGGACCAATGAAAGGAATCCGGAAGCGATCGAGAGAACAAAGAACAGCGCGACCAGCACTGTGACCCCACCCGCGCTGTTGCGCAGCAAAGCCCCGAGCGAGAGCCCGATCAGGGCAACTCCGGCAACGTAGAGGCCACCGGTGAAAATGCTGTACATCACGCCGTCGGTGGACCATGTCAGGTCCAGGTTGTAGCCACGGAAGACCGGCATGGCAATGAGGAAAGTCAGGAATGCCGCAATGGTGGTGATAACGTAGGAAACCACCACCAGGAGGAGTGCCTTCGCCAAAAATGCGGGAATTCTTTTGGGAACCGCATTCATGGTGGAACGGATCATGCCGGTGGCGTACTCCGAGGAGATAAACAGCACGGCGAGGGATCCCAACACCAAGGTGCCGATCTGCAGGCCCGCGTTAGGCAGGTTGTAGAGCTCAAACCCCGAGCCCTTGGGGAATGCACTCGTCAACAGCTCCGGAGTGACGGTCTGGCCCGCCTCCTTGGCACGTTGCGCTATCTGGTTGATGAAGGAGTAACGGATCAGGACGGCCAGCGCCCCGATTCCCACGGTGGCCACGAGCGTCAGAATAAGGAGGATCTGCGTCGATGTCAGCGAGCGGAGCTTGATCCACTCGGACTTTACGACGCCGCCAAAGGTCACCCCGCCGGTGCCTGCGGAGGAGCGTGTTGGCACGCCTGCACGGTTCTCAGTAGTGGTGCTCATGGTGCTTACTTTCCTTCCGGTGCAGCGGCGAGTGCGGGTTCACCGGACACATGCGAGTGGTACTCGACTTCGTCCTTGGTGAGATTGAAGTAGGCGTCCTCAAGGGACGACACCTGAGGCGTCAGTTCATAGACCAGGACCTGGTTGTCGAGCGCAATCTGCGCAATCTGGCGCGCCTGCAACCCGGTAACCTCGAGGGTTTCAGTCTCGCTTTGGTCCACCCGGACGCCGTCGCCTACCAGCAGCGACGACAGGTGGCTCGTCGCGGACGTCCGCACCAGGACCTTCGCCTGCTGCGCACCGGCGATGATGTCCTTGACCGGCGCGTCCGCGATGATTTTGCCACGACCGATGACAATCAGGTGATCCGCGGTTTGCGACATTTCACTCATCAGGTGCGACGACAGGAAAACGGTCTTACCTTGGCTGGCGAGGTAGCGGACCAAGTTGCGGACCCAGAGGACGCCTTCGGGATCCAGCCCGTTGACAGGCTCATCCAGGATCAACGTCTGGGGGTCGCCCAGCAACGCTGCTGCGATGCCGAGCCGTTGTCCCATACCGAGTGAAAACCCGCCGGCTTTCTTCTTTGCGACGGCGCCGAGGCCGGTCATTTCGATGACCTCATGCACCCGTGAGGTAGGTATGTTGTGCGTCGCAGCCATGGCGAGCAGGTGGTTGTAGGCACTGCGGCCCGTGTGAACTGCCTTGGCATCGAGCAGGGCACCTACCTGGTGCAGGGGATCCCTGTGCTCGGAATAGTGCCGACCGTTGACCTTCACATCCCCCGAGGTGGGCCGGTCCAAGCCCATGATCATGCGCATCGTAGTGGATTTACCTGCGCCGTTCGGGCCAAGGAAGCCTGTCACCCGGCCGGCTTGGACGGTGAAACTGACACCGTCGACGGCGGTCTTCGCGCCATAGACCTTTGATAGGCCTCTTGCTTCGATCATGGAAGCGTTCCCTCCTCGGAGCACAGTGCGTGCAGATGAGTTTTTACTGTACTCACCACGCTAGTCACGAGGAGCCCGGAAATCGCCTGTCCCAGGGATGATTCATGGGCCACCCAGGGTAGTCCTCATGGATGACCCTGAGTGGCGGTTCTACTCCGTGACAGGAAGGGGCGAGTACACCGTGAGCTGCCGTGGCCTGACGATGAACTCCGCGCTCCGCACGCCGGGCTTGGGTTCGCCGTCGACCGCCAAGACCAGTGGTTCGCCGATCGCTTCCACAACCACCCTGGTTGCTTCGGTGAGGTGCGTGACCTTCGACGAGGCGACGGTGCCCGTCAGTACGGACCACAGGAGCCGTGCACGGGCAAACGGTTCATCCGCGTAATCATGCGCAGGTCAAAGACGCCGTCGTCGAGTACCGGACGCCGCAGGGGAGCGTGGTCGCTGGGGTAGAACCGGCCACGGCCCATGTAAAGAATCCAGAGCGTGTGCTTCACACCGTCAACCAGGAGGGTCGTGGGCGAACTCGTGGCGAAGGTCCGCAGTGACGCAAGGACTCCGGCGAGCGGTTTACCCAGGGCCAGTTCAAGCTTCTCCCGACGGCGCACAAGGTTGGGATACAAACCGATGCTGGCCGTGTTCAGCATGGCCAACTCAAGCGTCTCGGGCGAATCGGGGAGCCCGCGTTGCACCACTACATGTCCCAGGTCGACGGACGCGGCATGGCCATTGGTGACGGCCTCGATAGCGTCATCGATGGAACTGGTGCCAAGGTCGCGGGCGAAATGGTTGAGGGTTCCCCCCGGGAGGACAAGGAGCGGGAGTGAATGCTCGACGGCGGCAGCGGCGGCAGCGCCCACCGTTCCGTCACCGCCCCACACGCCAAGCGCCACAATCCCGGTCCGGGTAGCCGCGGCATCTATTTCCGCAGCGACATCCTTATCTTCACCGATCTCATGAATATACGCCTTGGGGAATACTTTGAGGAGCAGCTCACTGGTTTCGGGCGTGTAGGAGCCGCCAAGCACGTTGACGGCGATGGCCAGCCCCTCGCCGTCGGCAATGGCTGGTGCTTCGGCAGGAGTACGCCGCGGACTGGGTTCAGCAGGCCGGGCCGGCCACCAGTTGCGTGTTAGGAGCGCCGCGCCCACCCCGATCGCCGACCCCAGGACAACGTCAGTGGGCCAGTGCGCGCCAGTATGCACTCGCGAGTACGCAACTCCCGCGGCCACGGGCACTAGGGCCGCTCCTAACGCTGGAGAGACCATGCCAGCACCAACGGCGAACGCCACAGCTGATGCCGAGTGGCCGGAGGGCATGGAGGAGCTCGAGGGCTGTGGATTGACGAAACGAAAGGTCGGAAGAATGTCCGGATGGGGACGCCGACGGGGCAACAGCGTCTTGAACACGAGGTTGGTCACCCCGGAAGCAACAGCCAAGGAAAGCAGGCCATGCACGGCAGCCCTCCTCGGCGTGCCAGGGATGGTTGCCATGGCGCCTGCTATGCCGAACCACAGCTTGCTCTTGGTCGCGGACGAGGAAAGCCTGCGGAAGAAAACATCGTGGCTGCCCTGGGGCTGGCGGGACACCGCCCGGACCAGGAACCGGTCAAAAGCTGAAACCTGTTGTGGGCCCATGCCCAAGAAGCCTCGCATGCCCTTACCCTAACGCTTGGACATCACCCGCAACGGTTTGGCAGCACCGGCCAATGCGAGGGCAACCAGCATGGGTGCCACGATCACGATCAGTGCCAAGTGGATTCCGGTGTGGTCGCCGAGGTAGCCCAGCAACGGCGGACCCGCCAGGAAGGCGACGTAGCCGATAGTGGACACTACTGAAACGCGTGCAGCAGCATGGTCGGGATCATCCGCGGCAGCTGACATCCCCACCGGAAAGGCCAATGCCGCGCCGATACCCCACAGCGCCGCGCCTGCACTGCCCAACACCACGTTGTCGGCAAATACAAACAAGGACAGACCCAAAGCGGCCGCGGCCATACTGGCACGAAGGACAGCCACCCGGCCAAACCTATCGATTGCCCTACCGCCAAAGAACCTCATTCCCGTCATCGCGGCGACAAAGAGCGCAAACATCAGCGCGCCCGTGGATTCCGAGACGTTCAGGCCATCCACAGCGGCCTTGGCGATCCAGTCGTTGCCTGCACCTTCGGTGAGTGTCGCACCGAGGACCACGACGCCGATAAGCAGCGTTCTGGAGTCCCGCCAAGCAGAAGGTCCCCGCCTTACGGGGGCACCGGCGTCGTGCGTTTCCACGGGGGTAGGCAGCCACGGGAGGAAGTACTTCGGTGCTGTCAGGGCCAGGACAACTGCGACTGCCGCAATAACGATCAGGTGCTCGGGCAGGCCGATGCCTGCCTGCGAGAGGCCGGCTCCGATCAGGGCGCCAAGAAAGGCGCCTCCGCTGAACGCGGCATGGAACTGCGGCATGACGGTGCGCTTCAGGCCGTGCTCAACATCGGTGCCTTCGATATTCTGGGCCACGTCCCAGAGGCCTATGCCAATGCCGAAGAAAAACAGGGCCACTGCCGTGCCGGGAATCGATACCGTCATCAGTGAGACGGCGATGGACGCCCCGGCGACGCCGGCCACAACCCCAGCCAAGCGAACGGTGTTGGCAGGGCCCAGCTTGCCCACCACCCATCCGGCGGAAGGCAACGCCACGAGCGAACCAACAGCGGTACAGAGCAGCAAGGTTCCCATCTGTCCGGACGTGAGGCTGAGCGCGTCCGCGACAGCGGGAATCCGGGCAGCCCAACTCGCGAAGACGAGGCCGTTGAGGCCAAAGATCAGGAATGTCGCTACCGCAGCGGCGTTCAGGCTGGCGGTGCTTCTTGAACTGATGGTCATCAGCGGGCACGCTCCACGCGCTTCTCGTCCCACACTGGTTCTTCGGACTCGTAGACCTTGCCATCGGAACCGAAGATCAGGAAGCGGTCAAAGGACCTCGCAAACCAGCGGTCGTGGGTCACTGCGAGGACCGTCCCCTCGAAAGCGTCGATCGCCCGCTCCAAGGCTTCGCCGGAGTGCAGGTCCAGGTTGTCAGTGGGTTCGTCCAGCAGCAGGAGAGTGGCACCGGAGAGCTGGAGCAAAAGGATCTGGAAACGTGCCTGCTGGCCACCGGACAGGGAGTCGTACTTCTGCTCGGACTGCCCGGCGAGGCCGTAGGAGTCAAGGGCGCCGGCAGCAGACTCGCGGGGGAGGCCGGAACGGTGCTCGTCGCCCCGGTGCAGGATTTCCAACAAGGTACGTCCCAACAAGTCCGGCCGGACATGTGTCTGGGCAAAGAAACCTGGCCGGATGCGGGCGCCGAGCTTAACGGTGCCTTCGTGCGGCACCTCAGCGATGACGACGTCGGATACCGGTAGGTGCTCGCGCTCCGGATCGGTGCCTCCGGTGGCCAGCAGCCGGAGGAAGTGGCTCTTCCCGGAACCGTTGGAGCCCAGTACCCCTACACGGTCTCCGAACCAAATCTCCGTGGAGAACGGCTTCATCAGGCCGGTCAGTTCCAGTTTCTCCGCCACGACAGCACGCTTTGCCGTTCTGCCGCCCTTGAGGCGCATCTTGACGTTTTGTTCTATGGGTAAGGCCTCTGGCGGCCCCGCTTCGAGGAACTTGGCCAGGCGCGTCTGCGCCGCCTGGTACCTGTTGGCCATGTCCGAGCGGAACGCAGCCTTGTTCTTGTACATGTTGACGAGTTCCTTGAGCTTGACATGTTCCTCGTCCCAACGCTTCCGGAGTTCCTCGAAGCGCGCGTTGCGATCCGCCCGGGCCTCGACATAGGAACCAAACCCGCCGCCGTGGATCCACGCGCCGGCGCCATTGATGCCCGGCTCAAGGGTCACGATGCGACCGGCAGCATTGTTGAGCAGCTCCCGGTCGTGGCTAATGAACAACACGGTCTTTTTTGACTCATTAAGCTTGGACTCGAGCCAGCGCTTGCCGGGAACGTCCAGGTAGTTGTCCGGCTCGTCAAGGAGCAGAAGCTCATCGGGGCCGGCGAACAGGGCTTCGAGAACCAGCCTCTTTTGCTCTCCGCCCGACAACGTCGAGGCACGCCGGAACTGGGCTTTATCGAATGGGATGCCGAGTGCGGCCATGCAGACCTCGTCCCACACCGTCTCGACGTCGTACCCCCCAGCGTCTCCCCAGTCCACGATCGCTTGGGCGTATTTCATCTGGGTGGGTTCGTCGTCGTGCTCCATCATGGCCAGCTCAGCGTCCTCCACCGCCTTGGCAGCGGCCGCCAGCCCCGCTTGGGCAGTAGAGACCAGAAGGTCACGCACCGTCGATTCGTCGCGAACCTGACCAACGAACTGCCTCATGATGCCCATGTTGCCTGACCTGCCCACGGCCCCCTCGTCGGGAGTGAGGTCACCGGAAATGATTTTGAACAGCGTGGTCTTCCCTGTTCCGTTGGGCCCGATCAGCGCGGTTTTAGTACCGTCGGGGACCTTGAATGTCACACCGTTGAGCAGCTGGGTGCCGTCGGAGAGGAAGTAGTCGATGCCGGAAACGTCTATATGGGCCACTGCCCCATCCTCCCACGGCGACGTATTTGGTACCCGCTTTGATACCCGCCGAACAGCTGAATCAGCCAGCGGCAGTTAGGAACGACTTCAGCAACGGGCCGCTGGTGGTGGCACCCAAGCCACCGTCTTCCACAAAGACCGCAACCGCCAAGTCACCATGCGTGGCAACAATCCAAGCATGTGTCTTGGGTGGGTTGTCATTGCCGAATTCCGCAGTTCCGGTCTTCGCACCTACTGGCAGGCCCGGCACCTTGGCTAGGAACCCTGCATGGCCGGAGGTAACAACCGCCCGCATCATGTCAGCCAAGCCGGCGGCCTCCGCCTTGGTGATCGGTTGGGTGGATGCTGGCGAGGGTGTTGCAGTGGGCGGGGCTGTTGCAGTGGGCGAAGCCGTGGAAGAGGCGGAGGCACCGGGGCTTTGTGTATTTTGCGCCTGGGTGGCCAAAGCGTCGGCATTCACCACGAGTTGCGGCGAGACGGGAGCGCCGTTGGCCACGGAGGCAGCCATGACAGCACCGGCGAGCGGGGACAAGAGCACCTTGCCCTGCCCGATCATCGATGCCGCGTGTTCCGTGCCTTCGGCGGCCGCCGGTACCGATCCCAAGAATGCATCGGCGCCCAGCTTTGGAGCGTCCACGGCCACGCCCAAAGCCTGTGCCGCAGACGCCAACTGCTCCTGGCTCACGGTGTCGCGTTCACTGATGAAAGCCGTGTTGCACGAGTGTGCGAAGGCATCGCGAAGCTCTATGGATCCAAGGGAGGTTTCGGGGTACCCCTCGGAGTTCTTGAATGTACGGCCATCCACCGTCAGTGTCGGAGTGCACTGCACCTTGGTGTCCGGGGTGGCCCCTTTACGGAACAACGCGAGGGAGTCGACAATCTTGAAAGTGGATCCGGGAGCGTACTGGCCCAACATTGCCGTGTTGTAGCCGTTACTGCCCGGACCGGAAGCTGCCGCCAGGACTGCGCCCGTGGACGGCCTTATGGCAACAATGGCCGACGCCGGCCCGACCCCTGCCAAAGTGTCCTCCGCCAGCTGCTGCAGCTTAAGATCCAGGGTGGTCTTGACGGCGGTTCCGGCAGTGGGAGGTACCGAGAAGAACACCTTGGCCGCCGGAGCCTGCCCCGCGGTCGTAGTCGCGGGCTTGCCCACCACCTCCACGCCGTCCTTCCCGCGCAGGGCGGAATCGTACTTCTGCTCCAGCCCGCCGGTGCCCGTGGTCTCCCCGGCGCGGAGGGCACCGTTTGACTTCTGGATTTGCTCGGCGCTGGCCTGGCCCACACTACCCAGAACAGCACGCGCGAAAGTGCGTGTCGGCGCCAAGGACAAGGAATCGAGGATGCTCACGCCACCCGGTATTGCAACGATCTTGGCTTCGTTGATGTCGGCGGTGTAGGCACGGAGAACCAAGCCCTCAACGAAGGCCTGGGGACCGGCCGCTGCCACTTGTTTGGCGTATTCTTCAACGTCGAGTCCCAGAAGTGCAGCCATGGCACGCGCCGAGGAATCGACTTGGTCTGCGCCCACCTTGGTCTTGTCGATCCCTACCCGGAAAACCGGGCGGTCCTGCACGATTGGAGCGTCACCGGCACCCAGGATCTGGCCGCGCGGTGCGGGCACCGTGGTGACAGACAACGTCTCCCCATCGGCCAATTGCGGCGCCAGCATGGCCGGGTTCCACTGCACAGCCCACTTGCCGCCCGATTTCTTGAGGCTGGCCTGGGAACTGTACTCCCATGCGGCTGAGCCGATGGTCCACGTGTACTTCAGCGGGAAGGTGGCGTTGTCGCCGTCGAGCTTTACATCACCGGACGTCACGGACGGCTTGGTTCCCAAACCTTGGAACACGGCCTTAAGTTGATCATTGGCGGCGGACGCTTCCTTGCCATCCACAGCCAACTGCCCGACGTCGAGCGCTGCCAAAGAGGAAGCGAGCTGTTTGGCCGCCGCGTCCGCGCCAGCACGCGCGTCATCGCAAGCGGAGAGCGACCCTGCCACCACAAGGGCTACAAAGCCAAGGACCAGCTTCTTCTGCATTTTGCCGATATGCGACGTTTTCCCCATTTGCGACATTATGCCCCGTTACCACGACAGCTTTATGCCAAATACGCCTTCAACCATGAAGATGACCAGACTTGCGAGCTAGCTGGGGGAACCGATGAGGGATTGGTCCTGCGCGTCGTCATAAGCGTCGCGGGCCTCCAAAATGGCAGGGACGTGGCTTTCCGCCCATTCGCGCAGCATGGACAAGGGCTCCAGAAGGGACTTACCTACGGCCGTCAGCTCGTAATCCACCCGCGGCGGCACTTGGGCATGGACGGTACGCGTGATCAGCCCGTCCCGCTCCAACGTCCGCAACGTTTGAGTCAAGACCTTCGGTGTCACTACGTTGACCATCTTGCGGAGTTCGGAGAACCGCACCGGCCCGTCGCCGAGAACTTGGATCACCAAGGACGCCCACTTATCGCCAATGCGCTGGAAGATCACGCGCGACGGGCAGTTCGGGTCCATCACGTTGGCAGGAAGGGTGCTGGTATCCATAAGGTAACTCAGTTTCTTTGAAGCTATCAGTATCTCTTCGATACCTTTGTCTTATGGAAAGCATACCAACCGCTAGGAGAGCAATGAAAATCGCAGTTTATGGCGCAACGGGCATGGTCGGCAGCCAGATCGTCAACGAGTCCATCACTCGCGGCCACGAGGTCACCGCCATCTCCCGCAAAGGTTCGGAGGTTCCTGGCGCTACAGCGCAGGCCGCGGACCAAGCCAACGGGGAGGTCTTCGCCTCCATAGCAAAGGACCACGACGTCGTCGTGCTTGCCACGGGCCCCAGCCGCACCGGCGGGGACCATGGAGAATGGCTCGACGCGATGGCTACTGCCTTCAGCAATGCTGAAGGCACCCGCCTCGTGATCGTCGGCGGTGCTGGCACGCTGGAAATCGACGGCGTCCGCTTGCTCGACTCTCCCGATTTCCCGGAGGCTTACAAAGCAGAGGCCACAACCGCCGCCAAGGCCCTTGAAGCAGTGAAGCAGAGCCCCGAGACGCTCGATTGGACTGTCCTTGCTCCGGCGCCGGTCATCCAGCCCGGTGAGCGCACCGGCTCCTACAACATCGACAAAGACTCTCCAGCGGGGAGCAGCATCTCCACTCAGGACTACGCCGTAGCCATGCTTGATGAGATCGAGAGCCCCGCGCACCGGCGTGCCCGCTTCACCGCGGCAAACTAGAGCCTGAGGCCTAGCCCGGGTACTTGCTTCTGGAATATGTCTTTGAGGGCATGTTTCGCGGCATGGTACCCGGGCATCCCCGTGACGCCGGGGCCGGGTGGCGTCGACGACGAACACAAGTACACGCCCTTGACCGGAGTGCGCCAGGGAACGGTGGACACAACTGGCCGCTTGAGCAAACCGCGCACGTCGACCAGCCCGGCACTGAAGTCTCCACCCACGTAGTTCTCGTTGTACGCGGACAGGTCCGCCGCCGTCGTGGTTTTCGATGCAACAACAACGTCGCGGAAGCCGGGAGCGTAGTTCTCTATGCGGGCGGTGACTGCCTCAGCCATGTCGACGTCGGACCCCGCCGGTACGTGGCAATAGGTCCAGAGAATCTGGTGTCCCGCAGGGGCGCGGGTCGGATCAACCACGGACGGCTGGGAGACCAAGACGTAAGGATTGGCAGGGTGCTTGCCAGAGGCCACCTGGTTTTCCGCCTCGGCGATGGAAGCGCGGGAACCCCCCACGTGCACGGTGCCCGCCTTGGCAAGCCCGGCTGCTTTCCAGGGAACCGGTCCGGACAGGATGAAGTCCACCTTGCATGCTGCATTCCCGAAACGGAATGTTTCGAGTGCCTTCCTGTACCTGTCAGGGATTTCCGCTCCGCCCAAGCGGGCAAGCGTTGGCGGGGCCACGTCCAAGAGGATTGCCCGCGCCGGACGGACTTGGTCGAGGGAGTCCACGCGCTGGTCCGTGTGGATGGTGCCGCCGTGGGCCATGAGGTCCTCCGCCATCGCATTCGTGATGGACGCCGAGCCGCCAACAGGAACTGCCCAGCCACCTGAGTGCGCGAGGACTCCCAGTAGGAGACCTGCCCCGGTTGCGCTAAGGGAAGGCAGTGCTGAGACGGCGTGGGCCATGACTCCAGTGATCAGTGCAGGTGCTGCCTCTTCGCGAAAACGCCGGTTCCAGAGTGGTGTGCCTTGATCGAACGTGGCAAGCCCGAATCGGATAGCACCCAAGGGATCCCGAGGCACTCGGAGCAGTTGGTTGGACGTCAGGTCCACCACGCCCTCCACATGCTCCAGGATCGGGCCCATCAACCGCTTGTACGCCGGACCGTCTGCGCCAAGTTCCGCCGCCGTCCGCTCCAGCGATTGAAATGCCAGGGCCGCCCCACCCACATCCAAAGGCGCGCCGTGCTGAACCACGGGCACGCGCAGCTCGACGCGATCGACAAGGTCGAAAGAGCGGAAGAACGGCGATGCCAAGGCCATCGGGTGGACGGCCGAACAAATGTCATGGAGATGCCCGGGCTCGATCAATTCCGTGGTCCGGGTGCCTCCTCCGATGGTTGCTCCGGCCTCGTAGACATGCACGTCCAACCCTGCGCGTGCCATGACGAGCGCTGCGGCAAGCCCATTGGGACCGGAACCGACGACGGCGACATCAACCATTGCTGCTAACCTCCGTTGCTGGGGTGCTTGAGCGGCGGCCGCGGATCACGAACCGACCGATCACGAACCGGTCGTCAGCGCCGTCGAAAGGACCGCCGTGCGGGTCATCCTGGCCGCCGACCCTGATCGGGTCGTTGGATGGGTTCCAGATTTCCAACGCCACGCGCGCCATGAGATAAGCGGTGGCAACCATGTGCAGAACCACGGCCAACACGTAGTAGGACATGTCGATATTGTGCTGCGCCGCACCGCCGCTCGTGGCTTGGCCGAGATACATCCAGATGGCCGCCCAGTGGAGTCCCTCGGCCGCCTGCCAGATCAGGAAGTCACGCCAGCGCGGCCGGGCCAGAGCGAGAAGCGGAATCAGCCAGATAACGAACTGCGGCGAATAGACCTTATTGGTCAGGATCAAGGCGGCCACAATCAGGAAAGCCAGTTGGGCCAACCGGGGACGGCGCGGCGCGGCCAAGGCCAGGGCTCCAATGAAGGCGCACGCCAGCAGGAACAAGGACAGCGCCAACACGTTGATGGTCCCCGCATCGATCTGTCCGCCATGAAGCCGATCCGCAACGAGGTTGTAAGCGAACCACGGTGAGCTGTAACCGGCCGGGCGGTCGCGCGTAAACGCGAAGAAATAACCCCACCCGGAGGGATTTATGGCTGCAATGGGGAGGTTCACGGCCAGCCACGCGGCCAGCGTTGCACCGGCGGTGACCAGGAACGTCCGCAGCTTGCCGGTCCGCAGCGCTAGAACGAGAATGGCGCCAAGGATCAAGAGCGGGTACAGCTTGGTGGCAGCCCCAAGGCCAAAACAAACGCCGGCCAAAAGGACTTTGTCCCGTGCGAAAAAGTACATCCCCAGAGCCAGGAGCCCCACGGCCCACATGTCCCAGTTGATGAAACCAGCCAAGACTATTCCGGGTGCCAGAGCTACCATCGCAGCATCCCACGGGCGGTGCCTATTGATCCGGGCAGTGAGAAGTACCGTGACAATCCACACCGCGACGATCAGCGTTGCGTTGACATCGAAGTAGCCAAGGACTCGGTCATCGCCGGTACCGTGGCCGGGAACCAGGAGCGCCGTCACCCCGGCAACAATTCCCATCAGGACCGGGTATTCGAACTGACTACCCTGGGTGAAGAAGGGAAAAGCGCCGTCGCCGAGGCCACGGTTACGGAAGAGCTCAGGGAAGTCCGAATAGCAGGTGGCGTAGAACTGATCCGGGGTGTGCCAGCCGTTTACCCGGCAATAGTCCTTGGTCAATACCGCCACGAGGGCGGCGACCACCGTCAGGATAATAAGGACCAACTCGATGCGGAACAGGCCGGGGGAGATCCTGCCAGGCGACGCGTGCCTCCCCAGGGGACCACCCACAAGCTCCGTGAAATTACGGAGCAGGGGGTCGCTGCGACTGGGAACCACAAAGCGGGCACGTTGAGGTTGGCTGCGCGGCTTGGTCTCCTGCATGGGTCCGAGCTTACCGTCACGTAACCCGGCATCAGCGGATGAGTCCCAACTGGTGCAAGGCAACGTAGACGTCTTCACGGCGCTGGTCGAGTAATTTGTCATTGAATAGGGTGCGTTCCTTACGAGCTGTGACGGTCTTGAAGAAACGCATGTCTTCGGGGCGTTTTCGCATAGTTCACCTCCTTTTCGGGGGAATAGCCTGCATTTGGGCGCAATAATTTGAGGCATTGATCTGAAGAGAAAATGCCAAAAGGGAATAGTTCAGGACGATAATGACGGGTATTCCGCATGCCGAAATCGGCCAATATTGATCCGTGACGCAATCTGCGTGCGCTTACAACCCACTACTCAGGACGCCAGCCATTCAAGATGGCGAACACAAACACCAGGGGCAAGGGCCGGCTTAGCGGGCCAGGAGCCTTAGTGAACCAGGAGTGTGTCAGAGAGAAAAACGGCGCCGATCAGCAGCAGAGGCGGGAGCAGCATTGACGGTCAACTTCCGTCCGCTAGTCAAAGTAATCATTTTCCCAACCTCCTTCCGGCCGTAACAGCCTGCTGTGGCATTCAATCGATCGACGAATCCGAAGAATGCGCGCCTTGTTCCCGGCGAGTCGCTCTGGGAACAAGATATAAGCTACCTCATCCCAAAGGACTTTGACCAGCACAATTCGCTAATTTGCCACAAGTTTTTCTGAATTGTTTTCTAGAGGCCCCAACGGACAATCGCAGGTGTTCTCTTATCCCATCCCAAAGTGCACACCTTCGCGGTTCCCAGGACAAAGTGCCGCCCCTCGCGGGCGTCCATTTCGAGCCATCGGGCCGTCAGGATCCTGGAGAAATGCCCATGGGCAACCACCAGCACGTTATCCATTCCGGACTCCAGCACCCGTCCGATGATTTTGTCGGCCCGGGCAGCAACCTCGTCGAGCGTCTCACCATTGGGTACTCCATCAGTCCAGATGAGGTACTCGGGGTTGTCCTTGCGGATGAGGTCCGAGCTGATGCCTTCGTAGTCGCCATAGTTCCATTCCACCGCGAGCGGCTCGTGGACGGCGTCGGGATATCCGGCGAGCTCCGCGGTGCGGCGGGCGCGGCGCAGCGGTGAGGTCAGGACGAGATCGAAGTCAATGCCTTCCAGCACTTTCCGGGCCTCTACGGCCTGCTGCTCGCCCTCCACTGTGAGGGGAAGATCGGTCAGGCCCGTGTATTGGCCGCTCTTGGACCATTCCGTCTCACCGTGGCGGAGGATCCAGAGCTGGGGGCGTGGTGAGGTCGAAGGGTTCATGAGGGCTCCTCTGTTTCTTCGCGGTCCGCCACTGTGGATGCTGTGGACAGTTCAGTTTCGGCCAAAGGCTCGACGACGGCAGACTCGGGTTGCGCTTCCCACCAGGACATCAGCTTCCGCTCGGCTTCGTCCGGGGCGAGCGGACCGTGTTCCATGCGTTGCTCCAGGAGGAACTTGTAGGCCCGTCCCACCACCGGACCGGGTTTGAGTCCCAGAAGCGCCATGATCTGTGCGCCGTCGAGGTCGGGCCGAACGGCCGCCAATGATTCCTGCTCCAGAAGTGCCGTGATCCGGTGCTCCAAGTCGTCATAGGCGAACGACAATCGATCGGCCTTGCGCTGGTTCCGTGTGGTTACGTCCGATCGCGTGAGCCGGTGCAGGCGTTCCAGCAGGGGACCGGCGTCGGTAACGTATCGGCGCACGGCTGAATCCGTCCACCCGGCGTCGCCGTAGCCGTAAAACCTCATGTGCAATTCAACAAGGCGGGCAACAGCCTTGATGGATTCGTTGTCGAAGCGCAGTGCTTTCATCCGCTTGGCGGTCAGCTTCGCACCCACGGCGTCATGGTGCCGGAAGCTCACCGCACCGCCTGGTTCGAAGCGACGCGTGGCGGGCTTGCCGACGTCGTGCATGAGCGCGGCGAACCTCAGCACAAAGTCGGGCCCGGGAACCAGCCCATCCGGTCCCGTTTCCAGTGCTGCCGCCTGTTCGAGGACCTGGAGCGAGTGCTGGTAGACGTCCTTATGCCGGTGGTGCTCGTCGGCTTCCAAGCGCAGGGCTGAGACCTCAGGAAGAACGAAATCAGCCAAACCAGTGTCCACTAGGAGGTCAATGCCTTCCCTGGGGTGGGCTCCGTTGATGAGCTTGACCAGTTCTTCCCGAATACGTTCTGCCGAGATGATCTTGATCCGGTCCGCCATCTGGGACATGGCGAGGCGGACGTCGTCGTGAACTGAAACGCCAAGCTGTGACGCGAAACGTGCCGCGCGCATCATCCGGAGGGGATCATCGGAGAAGGAAGCCTCAGGTGCGCCGGGTGTGGCGAGCTCGGAAGAGTGAAGGTCGCGGACGCCACCAAAGGGATCAACCAGTTCCAGTCCGGGCAAGCGCAACGCCATGGCATTGATGGTGAAGTCCCGGCGCAGCAGGTCATCGGTCAGGGAGTCACCGAAGGCCACCACGGGCTTCCGGGAATCGGGATCGTATGCCTCAGCGCGGTACGTGGTGATTTCGATCTGGAAGCCGCTCTTCTTCATGCCGATCGTGCCGAAAGCGCGGCCGATCTCCCAGAAGTTGTCTGCCCATTTCCTGATGACTGCAATGGTCTGGTCCGGCGTCGCGTCCGTGGTGAAATCCAGGTCCGGGGACGTGCGCCCGAGGAAGAGGTCGCGCACTGGGCCGCCCACCAGTGACAGCTCGAATCCGGCGTCGACGAACCGCTGCCCGAGGTCGAGCACCACCGGGTCAATGGTGAAGTTAACAGAAGAGCTGTGCAGTACGTGCGCCATAGTTCCTTAAGCTTGGCAGATTTTTGCGCCGCGTTGGGCCACTGTTCAATGTGAAATCCGGATCCGGCGCGGCGGCGGTCTCCTGCAGTCCACCCCGTGGCCATGTCCCGGTCATCACAGGAGGGCAAGAGTCGTTAGAGTGGACTTCATGGCCAACCCGATTCCGAGCGCTCCCGGCAGGAGGACAAACGCACCGTTGCCGTCGGCAATTGGAGCGCATGTCGCCCCTGTCCCACAGCACCCGGCACAGGCCTCCCTCCCGACTGTCGAGGAGGTTTCGGCCGGTGGCGTTGTTGTTGACACGTCCGACGACGACCTCCGGGTTGCGATCATTGCCCGCGTTAATAGGGGTGGCCGGCTTGAGTGGTGCCTTCCCAAGGGCCACCCGGAAGGCCGCGAGAACAACGAGCAGGCCGCCGTCCGCGAGATCGCGGAGGAGACGGGCATTGAGGGCAACATCCTGGCACCGCTGGGCAGCATCGACTACTGGTTTACCGTCAGCGGCCACCGGGTCCACAAAACGGTCCACCATTTCCTGTTGCAGGCAACAGGCGGAGAGCTAACCATCGAGAACGATCCCGACCACGAAGCCGTGGACGCTGCCTGGGTTCCCCTTCAGGAATTGGCCCGAAAACTGTCCTTCCCGAACGAACGCCGCATCGCCGATTTGGCGCGGGAAGTGCTGCCAGAACACCTCTGAGCCGGACACATGGGACGATATAGACGATGTCTGTAGTCAAACAAACCCCCTCGGTTCAGTCCGGAGAAGCACGTTCCAGCGCCATCATGGCTGCAGGGACGCTCGTTTCCCGGTTCCTTGGCTTCGCCAAAACATGGATGCTCGGTGCAGCCTTGGGCTTGGGCTCAACGGTCAATGACACGTTCATTAATGCGAACAACCTGCCGAATCTGATCTTCCTCCTGGTGGCCGGTGGCGTCTTCAATGCCGTCCTCGTCCCGCAAATCATTAAGGCCAGCAACGCCCCGGACCGCGGCGCGGACTACATCAGCCGCCTGCTGACCCTGGCTGTTTTGGTACTTCTGGGGCTGACAACGCTGGTGACCATCGCCGCTCCCGGCGTCATCGACCTGACCACGCAGGGGTATTCAGAGCAGCAAAAGGCGTTGGCTGTCACGTTCGCTTTCTGGTGCCTGCCGCAAATCTTCTTCTACGGGCTGTACGCGCTGCTCACCCAGATCTTGAACGCACACGGAGCATTCGGACCCGCCATGTGGGCACCGATCCTCAATAACGTCGTGGCCATCGCCGGCCTCGGAATGTTCATTTGGATCTTGGGTGCCAACGTCACCAATCCGCACACACTGGATAACTGGGGGCCAACCCAAACCCTCCTGGTGGCCGGGTTCTCTACGTTCGGCGTCCTCGCCCAAACGGCTATCCTGCTGGTTCCTGTATTCCGGCTGCGGCTGGGTTTGCGTCCCCGGTTCGGTTGGCGCGGCGTGGGACTGGGCCAGGCGGCCAAGCTCAGCGCGTGGACGTTGGCGACTGCCGCCGTCGGGCAGTTGGCATTTCTGTACGTCATGAAAATCGCCACGATTCCTGGAGCTGAGCGGCTGCGCCTCAATGATGCGGGGGAGACCACCGCCGCATCGACGTTGCCCGGCAACGCGGTCCTGGAAGTTGCCAGCCAGCTGTACCTGCTGCCGCATTCGATTATTGCGTTGTCGCTGGCAACGGTCCTCTTTAACCGCATGACCAGGGCCTCGCAGGACGGAAACAAAGCCGAACTGCGTGACGCCTTGTCCCATGGTCTGCGCACCATGGCGGTAGCGACGGTTTTCGGGGCCTTGGCCCTCTTCGCGCTGGCCGGCCCGTTGGGCATGTTCTTCTCCGGCGGCAAACCGCAGGACGGCGTCATGCTGGCCCAGACCTTGACCATCCTGGCCTTGAGCACGCCGTTCATGAGCGCCAACTTCATGATGTCCCGTGTGTTCTACGCCAACGAGGACGCCCGGACACCCCTTTACGTCCAGCTGCTTCTCGCTGTGGTGTACGTAGTGGGCGCTTTCATCATTCAATTCCTGCCGGTGGGCCAGATCATCTACGCGATCGCCATCCTCTACACGCTCGGCAACATCCTTTCCGTGGTGATCAGCGTGGTGTTCCTGCGGCGGATGCTGGGCCACCTTGACGGTCCCCGGATCGCGAATGCGTACATCAGGATGGGCTATGCCGGCTTGGGATCGGCCGTCTCTGGTGCGCTGGCACTGTGGCTTTTGGGTAGTTACCGTGCCGACGGTTTCGCATGGAGCAGCCGCCCGGCCGCCCTGGTGACCGTGGTCGTCGTCGGGCCCGTCATGCTGCTTGCCTACCTCGCCTTGCTCCGGGTTTTCCACGTCACTGAACTCCGTGACCTCCTGCGGCCTTTGCTGGGACGTTTGGGCCGCGGCGTCCCGGTCCCCGCCGGGACCTCTGCTGAACCCACGACGGCGACACGCGCCACCGTCTCCGATGACACCGGGTTGATCCCGCGCATATCGGGCGAGTTCGACGCCGCCTCTTTCAGGGCAGGACCCGCAGTGCAGCCGCAACGCCCCGACCACCAACCGCGCACTTCCCCTCATGAAAGTGTCGAGGTTCCCACCGAGTACCTTCCCGAGGAGAACGAACCCAGCACGGCGCGGGCCAGTAGGTTCCGTCCCGAGGTTCCGCTCCCGGGCCGGCGCACGTACCAAGGTCATGCCGGACAGAATCCCTATTTTCCTTCGCGCAACGACTCCGGTGAATGAGCCGTGCCGCCAACATGGGCCGCGGGCCGCAATCGGCTAGGCTAGAAACGAATATAGGTAGTTGCAAAAACGGTTGAACCGGCCCGGCCGGCCCAGCCGTGTGCAGGACCCGCAGCTCCCGGACAGCCTAGGAGGAACACGTGTCCCACCCGATCGACGTCGGATCAGTACTTGGCGGCCGCTACAAGGTCACAGCCAATGTGTTGACCTCGCATGACCAAGATCAGGTGCTCGACGGCGTGGACCAGGTCCTCAACCGTCCCGTGAGCATCCTCGTAGCAGGCCCCGGAAATGCCGAGCAAGTTGCTCAGAGTGCCCGCGAGGTAGCCACGGGGGAGCGCCCGGGCCACGTCCAGATCCTGGACCTCGGTATCAGTGAGAACACCACATACCTGATCACAAACCACAGCAGCGCTCCTGACCTGTTGGACTTGGTGGTTGCCACCAACCCGCCGTACATCGAACCGTTCTTCACCGAGACACTCGGCAGCGAAATCTTCGGCGAGCCGCGCACGTATGAACCCGAGACGTACGACGGCCTCTACGAGGACGACGAGCACGAGGCCGAGTACATCCAGTACGACGAAAACGGTTACCCCATCCAGACGCAGCTTGATCGGCAGCCCACATCTGAAGGTGCACCGTCGGGTCCTTCGGGCAACGTGCCACCCATGCCCGCCGCCAACCCGGCCCCCAAGGGCGGGTTCGCCGGCAAGCTGGCCGCAGCCGCTGCCGGTGCCGGTGCTGCGGGTGCCGCTGCCGCCGCTGTACTGAAGAACGCCGGTTCCAAGAATCACGACGCCGGTACTGCCGCGGAAACTACGGCCGCGGCATCAAGTGCCAATGACCTTTCACCTGTGGCTGCCGCGCCGTCCGCCACCGCAGAACCTCAAGTCCAGAATCCGGCACCTCCGACGCCGGTACAGCCTCCCACCGAGGCGGCTCCGATTCAGGCGCCCGCTCAAGCAGCGCCCACCGAGGCTGTTGCCCCTGTGGCTCCGCCCACCGAGACCGCCCCTCCAGTGCGGCCCCAACCTGTCGCCAAGCCTGCCACGCAGCCCAAGGTCTCACTGTGGTCCGAGGAGGACTACGGTTTCGCTGGTGAGGACTCTGCTGCTGCGCCAGCAGGGGGTACCAGTGCCGCAGGTGTCGCCGGCGCCGCAGGTGCATCCGCCGCGCTTGGCTCCGCCCCGGGCAACGGCCCCGCAGATTCCGGGTACGACCGGAAAGCAAGCAACTTTCCGGCGTCGGCTGCGGTGCAGACCGACTACCAAGAAGACGAGACCTACGAGGATGACCGTCCGCAGAAGGAACCTCGTTCCATGCGCTGGTTGGTCGGGGGCCTCCTGGCGGCTGTTTTGATCGTTGGTCTCATTCTCGCGGTTACCAATCTTGGAAGCCTGATGCCCCACGCGGCTGCGCCGGCGGCGACGCAAACGGTGGCACCGCAACCCACAGGAGCAGGTACGGCGAGTCAACCGCCGTCACCGGCACCAACCGCTCCGCCAGCGCCGCCTGCGATAGACGGAATCACCCGGCTTGGCGATTTCCCCTTCGCAGCCACTTTCGACAAGGACCTTGTGAAGGCCTTTGACGGCAATGCCGCCAGCTACTGGTCGGACATGGAGTTCGCCACCGCTGACTGGGGTGGGCTTTCCGGAGAAATGCCGCTCGTTATCAAGCTCAAGGAACCTACTACCGTCAGCTCCGTGGTCTTGGACCAGCTGGGGGGTTCTGGTGGAAGCATCAGTGTCTTCACCAACGATCGCCCAGCGATGGATGGGGCGAAGCTCGTCGGTACCAATAGCTTCACGTCCCCGGAACTGACGATGCCTCTTCCGGCGCCGGTTCAAACCCAGTACGTGATCGTGGACATCAAGACCCTTCCCAAATTGGCTGTGCCCAAGACCCGTTACGGTTATGGCTTGCGCCTGGCTGAGGTACAAGTCCACTAACTGCTTTACTCGGCTCCACCTCGGTCATAGGGGGTCGCGCTGCGGGGCGGTCAGCCCGCAGACGGTACCCTGAATGGTGGTGGCTTTTTGGGTCCCCAAAGCAAATCGGAATATTTGGGGCCCATCAGGGGTTGAGTCAGGTGGCTGCCCCGAAAGCCGCAGCATCGACTAAGGAAGAGGTTCACGCCAAGTGAGCAGTGCAGAAAACAACGCCTCGCAGGTGCGCGACGTCATCATCGTAGGTTCAGGCCCTGCCGGTTACACAGCCGCCGTTTACACCGCCCGTGCCAACATGAAGCCTCTGCTCATTGCCGGTTCCGTCACTGCTGGTGGCGAATTGATGAATACCACCGACGTCGAAAATTACCCTGGTTTCCCTGAAGGAATCATGGGCCCGGACCTGATGGAGAACTTCGAGAAGCAGGCTGCCCGTTTCGGCACTGAGATCTTGTTCGAAGACGTCACCAACTTGGAGGTCGACGGCGACATCAAGACAGTCACCATCGGCACGGGGGAGACCTTCCAAGCTCGCGCAATTATTCTCTCCACGGGTTCTGCCTACCGTGAGCTTGGGCTGGCCAACGAAAAGCGCCTCTCTGGCCACGGTGTTAGTTGGTGCGCAACCTGCGACGGTTTCTTCTTCAAGGACCAGGACATCGCGGTGGTTGGTGGCGGTGACTCGGCCATGGAAGAAGCCCTCTTCCTGACCAAGTTTGCCAAGTCAGTCACGGTGGTCCACCGGCGCGACACCCTCAAGGCTTCCAAAATCATGGCCGACCGAGCCAAGGCGCACGAGAAGATCACGTTCGCTTGGAACTCCGCCGTCGAAGACGTTCTGGGTGGCGACAAGGTCACGGGCCTGAAATTGAAGAACCTCGTTGACGGCACCGAGACCGAGCTCCCGGTAACGGGTGTGTTTGTTGCTATCGGCAACGATCCCCGCACTGATCTGGTCCGGGGGAAGGTGGCGCTGACTCCTGAAGGAACCATCGCTGTTGACGGCCGAAGCTCACGAACAAACATCCCTGGTGTCTTCGCAGCGGGGGATGTCATTGACCCCACCTACCGGCAAGCGATCACAGCTTCGGGTTCTGGCTGCGTTGCCGCGCTCGACGTCGAACACTTCCTCGCCAACCTGAACTCCTAAGCTGCCCACACCACCGTTCGAAAGGAAAAGTTATGAGCAACGCAAAAGACGTAACTGACGCTAGCTTCAGCACCGATGTCCTGGCTTCTGAAAAGCCGGTGATCGTGGACTTCTGGGCAGAGTGGTGCGGGCCGTGCCGCAAACTCGGTCCCATCCTCGATGAGATTTCCGTTGAATACAGCGAGAAGATCGAAGTCGTCAAGGTCAATGTCGATGACAACCCGGCCATCGCAGCCGAATACGGCATCACGTCCATCCCGGCCGTGTACCTGTTCAGCGGTGGCGAAGTTAAGAACACCGTCATTGGAGCTCGGCCTAAGCAGTACTTCGAAAAGGAATTTGCGGACGTACTGTCGTAATAACGCATCTCGTTCTAACCGCAGGAATCCCTGCTAGGTAAGAGCCGATGGCTAGGGACCCCTGCGGATGTCTCCAGCCATCGGCTCTTCTACATTTCTACGTGAATGAAACCGATGGGGTGTTCTTTCCGGCTGCGGATGCTTCAGGAAGCGTTGGTTTACCCTCGTTCTGCTATATCCCGCTTTCCTTGGTGTGTGGGGTAGAGGAGCCTAGCGTCTGCTGCAGCGCAGCCGATCCTGCGTCAAGTCTTCCCCATTCGTGCGTCTTCCCCGTTCGTGCGGCGCGGGGCATGGGGCGGGGTCGTAGGAGGCGCCGACCCCGGGCCAGGTCGGGGAGGCCACCTCTTCCTTTGTCCGCTGAGCAGCCTGGGCGACCGCCCTCCGGTAATCCCTCGGCGCGTGGCGGGATCGTAGCCGGGCAGGAGGACAATTGCTCCGGCTGATGTACACCCGGAGCAGGGAAGTGGTTCATCTCCGGCGACCTTGTGTTTCACGTGAAACACAACCCGATCGCTTAATCGGGCCGCCACCGACTCGAACCCTATGCTTCACACTCTCTTCACGGCATTTCTGTGTCTTCAACACTTCTTCCTGAACTAGAGAGTCAGGCCCTAGCCGGGCCCTTGCCCACCGGCGGGGAGGGCTCCGCCTTGGCCCAATATGGATGCGCCGCCATGTCCAGGCAGGCGACCTGCTTGGTACGGCACATCTATTCAGTTAGCCGCCGCGTACACTGGGGCGACCTGGGACGAGGCAATCGCGACGCTTTACAGCTAGCACAACTTCGATACGTTACCCACGGCATTCCCGGGTTCTCGGTAAGAACAGGCGCCCGCAGTATGGCTGGTCCGCCCTGAGTGCCGCTAGTCGACACCATCCCTTAAGAACGTAATTGGCGGGACGGCAACGTCCGAGTCCTCGCTATTCACCCATCCAGCAACAGAATCACGGTGCACCGCGGCCGGTTCCTCCGTCGGTTCAGTGCTTTGGTGGGTTCAAACTGGCGCATTCTCCCAGGCAGCTCACATCGGCATCGGCTCCTATCTGGCGTTCTCCCGTGGGTGCGAACGCCTGATACGAACCGCTGAACGGGGTGCGTCGGGACTGTATGCCTGCGTAATTGTACCTCAATGCCCCATAATTGGGCTCGTCGCACGCTGCGAGGGACGTTCAGGCGCCAGCGGTGCAACGATGATCGCTGTATGGGGATGACCACACTGCCCCAGACACGAAACGACACCTGTTGCAACTGGCGCCGTCGCATGCTCAATGCGGATTTAGGCACACAAGCGCGGCGTTTCACGTGAAACATCTTGGGTGCACTCTCTGGCGCGGTGGCCCCCGGAGGTTAACGGCATCATGGGTTGACTCCAGGCTTAGACCATATCGCCCCGCCCGGTGCGTGGAGGTGTCCTCGATGCTCTGTCATTCCGATTCATTAGTCGGTCACGTAAAAGGCGCCGTCCCCGGTCCACAGAGTCGCACGACATGGCGTAGATGGAACCGCGGGAAGGCGCCATCGACCAGAGGCGACATTCGAATGCACTGTGCGCATGCGTTAGCCGCCAATGACGTTCGAAGCGGTGGAGGGGCCACCAAACATTCTTCCAGCTGCTCTTCACACGGAGTGGGCCTTCAGCCGGGGGTAGTCGTTAACCCGCCCCCACCGAGCACGTACGGTGAGTGAAGGGCAGCGTACTTCGCGGCTGAATGCAAGCACGGTCATGTTCTGTGGGATCACCTACCTACCGCTGTTTCACGTGAAACTGTGCCCAAATGTACGCCGGGTTAGGCGGAAGTAGGGAACCACCAACGGGACCGCTACCGTGGCCTGCCTCGGACACAAACCACTGTGCTCGCAAAAGAGCATTCAAATCAAAGTCTCCAGCCACACGAACGGCTAGGCCCTCCGTGCCCCGGCATTCGTTACGGAACGGCACCGAGGCTGAGAGCCGGTGCCGTGTCTGAGTGGTCGAAGACAACTTGCCCTCCGGTAGAACCTGCCCCGGCTGGCCACATGTATGTTTCACGTGAAACATACTCAAACCTGAACACCGGTCCAACCGTTTCACGTGAAACATACGCAGGCCCGGAGGTAGCGACCCGCACGAGGACACTCTGCCCAACCCAGCCGTGGGAGAGAGCCCGTGGGAACCTGGTCCTATGGGGCAGCGTCCGGGTGACCAATGGATGTAGACCTGAGAGAGTCGTGCCTGACCACCGACCGGTGGTCGTGCCGCGCACTCAACCTCAAGATGAGCTGTCTCTACTCCACGGACACTCGCCGTCCGACCGGTCGGGCCAAACAACGAAGAATGAGTCACTCCCACCGAACACGGCGCGAGCCGGCCCCTCCGACGGTCTGAAGCGACCACATGAACTCCAGAGACCGCGTACCTAAATCCTGGCTTAGGTACGGATGCATAGTCCCGGTTCTTGGCAAACTCACGAAGCCCACAATGTCCCACCAACCCCCCGCATCCCAGGCATCCTCCGGCCGGAGGTGATGACCGGGCTGCACGGCCACAATGGTCCACAGCCGCCAACCGCGACATCCCCAACGCGGGGCCAGCTCCGACGGGCCAGAAACTTGCTGCAGAAGTGGCTTCGGATTGCGACGATCATCTCCCACGAAACAGACCAGTCTGTTCAGCGGTGCGGGTACGAAACAATCTGTGCCGCCTCAAGACATCCGATCAATGCGCGCGGACGGACGTAGTTTGTACTGATCCTTTTCAGGGGAACAGTCGACTAGGGAGTTCCGGGGGGTTCCATTCACAAGGCGCCTTGGTCGCCGCCGCCGTCCAAAGCTTTGGGCTCACGACGAGATACAACATCCGAGACGAAACCGGGTACCGCCAAACGCGCCTACTAGATACAGATCAGTGTGCGAATCAGATGGCAGTCTCACCGCAACCATGAAATTGTGCACAGACTTATCCACAAGCGTTTCCACAGCCTTCGTGAGGGCATAGTGAATACCGGCTTGTCCGGTCCTTCAGCCCCGCGCGGCAACGCCACTGGAGCGCCGGTCAGAGCGTCAATCCTCATCCTCAAGGGCGGCGGCGGCGCTGCGTTTTGGATGCAAAAGTACGGAAACCTGCGTCTAAATGGCGCAAACTGAGCTATTTTGACCGAAACTCGGCGCGCTTGTCGGGAGACGCCAGCATGGCTAGTCGGAGGCGCGTGAAGAACACGGCGATCTCGTCGACGGCTGGTATAGCGGCTCTCCGTTGGCAACGGACGGGGCAGTTCGTCACCAATGGACCAGTCAGTATGCACAGGGTTTTCCCCAAAGTTATCCACAGGGTTGTCCACAGGGCCCGAGGTGGACAACAAGGCTCTTGACCGGCCTACCCTAGAGCTATTCGGAGGCACCACGTGCATCGTTTCACGTGAAACACTCAACCCTGTCGAGGGCTCCCGAATCCGGCGAGTTCCCGTGGCATGTGCTTCCGGGCTGCTGACCGTCTTTTGCCATTGGCTGGACTGCACCAAGGGTACACAGTCCATGCCGGACAACATCAGATGATTCATGCGACCCTACGCCTTGTACGTGCTTTCAGGTTCACTCCAGGATGCGGCTAGTTAGGCCTGCGCGAACGGGGCGCAGGACAGACGAACCCGACGACCACGGATCCGTAAGCCACCGCATATGGAGCTCCAAAGAACCCTAAGTCTGAGCTTGGGCTGAGACCAACACTCATCCGGCACAAATTGCGGAGTAGCAGCGCACGGTCTAGTGGGACATCGAGAGCCCTTTCCATGGCTCAGAGAGAGGGTGCTGCTGCTCGTAGCTGCAGAACGCGCAGTCTCTGAGTCCACGAATCTGCCCTTGCTGAAGTGTGCCCTGGCAGATCTCATCCACGCGCTCGACCGCATCACCCGACGAGCCTGCCATGGGGGCGGCCAGCCGTGTTCCACCACAAGCTCGCTGTGGGCGTCGGTAGATAGATCTGACAGCGGCTGCGAGGTAGTCCGGCCATATCCGCACACCAGTACCTCCGGATTTGATCCCACATACGAGGGAGCCGGGAAACCGGGGAGTGATGGGTAATCCAGGGGGTACACGGCGACCATCGCGGCAACTCGTTGCTGGCGCCGATGGCCTCGCTTATGGCAAGACGGGCCGCCTCGACAGCAGCGTCCTGCTTCCCCATGGCGTTGGACGATTCCCCGTGTGCAGCGTTGAAGTGGCTGTCCACGGCTCATGATCCAGTGGGCCATGGCGAGGACACCTGGTGGGACCTCCACGGGCGCCTGCATAGCTCCTCTGCATGGGCGCGGCAGAGATCCTGCAGCCGCGACCAAGGGTTCAAGGTCATAGACGAACTCGGGGGAGCTGCGAGCTACAGGACCGTGCACGTACCAAGACCCAACGGTGCCGGCGCCGCTTCCTTTGAAAGCCGAGATTCAACTCAGACACCGTAGATCGGCTCTGAATAACCAGACGGGCTGCTCGTCCTCGTCATCTGCAAAGCCTCACCCGCACCGTTACTGATATTGAACTCTCAGTAAGACCATCGCCCGATGTTTCACGTGAAACGCCATTGATACCTTGGTCATCCCGGGAATAGCGGGCTTGCCTGAGGGCCAGCAAAACACCATCTTGGTGAACGCGGACGTCGAGGTGCCGATGACTCGTCCATCGTGTTGTCAGCTCAGACGCCGTCGCAGTCCCGCGACACCCCGTGTTGGCGTGGGTTGTCGCGCCCTGACGGACCCGAACCATCGAGAAAGTGCCCGGCAGTCGAGCATCACGGGGCTGTTAAGGGACCAACGACTGAGGGGCCAACGACAGGGCGCAGAAAATGCCCATCGTTCCAGCCCTGTTGCGGGCGGAGCGGCCCAGTGTTTCACGTGAAACATGCAGCCTCCCGATCCTTCTTTCACGTAATCAATCACCGCGTCCTGGAATGATCAACCTTCTGGTACCCGATACCAAGATCTGAGGCACCCCTGACACCTGGAGGCAGGGCTTAATCCACGCCGTTTCCATCAGGGGGAGCACGGGGCTAGCCGCAGAACACCGCCCGTCGCTTGTACAAGCTCTCACTGAAGCCGGCCAATTGAATAGCCCGCATTTGGCAAAACGGCCGCGCCGTCGATACGAATGCCGGGTAGTACCCCACTCCCGCAGCAACTCATCAATGTTTCGCGTGAAACGGCCACCGCTGCTACGAGACCTAGGGCGCGCAGCATGACCGCCCTTCCTGGCCAACACCCAAAGAAAAAGAAGGGCTGCCTGCAACAGACAGCCCCTCTCAAATCAAATAATCTTAGGCTTCGGCGCCAGGCCCGAGCACATCCATGATCCGGTTGAGATCTTCGACGCTGGCAAATTCGATACTAACCCTGCCCTTTCGAGCACCAAGGGTAATTTTTACGTTCGTGTCCAAGCGGTCAGACAACGATGAGGCCAGATAATCCAACCGCTCATGACGCGCGTTCGGCCTAGGAATCTTGCTCTTTTCAGGAGCTGTCGGATCTTGGTAGAGCGAGACGGCCTCTTCCGTTGCCCTAACGGACATACCCTCAGCAACGATCTTCTGAGCTAGGCGCTCCATGGCGGCCGCGTCGGGAAGTGCAAGCAGTGCCCGCGCATGGCCCGCCGAGATTACGTTCGCGGCGACCCTGCGCTGGACCAGCGGCGGCAGCTTCAGCAAACGGAGAGTGTTTGAAACTTGGGGTCTCGACCGACCAATGCGGTCAGCCAACTCCTCGTGAGTAGTTCCAAAGTCCTCTAACAATTGCTGATATGCCGCAGCCTCCTCCAATGGATTGAGCTGGCTCCGGTGGAGGTTCTCGAGAAGGGCATCACGAAGTAAGTCGTCATCTGTGGTATCCCGAACGATCGCGGGGATTGTTTCCAGGCCCGCGGCCTGAACCGCACGCCATCGACGCTCGCCCATGACTAGCTCGTACGGTTCTCCACCCTTTTCGGTTGAAGTACGCACAACAATTGGCTGGAGGACGCCTATTTCCTTGACCGAGTGAACAAGCTCAGCCATGTCGTCTTCATCGAAGACGGAGCGAGGCTGCTTTCGATTGGGGTGTATATCCCCAACCGGTATTTCCGCGAAGCGAGCTCCGGGGACTTCCACTAATTCCACGCCCGCGTCAGTGCTGGCAGAAGACCGTGGCTCGGCGTCCTTTACGGTTGCGGGGCGGCTTGAGTCCTTTGGGGCTCGTTTTGCCGGCGCGCCCTTAGCTGCAGACGGCACCTTAGCAGCTGTAGCGGCAAGGGGCCTCGTCACGGACTCAGCCTTGGAGTCGTCGGCGGCCGGCGAGCCAGGTGAAACTTCCTCAGGCGATTCAACACTCTTGCGGGCTTCAGGAAAAAATAGATCCACCGGTCGGGAGGTCGTGACACCGCCGCTTTGGGCACCGGCCGGCGAGCTAGGAATGAGAGCCCCAAGACCCCTGCCGAGGCCCCTTCGCTTTTCGCTCATGTAGTCATCCCTCCGATGGAAGCGTCGAGCACGGATCGGCCCAGACTGTTGCGGTGTTTCAAGAATTCTATCGTTCGGCGATTTCAGCGGCGGCTTCCATGTAGGAGAGGGCACCGCTGGATGATGGGTCATAGGTCATGACCGTCTGCTGGTAGCTTGGTGCCTCGGAGATTCGAACGGAGCGGGGCACCACCGCGCTCAATACCTGATCTGGGAAGTGCTGCCTGACCTCAGACGCCACCTGTGCTGCCAGATTGGTTCGGCCGTCATACATCGTCAAAAGAATCGTAGATACTTCGAGATCAGCGTTGAGATGCTTCTGAATCATCTCGATGTTCTTGAGAAGCTGGCTCAGGCCTTCCAGCGCGTAATACTCGCACTGTATAGGAATGAGGACTTCGCTGGCAGCGCAGAACGCGTTGACGGTGAGCAGACCCAGGCTCGGCGGGCAATCGATAAAGATGAAGTCCAACCGGTCCTCGCCGTTCTTCGCCCGTTCCTTGGCGTAGACGTCAATGGCCCGGCGGAGTCGCTGCTCACGAGCAACCAGCGAGACGAGTTCAATCTCGGCACCGGCCAAGTGGATCGTGGCCGGCGCACAGATCAGGTTAGGAATGTCGGGGCACTGAGCGACGACGTCCTTCAGTGGAAGATCATTAATGAGGACGTCGTAAATGCTGTCGACGTCGGCGTGGTGCTCGATGCCAAGAGCGGTCGATGCGTTGCCTTGGGGATCGATGTCGATAACAAGAACGTTAAGGCCGGCAGACGCCAAGGCCGCTGCGATGTTTACCGTTGTGGTGGTCTTACCCACCCCACCTTTTTGGTTGGAAACGGTGAAAATCCGCGTGCCATCGGGTTTGGGCAATTCCCGCCCGATCAGCCTCTCACGACGACGGGTCTCATTGGCCAACTGCCGCGCGATGGGGCTGGAGTCATCAATGGAATCCATGACGTTTTGCGCTCCGTTTGAGGCGGTTTCACGTGAAACGGCAGCGTTCTCAACTGACTTGGTTTGCACTATTGCGGACTGAAGGGACGAAGAGGGCGTAGCCATGGCGCGAGCCGACCCTAAAGACATAAAGGGGGGGATTCGCTGCGTGGAGGTTTCACTACTGCCCACTGGTCGCACTCTCACTCTCATTCGGCGCTTGCTGCCGATCTCTAGCCTAACCGCTCAATCGCCGACACGCGGGAACTCGAACGGGACCTACGGAGTCTTTCGGGGCTTGTTGACGATGATCCTCACCACGGTGGTGGGTTCCTCCAAAAGCTCCTGTCCGCAAACCACAACTGACGTCTGCACGCCCCCGAGTTTCCGGATGACCTTCTTGGCTTTCTCAATCTCTTCTGCGGCGCTCCGCCCCTTGATGGCCACCACTTCTCCATGGCCATCCAATAACGGAATAGTCAGGCCAGCCAGATTCGCCAAGGCGGAAACTGCCCGCGCGGTGACTACGTCCGCCGTCACCATTCCGACGGCGAGCTCAGCTCTGGTCCGCATGACGGTGACGTTATCCAGACCGAGGTCATCGACTACCTCCTGCAACCAGATGACGCGCCGCTCAAGCGGTTCGATCAGGGTCAGCTCCAAGTCGGGCCGGGCGATGGCAAGGCACAGCCCAGGCAGGCCAGCACCGGATCCGACGTCGGCAACGTGACTGCCCGAAGGTATGGCAGATTCAATAACCGCGCAATTCAAAACGTGGCGGCTCCACAATCTCGGCACCTCACGCGGACCTATAAGCCCACGCTCAGTACCGGAGGTGGCCAAGTGCTCCACATAGCGCTTGGCGAGATCCAAGCGTTCTCCGAAAATCTTCTGTGCTGCTTCCAGCTCAGCTGCGGTGATATCAACCATGGGCCGTCAGTCGGCCGAGACGACGATGTGGCGGCCTGCCCCTTCGCCCTCCGACTCGGAAACAAACCCAAGCTCGGCCACAGCGTCGTGAACGATCTTGCGCTCGTACGCGCTCATCGGTTCCAGGGCTACCGTCCCCCCGGCCTCCTTGACCTTGGCTACTGCGTCTTCGGCAATTTCCTGCAGAACGCCGGCGCGCTCCTTACGGTAACCGTTGATGTCCAACACCAAACGGGAACGATTCTCTGTTGCCGACAGAACAGCCAGGCGTGCCAGCTCTTGAAGCGCTTCGAGGACCTCCCCGTCGGGGCCCACGAGGCTATCCAGGGCATCGGACTCGTCGTCTGTGCCAATGGAGATGTATGTGCGCCCGTTGCGAACCTCGATGTCGATATCGCCGTCGATATCAGCGATATCAAGAAGTTCCTCGAGGTAGTCCGCTGCGATATCGCCTTCCTCTTCCAGTCGGCTTGCAGTCTTGGACTGGCTTTCCTCCTGCGAATCCTCGTCGGTCACAGCGGTAACAACTTCTTCAGTGCTCTCGGCAGACATTACTTCTTCTTCCTGTTCTTGCGTTGTGGCTGGACGCGCTGAGCTCGAATGTCAGCTGCGGCAGTCGCAGCAGCAGCAGCCGCCTCGGCCTCGTCGTCGCGCTTCTTCCCGCCCAGCAGCGGCGGCAGTCCCTTGGCAGCGCGGCGCTGTTCAAGAGCCTTAGCGGCCGGTGAACCGGGGGTCGGCATGCGTCGGATAACGAAGAATTGCTGGCCCATGGTCCACAGGTTGGTGGTGGTCCAGTAGATGAGCACGCCGATGGGGAAGTTGATGCCACCAATGCCGAAGACGAGCGGCAGGATGTAAAGCATCATCTTCTGCTGCCGCATGAAGGGGCTGGCCATGGCGTCCTCGGACATGTTCTTGGCCATGATCTGCTTCTGCGTGATGAACTGCGAAGCCGTCATGGCAACGATCATCACGAGGCTGAGGATCACAACGGAGACGTTGCCGCCATGCAACAACGCGGACGACAGCGGTGCTCCAAAGATGCTTGATTCGTCGAACTCAACTACCTGCTGGGCGCTCATCGCTCCAATGCCGGTACCTGCGTTCTTGGCGCTTGAGATCCCTGAAAGTACCTGGAACAAGGCGAAGAAGAACGGCATCTGGATGAGCATGGGCAAGCAGGCCGAGAACGGGTTGGTGCCGTGGTGCTTGTAAAGCGCCATCTGCTCCTGCGCCATGGCCTGGCGGGAGAGCTGGTCCGTTTTGCCCTTGTACTTCGCCTGGAGTTTCTTCAGGTCCGGCTGCAAAAGCTGCATGCCGCGCTGGGCCTTGATCTGCTTGACGAAGACAGGAATGAGGGCTGCTCGGATCACCAACACCAAGCCGATGATGGAAAGAGTCCACGTCCAGCCGTTACCTGACGGCAAGCCGATGGTGCTCAACCCCTCATGGAAACCCACCATGATGATCGACACCAGCCATTTGAACGGGAACAAGATTGTCCCAATGAAGTCCATACGATTTCCCTATTCCTCAGGCCGCCGAGCGGCCTTCTTCATCAGCCTGAGCAGCCAAGAACTGGTCCGGATTGTTCAGTACAACAATTGTGGGCGTCCGGCCTTCAGGCCAATGACGATGACCAGCGGGGACATGGTCCACTCCGCCGGCGTTCCAGGGGTGGCACTTGGCGAGCCGCTTGGCTGCGAGCCAACTGCCCTTCACAGCACCGTGCACGGTTACTGCCTCGAGCGCATAGGCCGAGCATGAAGGAAAGAAACGGCAAACCTGGCCGTACAGGGGCGAGATGACCTTGCGGTACGCCTTCAGTAAAAAAATGATGATGTTTCGGGGCAGGTTCCAGAAAAATCCGGCCACCGCTGGCCAGCGGCTTGGTCCCGAACGCTTGGCCGTGGGCACGCTTGAGGAAGGAACGACGGCGGTGCTGTTGTTACGCACGCGGTGTCCCTTCCGTTGTGGTGCCGTTGTGGTTCGACGAAGCATTAAGCGGAACCGATCCGCCCAAACGCTTCGTCGTCGCTGCCAATGCGGCGTTGTAGTCGGAGAGAAGCTGCTCCCAGCCGGCTGATGCTGCTGCTGGCAGTGCCCTCACGACCACCGCCAGGCCCGTTCCGTGCTGACACAGGGAAAGGGCAGCCGCTTCCCTTAGTCTCCTCTTAACGAGGTTTCTAGTCACGGCGTTCCCGACGGCTTTGGAGACAATGAAACCGATACGACTCGGCTCCCCGACCCCCAAGGGGGCCGCATATAACACTAAGTTCCGGCGTCCATTGCGGACGCCGGAACGTACAGTTGTTGAAAAATCGGCAGAAGTCCTGAGACGGTTAGGGGTGGCTAGCACCGGAGAACCTTCAAAAAGACTCTGACCGACAAGTCAGTTGTATTTATGCCGACAGTTCGACGCGGCCCTTGCCGCGACGGGCAGCCAGGATGGCGCGGCCTGCACGGGTACGCATACGAAGGCGGAAGCCGTGCTTCTTGGCCCGACGGCGGTTATTCGGCTGAAAAGTCCGCTTGCTCACGTTAGTTACTCCAGTGGATCAAAGGTGCGCCCACCCGATCAGAAAAGGGGAAGAACTGGCCGACGCTAAGTTTTGTATGTGCCTGCCGCCGTTGCCATCCATACGTTGAACGTACGGACCTGCAACTCATCTCAAAAGCGGACACAAAGGACTTCACAACGTTAGGGCAAAAAGACCGCCACAGTCAAACCGGGAGCCTGCCGCAGGACTATCCACAGCTGTGTCCGGTGGTAGCTCACAGCCTGTGGATGAAGTGGCTCACAGAGGCATATGGCGAACCACAGCCGTGTAATTATCCACAAGCAACTTCCCAGCTATCTTCTACGGTTTTCATCCCCTAGAGTGGCTCAGTAGCCCAATCTCCACCCGCTGTGTATAACTCTGTGGATTATCACTGGAACAGCGCAGGACGGAGACACTCTGGCTGCCAGCATCGCCGGCAAGCAAGTATTTAGGAACAGATTGATGACAGTAGACGAAGCCAACCACGCCAACACTGTCGGAAGTTCCTGGCGCAGGGTGCTGAACCTGTTGGAACAAGACGATAGGGTCACCCCCCGCCAGCGCGGTTTCGTCATCCTCGCCCAGGCGCAGGGCCTGATCGGATCCACCCTCCTGGTTGCCGTTCCCAATGAGCTCACCCGCGAGGTTCTGCAGACCCAAGTCAAGGACGCCCTGGACGAGGCTCTCCGCAATGTCTTTTCGGATGACATCCGCTGCGCGATCGACGTCGACACGGACTTGGTGCCGGTCCACGTGGAGCCGGAGCCCGTCGTCGAACTGTCCGCTGTGTCGGACTTTGCCGACCCGAAACCGCAGCCGACGCCGCCCAGCACCTCCCACGAGTTTGGTCGCCTGAACCCGAAATACATCTTCGACACTTTCGTTATCGGCTCCTCCAACCGCTTCGCGCACGCAGCCGCCGTCGCAGTGGCCGAGGCACCAGCCAAGGCGTACAACCCGTTGTTCATCTACGGTGACTCGGGTCTTGGCAAGACTCACCTGCTCCACGCAATCGGACATTATGCCCGGCGCCTCTACAGCGGGATCCGCGTCCGTTACGTGAACTCAGAAGAATTCACCAATGACTTCATCAACTCAATTCGTGATGACGAAGGCACCAGCTTCAAGACCACATACCGGAACGTCGACGTCCTGCTGATCGACGACATCCAGTTCCTGGCCGGCAAGGACCGGACGCAGGAAGAGTTCTTCCACACGTTCAACGCCCTGCACAATGCCAACAAGCAGGTTGTTATCACCTCCGACCAGCCACCGAAGATGCTCGCTGGATTCGAGGACCGCATGACGTCCCGCTTCGAATGGGGCCTGCTGACGGATATCCAGCCGCCCGAGCTGGAAACGCGCATCGCCATCCTCCGCAAGAAAGGCCTCAGCGAAGGCCTCTCGGCACCCGACGATGCTTTGGAATACATCGCTTCGAAGATCTCGAGCAACATCCGTGAACTTGAGGGCGCGCTGATCCGTGTCACAGCTTTTGCAAGCCTCAACCGCCAGCCCGTTGACGTAGCCCTGGCAGAAATGGTCCTCAAGGACCTGATCACCGATGATGGCGCCCAGGAAATCACAGCCAAGCAGATCCTCGACCAGACTGCGGACTACTTCAAACTCAGCATGGAAGAACTCTGCAGTAAGTCCCGTACCCGGACGCTGGTGACCGCGCGGCAGATCGCCATGTACCTCTGCCGTGAGCTCACGGATATGTCCCTCCCCAAGATTGGCCAGGAACTCGGTGGCCGGGACCACACCACCGTCATTCACGCCGACCGGAAAATTCGCGAGCTCATGGCTGAGCGCCGTGTGATTTACAACCAGGTTACGGAGCTCACCAACCGCATCAAGCAGCAACAGCGCGACTCCTAGCCTCACACCTTCCCCGCCTCCACATACCTTATTAACAGGCACATGTGGATAAGCCTGTGGATAGTTAAGGGGACAAGCGCGGTTAATGGGCTTAAAACCCTTAAGCCGTCTGTGGATCGTCAAAATAGGCGTTGGGAGTTGTCCCCATCCACACCCTGTTTAAAACCCAGTTAACGCACAGTTCGTGAACAGGGCTTAACCGCGGAGGGTCGCGGCCAGAGCGGGTTATCCACAGTTTCCACAGCAGTTATTAACACTACGAATCCCAAAAAATTGAAATCCCTCAAATAACAATCTCGTTCTGCCGACCCAACCCAGTCCCGGAAACATCCCAAGAACCAGGGTGACGTGAACCCGGACTGTCCCCATGGGGTGTCCCGTCACGGCTGGAGATGGGTTAATCCCGGATCTTCCGGCTAAGCTGTCAGCAGCGCTCCCATCCCTGGGTCTGTTTGTGATTCGCTGAGTGGGAACCATGCAGGTTCCAGCCCAGGCGAATGCAGATTTGGCGGGCTCGATCACGAGTTCCGCAGCGATGTTTTGGTACCAGCAATGAAAGGCGGCACCCCTCCGTGAAGTTCAGAGTCGACCGTGACGTCTTGGCAGAAGCCGTTACCTGGACCGCACGGTCACTGTCTCCGCGGCCGCCCGTACCCGTGCTTTCGGGTCTGCTCCTCAAGGCTGAGGCGGGAACGGTCAGCCTCTCAAGCTTTGACTACGAAACCTCGGCCCGCCTCGAGATTCCGGCGGACATCGCCACCGAGGGAACCATCTTGGCTTCCGGACGCCTGCTGGCTGACATTTGCCGCAGCCTTCCTTCAGCTCCCGTGGATGTGGAGACCGACGGCAACAAGGTCACGCTGACCTGCCGCCGGAGCAGCTTCCACCTGGCAACGATGCCCGAATCCGAGTATCCCGCCCTCCCGTCGCTGCCCGCGGTCAGTGGCACCTTGCCCGGAGACGCGTTCGCTCAAGCGGTGTCCCAAGTCATCATTGCCGCGAGCAAAGATGACACCCTTCCGATTTTGACCGGGGTCCGCATGGAGATCGAGGACGATCTCATCACCCTGTTGGCGACCGATCGGTACCGGCTGGCCATGCGGGAAGTTCCTTGGAAACCAGTAACACCGGGCATCTCCACAAGCGCGTTGGTGAAATCCAAAACGCTCAATGAGGTAGCCAAAACCTTGGGCGGTAGCGGGGACATCAACCTTGCACTTGCCGATGATGACAGCCGTCTTATCGGCTTTGAAAGCGGTGGAAGGACCACCACGTCGCTTCTTGTCGACGGTGATTACCCCAAGATCCGTTCGCTGTTTCCCGATTCGACTCCGATCCATGCCACGGTGGCAACACAGGACCTGGTTGAGGCCGTTCGCCGCGTCTCACTTGTGGCTGAGCGCAATACTCCGGTCCGCTTGGCCTTCACCCAGGGCCTACTGAACCTCGACGCCGGAACCGGAGAGGACGCCCAAGCGTCCGAAGAACTCGAAGCCCAACTTTCCGGTGAAGACATCACCGTAGCTTTCAACCCGCACTACCTCGTTGAAGGCCTGGGTGTCATCGAAACCAAGTACGTTCGGTTCTCATTCACCACGGCTCCCAAGCCGGCCATGATTACGGCGCAAGCCGAAGCCGACGGCGAGGACCAGGACGATTACCGTTACCTCGTGATGCCGGTCCGCCTGCCTAACTAACCTCTTCATAACGCGCGGCATCCATCAGTTTCCTCCGTCCCATCGCAGAAAAGAGTCACCCCCTATGCACATCGGACTTATCGGCCTTGGAAAAATGGGTTTCAACATGCGCGAGCGTTTGAGGCAAGGCGGTGTTGAAGTCACGGGCTTGGACCGCAACCCGGACGTGACAGACGTTGCCTCGGTGGACGAACTGATCGCAGCACTGCCCACCCCGCGCATCATTTGGGTCATGGTTCCCTCCGGCGATATCACGGATTCCGTCATTTCCGAGCTCGGCGAGAAGCTTAACCAGGGTGATTTTATTATCGACGGCGGCAACTCACGCTTCACCGAAGACCAAAAGCATGCAGCCGCCCTCGCCGAAAAAGGCATTCGGTTCGCTGACTGCGGCGTTTCCGGCGGCGTTTGGGGCCTCCAGAATGGCTACGGGCTCATGGCCGGTGGAGCTGCCGAGGACATCGAACTGGCCTTGCCGATTTTCGATGCCTTGCGTCCTGAAGGTGACCGGGCGGACAGCTTTGTCCACGTCGGTGGAGTCGGAGCGGGCCACTACGCGAAGATGGTCCACAACGGCATCGAGTACGGCCTCATGCAGGCCTACGCCGAAGGCTACGAGTTGCTCGCGGCCAAGGATATCGTGACAGACCTCCCGGGAACTTTCCGTGCGTGGCAAAAGGGGACCGTTGTCCGGTCTTGGCTCCTGGACCTCATGGTCAAGGCACTCGACGAGGATCCGGGCTTGGCCTCCATAGATGACTACGTGGAAGACTCGGGCGAGGGCCGCTGGACTGTTGAAGAGGCCATAGCGAATGCGGTTCCTGCGCCGGCCATCACGGCAGCACTCTTTGCGCGGTTCGCTTCCCGCGAAGACACATCGCCGGCCATGAAAATGGTTTCGGCCTTGCGTCACCAGTTCGGCGGACACGCCACGCGTCCGGCCAGCTAGGACGCGGGAGTCCAACAAACGGCGTGTACCTCGAACATCTATCGCTGACGGATTTCCGCAGCTACGCCCAGGTTGATCTCAAGCTGGGGCCCGGAGTGACAATACTGGTCGGCTCGAATGGGATTGGCAAAACCAATCTCATGGAAGCCATTGGATACCTGGCAACTTTGAGCTCACATCGAGTGAGCACGGATGGCCCTTTGGTCCGGTTTGGTGCCGACCGTGCCTTGATCCGGGCCCGGCTCGTCCGGGGCGAGCAATCGACAGTCATTGAGGTCGAGATCAACGCCGGCCGTGCAAATCGAGGGCGGATCAACCGAGGGAACCCGGTGCGCGCCAGGGATATCCTGGGGATTTGCCAGACCGTCCTTTTTGCACCGGAGGACCTGGCATTGGTCAAGGGTGACCCTTCGAACAGGCGGCGCTTCCTGGACGAGCTGTTGGTGAGCCTCGTACCGCGGCATGCTGCCACACGTACGGATTATGATCGGGTGCTCAAACAGCGGAACGCACTCCTCAAATCGGCTCGAGCCGGCAAGTTCACCGCTGGCCACGAAGCCACGCTCGATGTCTGGGATCAGCACATGGCACGCGCCGGTGCTGAGTTGCTGCATGCCCGCTTGGAACTCGTGGAGCGTCTGGGCCCGCACCTCAATAACGCTTATGCCCAACTCACTGATGGTTCCAAGCCCGCTGCCGCCGTCTACCGATCCACTATCCAGGACATCCTGGACGACGACGGCGGTTCGGCCACTTCCGGGACTGAAGAGTCGCCGTCGGGCGAAGACCTCCGGCAACTGTCCGTCGACGAACTCACGGACCGGTACGTGCAGGCGTTTACAGCATCGAGAAAAAAGGAACTTGAACGGGGCATATCCTTGGTTGGGCCCCACCGCGACGAATTGGAACTGGTGCTGGGGCAAGCCCCCGCCAAGGGGTATGCCTCCCACGGCGAAACGTGGTCGATGTGCCTGTCCCTGCGCCTGGCGTCCTACTACGTCATGCTGGATGATGCCCGGACGGGTGGTACGGCGCCGATCCTCATCTTGGATGATGTCTTTGCCGAACTTGATGTCCAGCGGCGACGTAAACTTGCTGCAATAGTTGCCGGTGCCGAGCAGGTGCTGGTGACAGCCGCCGTCGAGGCCGACATCCCAGAAGATTTGTCCGGACGGCGCGTAACCGTTGTTCCGGGAGGCATCGATGGCGAAGGATAGCCGCGAGGGACTTCAACCTGGTCGAGACCCTGACGAAATCGACGCAGCCCAGGCGGCGCTTAATCGCATGCGCGAAGCGGCGGCTGCGCGTGGAGAGGTCCGGCAGCGGGCGCCGCGGCCAGGTTCAGTTCCCAAACGAAAAGGCCTGCGCGACACCAAAGGATTTTCCCAGTTCCACGGGACGGGGCGTGACCCGTTGGGGCTGGGAAAAGTAGTGGGCCGACTGGTTGCAGAGCGTGGTTGGACCTCCCCGGTGGCTGTCGGTTCGGTCATGGCCGAGTGGGAAACACTGGTAGGAGCGGACATCTCCGCTCATTGCACGCCGGAGAGTTTTACCGATACCACGCTGCACGTACGCTGTGATTCCACGGCTTGGGCAACCCAGCTCCGCCTATTGAGTACGAGTCTTCTTGAGTTATTTCGCAACGAGCTGGGAGAAGGAGTCGTGACCAGCATCCAGGTGCTCGGTCCATCAGCTCCGAGCTGGCGAAAAGGTGGGCGCAGCGTCAACGGCCGCGGTCCGAGGGATACCTACGGCTGAGGGGCGTACAGGGAGTATCAACGGCCCGGAGCCGTATAGGCACCCATCGGGACCACCGCGCGGCCGCTGAAGATGGGGCCAGCGGCCTCTCGTGGCCATATTCAGCTGTGGGCTGCCCCTGTATTTGCAAAGATTCCCGCGTTTCCACGATAGAATTGGCGTAGATCACTGAGCGCCGGTGGAACGTCGCCGGGAACCTGAATCCATCCTGTGGCATGAGGGCAACCTGGCGGCTGAGTAGCCGGCGCAATCAGTCACGTGCCCGTTGACGGCCGCACTCGTTGCGAACGTTGCCGGGAGCGGCCGTCATCGAATACAGAGGAGTCGAAAGCGCCTGTGGCTAACGACAATGCAGAGACCTTGGCAGTAGAACCCGAAGAGGAGACTGCTCCCAAGCCTGATACGCCCGCAGCGACACCGAGGGAGTATGGCGCCAGCGACATCACGGTGCTGGAGGGTCTCGAAGCGGTACGCAAACGCCCTGGCATGTACATCGGCTCCACTGGTCCCCGCGGCTTGCACCACTTGGTTTATGAAGTGGTGGACAACTCAGTTGATGAGGCCCTCGCCGGGTACTGCACCCACATCGAAGTCACCCTCCGCGCCGATGGCGGCGTCCAAGTGGTGGACAATGGCCGTGGCATTCCGGTTGATATCCACCCCACCGAGGGTAAACCGACCGTTGAAGTGGTCATGACCATCCTGCACGCAGGTGGAAAGTTCGGCGGTGGCGGGTATGCCGTTTCAGGCGGCCTTCACGGCGTGGGCATCTCCGTGGTTAACGCGCTGTCACGCCGGGTTGAGACTGTAGTGCGTCGCCAGGGTCACGTGTGGAGCATGACATTCGCCGACGGCGGGAAGCCGCAAGGCGGCCTCGTGAAGGGCGAAGCCACGGATGAGACCGGAGTCTCCCAGACGTTCTACCCGGACGGGACCATCTTTGAAAGCACCGAGTTCGATTTCGAAACGCTGCGCGCGCGATTCCAACAGATGGCATTCCTTAACAAGGGCTTGCGAATCACCTTGACCGACGAGCGGCCTGCTGCTCGTGGCGGCGAACCGGATCTGGACCTTGACGCCGTCGCAACCGAGGGCGAAGTTGCAGCCGAGCACCGGACAGTGGTGTATCAGTACGACGACGGGCTCCTGGACTACGTCAAGCACCTGAACTCAAGCAAGAAGGTGGAGATCGTCCACGAAGACGTCATTGCTTTCGAAACTGAAGACACCGAACGGCACATGGCCCTTGAGGTGGCGATGCAGTGGACCACCGCATATTCGGAGAGCGTCCACACATACGCCAACACCATCAACACCCATGAAGGTGGAACCCACGAAGAAGGGTTCCGCGCGGCGATGACGTCACTCATCAACCGCTACGCCCGCGAGAAGAGCATCATCAAGGAAAAGGACGACAACCTTACCGGCGATGACATCCGGGAAGGGTTGACGGCCGTCATTTCGGTCAAGCTTTCCGAACCCCAGTTCGAGGGCCAGACCAAGACCAAGTTGGGAAATTCCGAGGTCAAGGGGTTCGTGCAGCGGGTCGTCACCGATCAACTTGGTGACTGGCTTGAACGAAACCCGGGCCCGGCCCGCGACGTGATCCGCAAGGCCATATCCGCGGCCCAGGCCCGCATGGCTGCCCGGAAGGCGCGCGACAATGCACGGCGGAAGAGTCCCCTCGAATCCTTCGGCATGCCAGGCAAGTTGTCTGACTGCTCCTCCAAGGATCCTTCGCGCTGTGAGGTCTACCTGGTGGAGGGTGACTCGGCCGGCGGCTCGGCCAAGCGCGGGCGGAACCCTGAAACACAAGCCATCCTTCCGCTGCGAGGCAAGATCCTGAACGTCGAACGCGCGCGCCTGGACAAAGCATTGGGTAACACGGAAGTCCAGTCCATGATCACGGCTTTCGGAACCGGTATCGGTGAGGACTTCGACATTTCGAAGCTGCGGTACCACAAGATCGTGCTGATGGCGGATGCCGACGTCGATGGCCAGCACATCACCACTCTGTTGATGACCTTGCTGTTCCGTTACATGCGCCCTCTCATCGAGAACGGCTACGTCTACTTGGCCCAGCCGCCGCTGTACAGGATCAAGTGGTCCAATGCTGCCCATGACTATGTCTACAGCGACCGCGAACGCGACGACACCATCCGTAAGGGTGCGGCCATGAACAAGCGCCTGCCCAAGGATAACGGCATCCAGCGTTACAAGGGCCTGGGCGAAATGGACTACACCGAACTGTGGGACACCACCATGGACCCGGATCGCAGGACGCTGTTGCAGGTCACCATGGACGACGCGCTGGCCGCCGATCAAACCTTCTCCGTGCTGATGGGTGAGGACGTGGAATCACGCCGCAACTTCATCCAACAAAACGCCAAGGACGTCAGGTTCCTCGATATCTAGGGCACAAAACGCCAGATATTCCTGAACCGACATATACCTGAAACGGAAACTTAAATTATGAGTGACGAAACTCCTGAAGTCCCGGCGGAACCCAACGCAGACGACGTCGTCATCGAGGGCGATCTCCTGACTGACCGCATCGAACAGGTGGACCTGCAGACGGAAATGCAGCGTTCCTACTTGGACTACGCCATGGCGGTGATCGTCGGTCGCGCCCTGCCGGACGTCCGTGATGGCCTCAAGCCGGTACACCGTCGCGTCTTGTATGCCATGTTCGACGGCGGCTACCGCCCCGATCGCTCCTTCAACAAGTGCGCCCGCGTGGTCGGTGACGTCATGGGTACGTACCACCCCCACGGCGACATGGCGATCTACGATGCCTTGGTGCGCTTGATCCAAGACTGGACCATGCGCTATCCGTTGGCGCTTGGCCAAGGCAACTTCGGTTCTCCGGGAAATGACGGCGCTGCGGCACCGCGTTATACGGAAACCAAGATGGCCCAGCTCGCCATGGAAATGGTCCGGGACATCGACGAGGAAACCGTCGATTTCCAAGACAACTACGATGGCAAAAACCAGGAACCCACCATTTTGCCGGCGCGGTTCCCCAACCTGCTGGTCAATGGTTCCTCAGGCATCGCCGTCGGTATGGCCACCAACATTCCTCCGCATAACCTTCGTGAAGTGGCCGAGGGCGTGCAGTGGGCGTTGGAGAACCCCACGGCCACCCGCGAGGAACTCCTCGAAGCCCTGTTGCTGCGCATCAAGGGCCCTGATTTCCCCACGGGTGCCACGATTTTGGGTCATAAGGGCATCGAAGACGCTTACCGGACGGGCCGCGGCTCCATCACCATGCGCGCAGTGGTCAACGTCGAGGAACTGCAGGGGCGCACCTGCCTTGTAGTCACCGAGCTTCCGTACCAGGCCAACCCGGACAACCTGGCCATCAAGATCGCTGAACTGGTCAAGGACGGCAAAATCCAGGGCATCGCAGATCTCCGCGATGAGACTTCGGGCCGTACCGGCCAGCGCTTGGTTATTGTCCTCAAGCGCGACGCAGTTGCCAAGGTTGTCCTCAACAACCTCTACAAGCACACGCAGCTGCAGGACAACTTCTCGGCGAACATGCTGGCAATCGTCGACGGCGTGCCACGCACCTTGAGCCTTGACGCGTTCATCAGGCACTGGGTGACGCACCAGATGGACGTCATCGCCCGTCGCACCCGGTACCGCCTCCGCAAGGCTGAAGAAGAAGCGCACATCCTGCGTGCTCTCCTCAAGGCGTTGGACATGCTGGATGAGGTCATTGCCCTCATCCGGGCGTCCAACACGACAGAAGCCGCCCGCGAGGGACTTATGGAGCTCCTTGAGATCGATGAGCTCCAGGCCCGCGCCATCCTGGATATGCAGCTACGCCGTTTGGCGGCCTTGGAACGCCAAAAGATTCAGGATCGCCATTCTGAACTCGAGGCGATGATCGAAGAATTCAACGCGATCCTTGCTTCAGAGGAACGCCAGCGCCAGATCATCAGCGAAGAACTCGCCGAGATTGTTGCCAAGCACGGTGACGATCGCCGCACGCACATCCTGATGGGTTTCGACGGCGACATGTCCATGGAGGACTTGATCCCGGAAGAGGAAATGGTGGTCACCATAACCCGCGGCGGTTATGTGAAGCGGACCCGCAGCGATAACTACCGTTCACAGCAGCGCGGCGGTAAGGGCATCAAGGGCGCCCAACTGCGCGGTGACGACGTCGTGGAGCACTTCTTCGTCACTACTACGCACCACTGGCTGCTTTTCTTCACCAACCTCGGCCGCGTGTACCGGGCCAAGGCTTATGAGTTGGCGGAGGCCGGCCGCGACGCAAAGGGCCAGCACGTTGCCAACTTGTTGGCCTTCCAGCCGGATGAGCATATTGCACAGGTCCTGGACCTTCGCGACTACCAGCAAGCTCCATACCTCGTGCTCGCCACGAAGAACGGCCTGGTGAAGAAAACCCGGCTGGAGGACTACGACACCAACCGCACCGCTGGCGTTATTGCCATCAACCTGCGCGATGAGGACGAGCTGGTCTCGGCCCAGTTGGTCAGTGAGACGGACGATCTCCTGTTGGTTTCCCGTAAGGGCCAGTCGATCCGCTTCACTGCAACCGACGACGCGCTCCGCCCGATGGGCCGGGCGACCTCCGGAGTAACAGGCATGAAATTCCGGGAAGACGACGAGCTCTTGGCCGCTGACGTGGTTCAGGACGGTTCATTTGTCTTCATCGTGACCGAAGGTGGTTACGCCAAGCGGACCGCCGTCGAGGAGTACCGCTTGCAAGGCCGCGGTGGTCTGGGGATCAAGGTCGCGAAGCTTGCTGAAGAGCGTGGCGACCTTGTAGGTGCTTTGATCGTTCAGGAAGAAGACGAAGTACTGGTTGTCATGGAAGGCGGAAAGGTTGTCCGCTCCGCTGTGACAGGTGTTCCTGCCAAGGGTCGGGACACCATGGGCGTTATCTTTGCCAAGCCTGACAAGAATGACCGCATTATCGAGGTGGCACGCAACGGCGAACGCGGACTGGAAACGGATGAATCCGATGACGGTGGCGCGGATGACGTAACGTTGGCTGCAGACGAAGTTGCCTCAGAGGTGACCAGCATGGCCGAAACGGATAACGACGCAGACCCGGACAACGGAACGGGCGCGGAGCTGAACGAAGAAAACACCGGAGGTAACGAGTGAGTAATTCCGACTCATATCCCAAGCCGAGCACAGGTGTCCCCGGCGGACTCCGGCAGCCCTCGGGCAACGCCCAGCCAGGAACACCGGCACGGCCGCAACAGAGTCCGGGAACCGGCACCTCCGGTGCGGGAGTCGCAGGCGCGCGCCCGGCTGGCGCACCCACCCAGCGTCCCACCGGCGCACCCGGCCAGCGTCCTGCTGGTGCGCCTGGTCAGCGACCTGTCCAAGGTGGTCAGCGTCCCGCTGGTGCGCCTGGCCAGCGCCCCGTTCAGGTTGGCCAGCGTCCTGCTGGTGCTCCGGCCCAGCAGCGCCCCGCTCAAGGGTCCCCCGGCTTGGTAAAGCCGGCTCCCAAGGCCAAGGTCCGGCGCGCACGGCTTCTGGTCAGCAAGGTCGACCCGTGGTCCGTGCTGAAAATGGCGTTCTTGCTGTCCGTCGCACTGGGCATCGTGACCGTTGTCGCTGCAGTTGTGCTCTGGACTGTGTTGGATCTCACTGGAATCTTCAACCAGGTGGACAGCCTGTTGGGTACCCTTGCCGGATCCGAAAGCGGCGGCTTTGAACTCAAGAAGGTGGCTTCACTCGGTCAGGTGGCGTCCTTCGCAACGATTATCGCCGTCGTGAATGTTGTTCTGCTCACGGCGCTGTCGATGCTCTCGGCCGTGCTTTATAACATTTCCGCAACGTTGGTTGGCGGCATTGGCGTCACTCTGACGGACGACTAGTAAAAAAATCGCGGAAATACGCCGAAATTGGTGGAATATCCGCGCGGATTTGCCTCGATTTGAGATCGGTCCGGGATGTGCTGTACAGTCATATCTCGGCCCGATGAGGCATCGGGGCGTATAGCTCAGGCGGTTAGAGCGCTTCGCTGATAACGAAGAGGTCCCAGGTTCAAGTCCTGGTACGCCCACGGAACCTAGCAGGTTCAGGTAACACTGAACCGGAATGAGGTACTTGTGAAGAAGTTGCTCGTAGTTGTAGCAGCAGCGATCGCAGGTGTCCTGGTTTATAAAAAGAACCAGGAATCCGAAGCCCGAAAAGAAGTATGGAGCAAGTCGACCGATACGGTGGATTAGCCCCTGGCCGCAGATTCGACCGGTAATTGCCAGGGTTGAATTGGGGTATGATTGACGGGTTGCTTCTTATGGGGGCATGGCGCAATTGGTAGCGCACCTGCTTTGCAAGCAGGGGGTTCGGGGTTCGAGTCCCCGTGCCTCCACCATAAGAAAAGTCCCGGCCAGTATTGGCCGGGACTTTTTGCTTTAACATCCGAGGCTAGCCGGCAGGGACCTTTTGGAGAGCTTGATCCAAGAAGGCTTTGAGTTCTCCCTTTCCCAACACCGGCGTAACGACGCCGAGGTCCAAGGTGGGCTGTGTGGCGGCAGCGGCTGCTGTCTCGGCGCTTTGAACGTCCTTGCGGGCTTGGGTAACTGCCTGGGCATCGCCCTTCTTGGCCGCGTCCAACATCGCGATGGCCTGCTGCACACCTCGGCCGTACTGTGCTGCTGCTGCGGTCCAATTCACGGCGTCATTGGCGAAGCCCGGCTCCGCCATTCGGGGCAGCAGGTCGGGGAGCCGCTGGAGCAGCTCCGCGCGCGCCAGCAATGCCCCGGACGGTGACTGGCCGGCGTCGTACGCTGACCAGAACTGGTTTATATCCGCCGTCAGCGCGGGTGCCGACGGCGTCAGCGCATCACCTTGCCAGTCCTGGTTCAGGTCCGCGAAAGCCCTGACTCCGGCTTGGACATCGGGGGCAGGACCTGCCACCGCGGTCAATGCCGCATCCATGGACTTGGCGGGATCGTAGGCGGGCCCGTTCCACGACAGGTCCGCGTAATTGAAGATGGCGGGCAGCGATAAATAGGCCTCGATCATCGGGTTGGTAACAATACCCCTGATCGCTTGGTTGAGATCGGAGTCGCGTCCCTTTACCGGTCCCAGGAAGATGTGGTCCTGCGAATAGTCATTGACGGGGTAGTTGTCCCAGATCACGATGTTCCGCTTCGTTCCGGGGCTTCCATAGCTCTGCTGGGCTGTCTCGGCAGAACCACGGGTGATCCGGTGGGACACCACGTCCTCGCCCGTCCACTGAACCACGATGTCGGGATTGAGGGCACGGCCCAGTGCCTTCTTGTAGGGGGTGCTGCCCGAACCGTTGTAGAAAGTGGGGACCATTTGAAGAGGCTGGATGTCCGGCTTCTTGGATATGAACCGAGCATTGACGTCGTTCAGGAACGAAGCTTCCGCTTTCCCGAGGCCAGCCTCGTTGGAACCAAATTCCTTCACGTCCTCATCGCACTGGACCTTGGTGTCTATGTCGTCAAGGGGAATCACAAATGAGCGCACGCCCAAGCTGTAGAGGGATTCAAGCTTGGCTACCGCGGCATTCAGGTCCGCGACACTTGAGTAGCAAATATCCAGGCCCGGGGACAGCGAATAGGTGAACCGGATGTGGTTCGCCGTTGCAGTGTCAATAAGCTCTTGCAGTTCCCTGAGTTGCTGATTCGAATACAGGGTCCGCCACTGATCCCGGAGAAGCGGATCGTTCTTCGGGGAGTAGATGAAGGTGTTCATCTTTTGTTGAGCGGCGAACTTGATGACGTCCAAACGGGCTTGATGGGACCAGGGGATTCCGTAGAAGCCTTCGATAACTCCACGGGTCTGCATCAACGGCCAGTCGCTGATGAGGGCGGCGGACACTGTTCCACCTGTGAGGAGTTGCCTGAGGGTTTGTATACCGTGAAAGATCCCATCGCCGTCGCGTCCCACCAAGACCGCGGTGGGTATCCCGGCCGATGTGCCAGTAGCGATTGCATAGCCCTCCGCGTGTCCAAGAGCTTCCTGGTTAGCGGCTGCGCTGTCCCGTCCAAGAGTCGCGAGAACTGTGGAAACTTGGGGGTCGCTGGCAGCGCCGAGGTACACGGCGGAGGAGCCCGACGTCGGATTGGCCAAGGAGGTTACGGTCTCCGCAGTCCCGCCGGCGCCCACCACAAGTGCTTGGACTGCCGAGACGGAGGCTGGGTCCGTTCCAGCCGTTGCCACTACATAGACATGCCCGTTCAGGGGAACGGGTTTCCCCGACGCCGCTGTGGCGTGCTGCGGCACAGGGTAGATGGCAGGCAAACCCGGTTCACCCGGACTCGTTGCGCTTCCAGGAGAGGAACCGGCGTTTGATTGGTTGTACCTCATCAGAACGAACCAACCCGCGAGCAGGAGGACCGCCGCCACGATACCGGCCGTGATGAGCATGAAAACCGACCGTCTGCGCTGCGGGCCCCGATCTCCCGGTGATGTGTCCACTAGATGCCCCCTGAGTGTGCGATCGGCAGCCCTGTGACCTGCGGCGACGGGATCCACCTGTAGTGATAAGACAACCACACAGACCCCGACGCAGATAGGGTGGTCGGCTTCGGGACACTAGGGTGGACCCGTGAACCTTCTTATCGCCACCCTCGGGGTCCTCGGCGTGGCTTCCTCCGGGCCGTTGATCGCAGGAACCCTCGGGGCTACCTCGGTGACGGCCTTGGCGATCGCATTCTGGCGTAATGCCATCGGCGCAGTTGTGATGGCAGCACCCGTCGCCCTACGCAGGCCGGCCGAATTCGCCAGGGTCACGCGGCGCGAATTTGGGTGGTCAGCTGTTGCGGCAGTTGCTTTGGCACTGCATTTTGCATGCTTTATCACAGCCCTGCAGCTCACCTCTGTAGCAGCTGCAACGGCCTTGGTCTGCCTGCAGTCCGGATGGATTGCCGTTTTCCAGTCGCTACGGGGCACAAGGCACCGCTGGCCCGTGCTTGTGGGTTTAGGGATAGCATTCGGGGGCGTTGTCGCGATCACGGGTTTCGACACCGGATCTTCTCCTACCGCACTTCCGGGCGACGTCCTGGCCTTGGCGGGGGGCGCACTGGCAGGGTTGTATACCTTGGCTGGCGGGAAAGCGCGCCAATCGATGGGAACAGGAACCTACACCACCCTTTGCTACGGGATGTGCGCGGCTATCGTGGCCGTGTTGGCCCTGGCGAGCCACCAGCCGCTTGCAGGGTTCGACGCCGAAGGCTGGCTCGGAATTATCGCCGTCACCGTCTGTGCGCAGCTGGTGGGCCACACGGCGTTCAACCATTTGTTGGCGACCATGAGTCCCCTTTTGGTGTCGATGATCATCTTGCTGGAAATTCCGGGAGCCGCGCTGCTGGCCGCTATCTTCTTGCATGAGACCTTGCCAGCCGGGACATATGCGGGCCTGGCCATGATTCTGGCCGGCCTGGTGGTGGTTGTCACCGGACAGCGCCACAACCGCGCGTCAGCGGAGCGGCGTGAGGCCGAACTGGGCACTGACTGAAGTCAGGGCCCGCGCCGTCCTGCGGGAACGGCGTTCATCGTGTGGATGGCGCGCAGCACCTTGGCAGGAAAATACACCGAGAAGAAAACGACCATGGGTGCCTTCAACGCGATTTTGTTGACGTTATGGGCCTTATACGTGCGATCAAACCGCGTGACGTAGTAGCGGTAATCCTTTGGCGAATCCTCCAGCCGCCGGGCGGACATGCCCGAGACCATGTGGGGTACGTATTGGATCTTGAGGTCGTGGTCGAAGAGGTGCAATGACAGGTCTATGTCCTCGTGCATCTCGTCTTTTTCGTCCAAGCAGGTTTCGTTGCGGATGATCTCCCAAGCTGTTCGACGAATGGCCATATTGGAGCCGAACAGGAAATGGTACTGATGCTTGGCTAAGCGCAGCATGAGCTGGCGCATCTTGTCGTCCGCTTTCAACCCAAAGCGCCGCATAGGCATGTCGTAATAGACCACGGGGCCCGTGATTGCTTGTACCGAACGGTCGGCGAAGGCCTTCTGGACTTGTTCGACCCAGTCGGGCTCCACCACCGAGTCGGCATCGATTCGTCCCAGGATGTCACCGCGGGCGCTATCCAGCCCAAAGTTCCGTGTGGGAATCAGACCCTGTGCCTTGTCCTGCTGGAGCAGGATGATGGGGCTTTCCGGATATTCGTCCTGCATTTGGCGCACGAAGGCCGCGGTGCGGTCTGTGGAACGGTTATCCACCACAATGATCTCGTCAGCCGGGACGGATTGGTAGACGGCCGCAAGGAGACACTGGCGTATAACACTTTCCTCGTTATACGCCGGGATGACAATGGAAACCCGAGGGGCGCCAAGGGCATCCGGGGGCGCGTCCGCGAAGGGACTATCAGCTGGCATCCCCATCAATCTAACACCCGGGCCGCGCGCTTGGTCGGTCGACTTGGTTAAGTGTGGACAAACACTGAAGGGGACCCTGGCTGTGCCAGGATCCCCTTCAAAGGACTGCTCGGTGCCTCTTCCCGCCGTCGACGGTTTGATTCACCGACTAGTTATCAATAACCAGTCGAGGCGCTTGATTAGCTGTGGGCGCCGTTGGATTCCGAGGTGGAGTCCTGGTTCTCATCGGACTCTTTGTTGAGGCTGGCCGCGATGTTCTTGACCGCAGTCTTCGCGTCCGTGGCTACCTTCGCCGAGTGCTCTCCCGAATCCTGCGTGGTGCCTTCACCTGCATCCTCCGCTGTGCCCTCCGACGTCTCATCCTCGGTGGCCACTGATGCGGGTTCAGCCTCAACATCGGTGGTTGTGGGCGCGACATCCGTTGCGGCAGGCTGGCTGGCTGCTGCTTCGGCAGCTTCGGCAACCGGCGCCGGCGTCGGCTTGGGAGAAACCGGAGAAGGCGTCTTCCACGGATCCTCCACGGGCTTGGAGGCCTTCCACGCGGCTACACCCGCGGCGGCAGCCGCAGCGATGACTGTCAGGATCAACCATCCGCGCTTCCTGGGCTGCTGTTCCTTGCCCAACTTAGCCGTCCTCCGCTGAGCCTTATCCAGCTGCGCGGTTGCGGCCTTGGCAGCCTCCTCGGCCGCGGCTTGCAGTTGCTTGCTGGTGGCCTGCGCTTGCTGCTGGACGCTGTGCACAACGCCGGAGTCCACCAGTTTCTGCGCTACGGCATCCACTTGCGCGGGAGCGTTTTCCAGGACCTGGTGCACCACCACGGAGGCCTGGCCCAGCTGTTCGGACAATTTCGGCAAGTATTCAACAACTACCTTGTCCCGGGCCTGGCCGAGCACCGGAGTGGCCTTGTTCAAAGCCTCTTGGATCTTGGGTGTCGCGTCTTCGACTGCATCATGGATCTTTGGCGCAAGCTGCGCCAGCCCGTCCTGGATCCGCGGCGTAACTACCGCCACGCCGTCGGCGAGGTTGTGCGCAGCGGACTTCAGCCCCTCTTGGATCTTGGGGGAAGCGCTGTCGATACCGTGCTGGATACGCGGAACAGCCCAATTCACGGCTGCTTCCACACGGGGCGCAGCCCAGTCGCGGGCGTTGTCAACGCTGGCCGCCACGGATTGTTCGAGGTCGCGGGCAATACGGTCTGATTTCTTCACAACTACCTCCCGATACACATGCTCGTTTGTTGCTAGCCTACGTCGCTTAGTGAACACGGGCTATTCATCTGCCCGTTTCGTCCCGGATTTCACCCAGCGCGGAACCGGCTTCACGGCAACCTTGGCGTTGACCCTGCATGGAAGAATGGATTCATGACCATCGCAACTGCAAAAGCAACGATCCACACGACCCTCGGCGATATCAAGGTTGACCTCTTCGGCAACCACGCGCCCAAGACGGTCGCCAACTTCATTGGCTTGGCCACCGGCGAAAAGGCTTGGAACCACCCCGAAACCGGTGAGGACAAGACGGGTACGCCGCTTTATGACGGCACCATCTTCCACCGCATCATCAAGGACTTCATGATCCAGGGCGGCGATCCCCTGGGCCGCGGCGTCGGCGGACCGGGCTACCAGTTCGACGACGAGATTCACCCGGAACTGACCTTCAACGCTCCCTACAAGCTGGCCATGGCCAACGCGGGTGTGCAGATGGGCAAGGGAACCAACGGTTCACAGTTCTTCATCACCACGGTCAACACCGACTGGCTGTTCGGCAAGCACAGCATCTTCGGCGAGGTTACCGACGAGGATTCCCGCAAGGTAGTAGACGCCATCGAGGGTGTCCGCACGGGCATGGGCGACCGTCCTGTGGAGGACGTCGTCATCAAGAGCATCGACATCGAGCAGCTCTAAGCCACGCGCTGAACCAGTCAGATGAGCTACGGAATTCCGTCGGCTGAGCCGTCCGCCGCCATCCCGGTGTGCCCACGGCACCCGGACCGGCCCTCCTACGTGAGGTGCCAGCGATGTGGGCGTCCAGCGTGCCCCGAATGCCAGCGGGCGGCCGCCGTCGGATTCCAATGCATTGACTGCGTCAACGAACAAAAACGTTCGACGCCGACATACCGTGCGCCCTATGGCGGTGCCCTGGCGGCGGGCAGGCCGCTGATGACGTATTTGATCATCGCCCTGTGCGTGGTGGTGTACATCCTCCAGTGGGTACTCCCCGGCGACCTCGTTTTCCAGGATTTCGCTTACGCGAACATCTTTGCCGGCAGTGAACCGTGGAGGATGCTTACCTCCGCGTTCCTGCATTCGCAGGGTTTCCTCCTGCACATTGTCCTCAACATGTACTCGCTATGGATATTCGGGCAAGTCCTTGAGCCGTTGCTCGGACGCCTTCGATTCCTGGCCGTGTACCTGCTGGCCGCGGTGGGTGGCTCGGTGGGCTTCCTGCTTCTGACCCCCACCGTTCCCCCTGTTGGACTGGTTGGCGCGTCCGGAGCGATCTTCGGTCTCTTTGGAGCCCTGCTGGTGGTGCAGCGCCAACGTGGTGGCCAAACGAGGCAGCTCTGGGTCCTGATCGTGCTTAACGGCGTCATTGGCTTCCTGGTGCCGGGCATTGCATGGCAAGCCCACCTTGGCGGCCTGATTACCGGTGCGATCGCTGCAGCCGCGATTACATACGCGCCCCGCGGTAAGAGCCAAGCCCTGATTCAGGCGGCCAGCCTGGTGCTGGTTCTCGGCGTCCTGGCTGCTATCACGTGGTTCCACGTCTCTGCTTCCTAGCTTGCTCGTGCCCAGCCGCTTATCCACAAGCGTTATCCACACTGTGAGTAACTTACATTCGTGTAGTTAGAACGGCTGTCCATGCTGTGACTGGCCGGGCCGGAAGATATCCCCCAAAAGGTATGAATTTTTCCACATCTGTGGATAACTTTGTCCCATCGTCCTTGCATTCTGTGGACAACTTCAGGGCTCACAGGGGCTTGTGGGGAAAAGTCATCCAAGCGGCCGCGGTACGGCTTTAATCAACAGGCTTATCAACAGTGTTAATAACTTACACACGTGTAGTTTCCTTGCCGCGTGGGCGCTCATGACGCCGTGATTGCCGGATATTGACCTAGAGCCGGGTGCGTTTTCCCCAGCTGTGGATAAGTTGTGGGAATGGGATTGTTGTTAAGTGGATAACCTCGGCGGCCGTGGCAAGCTCTGGGCGATAGTTTGGCGGCCAAGCACGGAAGCATTGCCTGGTCGCGGCAGCGCCACATCGCCTCCGGCCTGAACATCGAGTGAAGCTTAGTTCAATATCCACAGCCTGATGCACAGTGGGCATAATCCAACCAAGGCGCGGAGGACGTCGAATAGGCCTAACCGCACCGTTTCCGGCTTCGAATCCAAGGATGTCCACAGAAGTTATCCACGGCTGTGGATAAAGTTACACACTTCTGTGGACAGGTGCGGTGGGCTCGGTGGCGTGGGAAGGCAATGACCAAACCCCGGACGAACCGCGACGATGACTGTGTAGCAGGTGGGTATCCACGATTCCGACGGCTTCCATCAGCGCGTACATAGTTGTTGGACCGACGAAAGCGAAGCCCTTCTTGCGCAATGCCTTGGACAATGCGATGGATTCGACGGAGGTGGTGGGGATATCGGCTATCGTGCGCGGTTCTGGCGTTGAGGTCGGCTGGAACGACCAAACAAAGTCCACTAGACCGCCCTCTTCTCGCAGCGCAATGGTGGCCTTGGCATTGGTGATGGCCGCTTGGATCTTAAGGCGGTTGCGGACAATGCCGGCGTCCAACATCAGGCGCTGTACATCGGCGTCGGTAAACGCGGCGACGGATTCCGGGTGGAAGTCCAGGAACGCCTTCCGGAAAGCCTCCCGCTTGCGCAGGATGGTGACCCAGGAAAGGCCGGCTTGGAAGGCTTCCAAGCTGATGCGTTCATACAGGCCCTGTTCGTCCCGGACCGGCATTCCCCATTCGTGATCGTAGTACGCACGAAGGAGGGGGTCACTGGCCGCCCAAGCGGGGCGGGCCAGTCCGTCGTCGCCGATGACAGTGCCGTTTTCCAAGGGGCTCATACGCACTTCTCCAAGAGCGGCCGACCGCGGTTCGGTGGCCAGTAGTCGTTTCAGGGATAGTCTGCCCCATGGCTATGACAATCCGGTGACCCTCATGGTGATATTGATTCGACCATGCTCCAGCCCGCAATCCTGGGGGGCGGTCCCGGCGAAGACTTTGGGAATGCCATGAAACGCAAATCTGGAGGGGCCACCGAAGACAAACAGGTCTCCTGATCGCAGCAGGACGTCAGTGTATGGCTTGGTTCGTGTATTCGTGTTGCCGAATCGGAAGCGGCAGGTATCTCCGATACTCAGGGACACCACCGGCGCATGAGAAGCCTCGTCCTTGTCTTGATGCATGCCCATTGCCGCGCCGTCTTGGTACCAATTGACCAGCGCAGCGTCAGGTGTGTATTCGTCGGCCAGTGCGGCCAGCGAGGGGTCGGCCCCTACTTCAGCGGTGTACGCGGCAGTGAGGGCTTTCCGTCCCAGCCGGATCATCCAATCGGGCAGGTCGAGCACGGGCTGTCCGTTGACGTCGGAGGCAGTCCGCGTGTACTTGTACGGCTGCCAGTGCCACCCCAGGCAAACGGTGCGAACAGACATTTGGTGGCCGCCGGGAAGCGTGGCCGCCCGTAGGGGAACGGGTCCTCGCGTCCATTCACCGAAACGTTCCACGATCCATCTCTGCTGCACTGGCGTGAGCCAGCCGGGGACATGCACAGCCCCCGGCCCCACCAAGCGGGGACCGGCGTCGTCGGCTGCAGGCTGGACCAGCTCCAGCCCAAACAGCCCATCCTCGCTCATGCTGCCGCTTCAAGGGCCAGCAGGGTGTGCTTGGCTTCAGTACCGCCCAGGTAGCCCCCGTAGCTGCCGTCGGACTTGACCACTCGGTGGCATGGCACGATGACGGGTAACGGGTTGGTGGCACAGGCAGTTCCCACAGCGCGGACCGCGTTGGGGCTCCCCGCGGCCTGTGCCACCTGGGCGTAGCTCTCGGTATGTCCGTAAGCGATTTTGGGTAGGTGGCGAAGGACGCTGAGCCGGAAACCGCGCGTCAGCCGTAGGTCCAACGTGAGGTCGAATTCCTTCCGAGTGCCACTGAAGTACTCGTCCAACTCACGCGCGGCCACGTCCAAGCGCGCCGGGGCGTGCAGGATGCGCGGGCTCACGGAATCGGCCAACCCTTGCAGGACGTCCTGGTGGTTCTCACGTTCGAAGGCTACCCGCATGATTCCGCGATCAGTGGCGGCCAGAAGAAGGCTGCCGAGCGGAGAGTCCACCACCCGGTAGGCGATGTCCAACGTGTGCATCAGTTGGGCGTCCCGGGCCAACCTGGCTTGGAGGCTGGAGAGGGCAAGTTCAATGCCCACGTCCAACGGCTCCAACACGGAAGCAACCTGGGCGTCGTCCGGAAGGGACTCAGGGGTCTCGTCCACAAATTCAGAGGTCATGGCATGTCAACTTTCACGGAGGAGCGGGCCATTGCCGAAGCGGGTGCCAGGAGGGCGCGGAGGGATTTCACGCCGTCCGCGCCGGCCCGGCGCGCGGCCTCGGGGGTTCCGCCCACAAGTGCCGCGATATCGGTGTACGGAAAACCGGCCAGGTAATGGAAGGCGACGACTTGTCGCTGCTTGGGCGGAAGCTTTCCGACGGCGTCGAGCAGTTCTGCCTGTCGGTCACCGGGAATCCCAAGGAGTGAAACCTGCTCTGGTGGTTGGTCCACGGGCACTGCGCGCCGGCCTCGGGCGCGCAGGTGGTCGATGCATTTGCGGTGGGCGATGGTGACTAGCCACGCTTCCAGATTCGCTTCCGGCGCCAGGGCAGGGTAAGCCTGCAAGGCGGCCAGGAAGGTTTCAGACCAAGCGTCATCGGCGTCATGCAATCCGAGGATGGCCCGGCACACTCGAAGGACGGTTGCCCCTTGTGCCTGGACCACCGCCTCAAAGGGCTCTTTAGTCTCGCCTTGATGCCCGGAGCGCATCAGAAGAGCTTGCTCTCTTTGGCTGCGGCAGGTTCTTCCAACTCCAAGAGGAAGCGCTTGTTGGAAAGGCCACCTGCGTAGCCGGTGAGCTGGCCTTTTCGGCCGACAACACGGTGGCACGGGATGATGATGCTCAGTGGGTTGCGGCCCACCGCCGAGCCCACCGCCTGGGCGAGATGGGAATCGCCGAGTTCCAGGGCCAGCTCCCCGTAACTTATGGTTTGCCCAAAGGGGATGTGTTGCAGCCGCTCCCAGACTTTCTCTTGGAAGGTGTTTCCCCTTACGGAGAAGGGCACATTGAAGTCCACGCGGCCGCCGCTGAAGTACTCGCCGAGCTCATCGCGTGTTTGCGCGAAAACGGGGTCTTCGATGTGCACAGGCTGTCCGAAGTAGTCTGGCGCAGGCATGTGCCAGTGACCTTCATAGAAGATTCCCGTCAGATACTCTCCGCGGGCAGTTAGGGTTAACGTCCCGAGCGGCGAATCCAAGGTGGTGTGCCTGCTGTTCATATCCTGTAGACGCCCTAGGCCGTTCAGAAGTGAGGTGCGGATTCCTACGAACGCCACCGGGTGGTCATGAGGAACCCGACGATTGCGATTCCGAAGCCGGCGACGATGTTCCATGAGGACCAGTCCGGTACAGGAAGTCGGCCCTCGGAAATGTAAAAGGTGATGATCCAGAGCAGGCCGATGATCATCAGGCCAAACATCACAGGTTTGTACCAGACGGGATTCGGCTTGTACTGCTGGGCGGTGGAAGTCTGGGCCTGACGGGCAGGCCGCTTGCGGGGCTTGGACTCGGGCACGGATCCTCCTTGGCTGTTGGAAAAATACCCGTTGCGTCAAGCCTTGATATCCTGCAGGAAAGGAATTTCCAGCGGACATCGGGCATACGACGTTCCGGGTGGCTCTAGCTGTCAAGTCTAGCGCCAACCAGATACGCACCTGCGCCGACCGCGCCCGTTCTGAGGAGACCCCGTGGCGCATCAGCAGACGACGCCATCTGCTGCGCCTTACGAGGCAGCAGAGCCCCATGAACCACGGCAGATTTCACCGAAGCGGCGGGGTCCGGGCGACGTATTCCGGTTGATTTGCCGGATCCTGGGTGAGCTCCTGATCACCGCGGGGATTGTCCTGCTTCTTTTTGTGGCGTGGGAGCTATGGTGGACCAACGTTGAAGCGGACGCCAAACAGACCGAGGCCGTCCAAAGCTTCGCGCAGCACTTCACGGGTCCTACCGCGCCGGCAGCTACCGGCCACATCGACTACGGCACCCCTGTAGTCGGCAAGGCCCCAGCCCACGGCCAGACCATCGGCATCATGTACATCCCACGGTTCGGCGCCGACTACACTCGCCCGATCATCGAAGGAACCAGCGCCGACGTGCTGGACACCTTGGGCCTAGGGCACTACGGAAGCACCAGCATGCCAGGTGCCATTGGCAACTTTGCGGTGGCCGGACACCGGCAAACCCACGGCGCAGTCCTGGACAACATCCACACACTGGTTCCCGGGGACAAGATCTATGTGCAAACAGCCGACGGCTACTACACGTATGTTTTCCGCAACAACCAGATCGTCCTCCCGAACCGGACCGACGTCCTGATGCCCGTTCCTACGCAAGCAGGAGCTACAGCCAAGGAGAGCATCCTGACCATGACCAGTTGCAACCCGCGCTTTGGGTCCCAGGAACGCATTATTGCCTTCTCGGTGCTGGAAAGTTGGCAACCGGCCTCAGCCGGGCCGCCGTCGGCAATTGCAGCCCAAGTAGCCCAAGCCCGAGGAAAGGGATAAGGATGTACGCCTGGATTTTCCGGAACCTTCCGGGACCGCTATGGGTTCGGATTCTGACGTGCTTGGCGTTGGTCGCCGTAGCCTTGGTGCTCATGGCGCAGTACCTGTTCCCTTGGTTATCCCAATTCACTACCTTGACCGACTCAACGATTGGTTCAGCGCAACAGCCATGAGCACAACAAAAATTCTCGTAGTGGATAACTACGACAGCTTCGTTTACACCCTGGTGGGTTACTTGCAGGAGCTCGGGGCGGAGACCACCGTGGTCCGCAACGACGACGTCACGCTTGCCGAAGCCATCGAACTGGCAGCCGCCCGCGACGGTGTCCTCATCTCCCCGGGCCCTGGCACTCCTGCCGAGGCGGGGGTATGCATCGAGCTCATCAAATGGTGCGGTGAAAAGGGCAAACCGATGCTCGGCGTCTGCCTCGGCCACCAGGCACTAGCTGAGGCCTACGGCGGCGTGGTCACCCACGCACCGGAGCTGATGCACGGAAAGACGTCTCCGGTGCAGCATGCAGGCAACAGCGTGTTTGCCGGACTCCCGTCGCCGATCACCGCAACCCGGTACCACTCGCTCGCGGCCGTTCGTGACTCGATCCCCGATGTCCTTGAGGTCACCGCGGAGACTACCAATGGGGTGGTCATGGGTTTGCAGCACAAGACCGCCCCTTTGTGCGGTGTTCAGTTCCACCCGGAGTCCGTACTTACCGAGGGTGGATACCAGATGCTGGGCAACTGGCTTGAGTCACTCGGCATGGCCGGGGCGGCCAAGCGGGCATCCACGCTGAGCCCCCTCATAAAGCAGTGATGCCTGTAAAGCAGTAATGCCTGCATAAAGCATTGACGCCTGCCGCGGCTACTTCTTTGGTCCGGGCACCTTAGTAGGCGTGGGGGTGGGCGTATCCGTGGCCGTCTCCGTTGGGGTCGGCGTAGGAGTCGGCGTCGGGACCGGGGGCGGCGCAGGAGCCTTTGCCACGGTGACGGTCACAGCTTTGCCTTGATCAACCTTGGTGTTGAATGCATCGCTTTGGGCTGTCACCTTACCGGGGTCCACCTGCGAGTTCTCTTGTTCCACGGCCACCATGGCCAGGCCGTTGGACTTGAGCAACGCCTCGGCCTCCGCGACAGGCAGGCCAATCAGCTGCGGGACCACGACCTTGCCCGTGGAGACCTGGAGTTCCACCTTGCTTGAGGTCGCGATCGGCACACCCGGCGCCGGGCTGGTATTGATCACGACGCCTGCCGGGACAGTGGGGCTGTCAACCATGGTGGTGGTGACGTCCCCTGTCATACCCAGCCTGCGCAGGGCATCCCGAGCGTCCAGTTCGGTGCGGCCCACAATATCCGCGGGAATCGTCACGGCACTGGGGCCGCTGGAAATCGTGAGGACAATCTCCGCGTTCGGCTCCACCATGGTGCCCGCTGCCGGCGTCGTTCCTACTGCCTTGTCTTTGGGCACGGTATCGCTGGAAGCGCGCACTGATTTGGGTACCAGTTTGGCGGTATAGAGGTCTTGGATGGCTTGGGACTCGGTCAAGTTGGCCACGGTGGGCACCGCAACTTTCTGAGGCTTTTGCGGGGTGCTCATGATGCTAAAGAGCCAGAACCCCACGCCACCGAGGACGATCAGCGTGAAAATCACCAGGGTGGCCATCCAAGCCCGACGCCGGGACTTCTGGCCAGCGGGCAGCTCCCTTTCGGGAGGCAGGCCCAAGGGAAGTGGTTCTTCCACAGGCTCGTGGAGCGGCTCGGCGTAGGCGTCTTCCTTGAACTGGCCAACGTCCAGGAACCCTACGGCAGTGGTGCTAAGAAGGTGCGTTGCCGGATCTTCGGGTTCAACGAGATCGTTCGGATCGGTGGGAGCCTCGGAGGCTGGAAGTGTTGGGACTGCAATGCCGTTGCTTGCAGCCCGGAGGGCCCGGCGGAAGGCGGCGGCATCCTGGAAGCGGTCGGATCGGCTCTTCTGCAACGCTTTGACCAAAACCGAGTCCAGGGCCTCGGAAACGTCCGTGTTGTAGGAGCTGGCCAACTCCGGCGTCTCCCGAACGTGCTGATAAGCAACAGAGACCGGGCTGTCCCCGATGAAGGGAGGCCGGCTGGTCAAGAGTTCGTAGAGGAGGCAACCGGCTGAGTACAGGTCACTGCGTGCGTCCACGGTTTCACCGCGGGCTTGCTCGGGCGAAAGATACTGGGCGGTGCCAACAACCGCCTGGGTTTGCGTCATTGTCGCCGCCGAATCGGCCATGGCCCGGGCAATGCCGAAGTCCATGACTTTGACCTCACCGCTATCGGCGCACACCATCACGTTGGCGGGTTTGATATCCCGGTGGACGATGCCCGCCCTGTGGCTGTATTCCAAGGCCGAAAGAACACCCAGGGTGTATCCCACCGAGTCCGCAACACTCAACTCGCGAGCCTTGATCATGTCCCGCAAGGTCCGGCCGGAAACGTACTCCATGACGATGTAGGGGACGCGCACATCCTCCCCCGGACCGCCAGGAACCGAATATTCGCCGGTATCGAAGATGGCCACGATGGACGGGTGGTTCAGTGCGGCCACAGCCTGGGCTTCGCGCTTGAACCGGGCCTGGAATTGCGGATCGCGGGCCAAGTCAGCCCGGAGGACCTTGACGGCGATTGTCCGTCCCAGGAGCGTGTCCGTACCACGGTAAACGTCGGCCATCCCGCCACGACCGATCAGCTCGCCGAGCTCGTATCGCCCATTGAGGATGCGCTGGGGACTCACAGGGCTGCTCCCCTCTCTATGCGCTGGACCGGGACGTGGCGTGGACATGGACGTTACTTACTTGCCCGGGCTGGGAGAGCTTGAGGCCTTGGGGCCCGTCTTCGGAGCGCTCGAGGGAGCCGCTGCTTTGGACAGGTGGTAGGTCACCACAGAACCTGTTTGAACCTTGGTTCCTGCAGGTGGGTCGGAGCTGACAAAGGTACCTGCTGCTTGGCCGGGGTTTCCGTTGACCGGATCGCCGGCCACCCAACGCAAGTTCGCGCCGTCGATAAGGCCTTGAACCTGTGCCTCGGACAAGCCGACACCGATGCTCGGCACGGCAACCATCTCGGGACCCTTTGAGTACTGCACCGTGATCATCTGTCCGGGGTCCACCAATCCCGTGGGGTCAAGGTTCGTCACCGTTCCTACGGGCGCCGGGTTGAAGACCTCCACGCCTGTGACTCCCAAGCCCATGCCCCGCAGCGCCGCACTCACGGCCGGGAACTGCTGGCCCTCGAATTGCTCGGGGATGACGTTGATCTTCTGCGGGGTGGACTGTGAAGGTGTCGGTGAGGGCGCCTCCGATGTCTCACTTGGGGTAGCGGACGGGCTCGGGGCGGTTGAGCTTTGGCTGGGCGTTGATGCAGGGAGGGACGCGCTAGGCGCGCTGCTGGGTGAGAAGAAGCCCGACTGGGAAATCAGGAAACCAACCAAGGCAAACAGGACCAGGAGGATCAAAGCCACCAAAGGCCAGGTCCAAGGACTCCGCTTCCGCCGCTCCGGCTCCGGCTCGTCAAAGTTCTCCTCGGTGTAGAGGACTTCCTCATCGTTCAGCTGGCGTTCAGCCTCAAGGGCGTTGGCGCGGCCGAGCGGGTTATCGGCCGCAGCCGCTCCAAGTGCCGCACCGGCTGCGCCGGCGCCCAGTACTGGAAGCGCGGAGGTCGCCGTCGTCGAGTGTTCACGTCCGAAAGGGGAACTCACGACGCCGGTGGGGGCCGTGGCGGTGTCGATCGGGGCTGTGAGGTCCCCGGCGCCTTCGTACAGCAGCATTCCCGGAACTGCGGCATGGGCCGTTGCAATGTCGCCGTTCCGAATGGCTTCGGCGGCTTCGGCCAACTTGATGGCATTGGCCGGACGGTTCTTGGGGTCCTTGGCAAGCATCGACATCAACAGAGCCCTGACCGGCAGGGGCAACGTCTCCGGGAGCGGCGGCGGGGCATCGTTCACCTGGGCCAGCGCGATGGCGATTTGCGATTCACCCGAGAACGGCCGATGTCCCGAGAGGCATTCGTACCCGATGACGCCAAGTGAATAGATGTCCGAGGACCCCGTGGCGGTTTGGCCGGTGGCCTGCTCGGGAGCGAGATACTGTGCAGTGCCCATGACCTGGCCGGTCTGGGTCAAGGGAACCTGGTCCGCCAGGCGAGCAATACCGAAGTCCGTGACTTTGACGCGGTTGTCCGGAGTGATCAGGAGGTTGCCCGGCTTGATGTCCCGGTGGACGAGACCCTGTGCATGGGCCACGGCCAAAGCGCGGGCGGTCTGCCCAATGATCGAGAGCGTCATATCCGGAGAAAGGACTTGCTCGCGTTCGAGGATGGCGCTCAGCGGGTGGCCAGGCACGAGTTCCATGACCAAGTAGGCGGATCCTGCCTCTTCGCCATAGTCGAAGACGTTAGCGATGCCCACGTGGTTGAGCAGGGCGGTGTGGCGCGCCTCGGCCCGGAAGCGCTGCAGGAACCCGGGGTCTCCGGTGTATTCCTCCTTGAGTACCTTAATGGCCACGATCCGGCCAAGGATTTGGTCCTTGGCTTTCCAGACCTCCCCCATGCCGCCAATCGCAATACGACTGGTCAGCTGGAATCTGCCGCCGAGTGTGATTCCTGAAGTAGGCCTCACTTGTTCAACACCGCCTCAAAAATCTTCTTTGCGTTCGGACTGGTTAGCTTGGCGCCGGTGAGCACATCCACACCCTCCATGACGATGGTGACGGCCACTTGCGGGTCGTTTGCCGGGGCAAATCCGGTAAACCATGAGTTGTTCAAGCCGGAGGTACCCAACTCCGCCGTGCCGGTTTTGCCGGCCACTTTGATTCCTTGCACAGCCGCACCTTTGGCGATGCCGTTGTCCACATCGCCGGTCATCCATTCGGTGATCTGGCTCGCGATGGCCTGGGTGGTACTGGTCCGGAGGGACTCGGGCTTGAACTCGCTGATAACGCGGAGATCGGGTGCCCGGACGGTTTTGACCAGATTGGGCTTCATCTGGACCCCTCCGTTGGCGATTGCCGCCGTCATGAGGTTGATCTGCAGCGGGGTCGCCTTGACGTCACGCTGGCCCACGGCCGACTGCGCGAGTTGGGCCTGGTCCAAGCCCTTGGGGAACACGCTGACGGCCTGCTGTAGTTTCAGCTGGTCCCCGAATGTTTCTCCGAAGCCGTACTTGGTGGCCTGCTCCCGGATGGCGTCTTGGCCCAAATCAAGGGCAACGCTGGCAAACGGGGTGTTGCACGACTGTTCCAAGGCGAAGGCAAACGTTGCGGTCTCGCGCGTGTCGCAATTACCGCCGGCGTAGTTGGGCAGGCTGGCCGTCGATCCTGGCAGAGGCAGGCTGCTGGGGTTGGGAAGCACACTGTCCTTGTTGTACTTGCCCGAATTAAGTGCCGCCGTTGCATCCACGAGCTTGAACACCGAACCGGGGGACAAGAGGTTGCCGGTGGGACCGCTGACATTTTGGTTCAGGTTGATTCCGGGAACCTGGTTCAGCTTGCTGTAGTTGGCTTGGGCCGCGGCAGCGTCGTGCGTCGCGATCAGGTTCGGGTCATAGGAGGGCTTGGACACCATGGCCAGGATGGCACCCGTCCGGGGGTTGGTAACCACGATGGAGCCGCGCTGCCCGTCCGGGATGAGGTCATAGGCCAGCTGCTGGATCGCCGGATCCAGGGTCAGTTCCACGGAAGCGCCGTTGGGTTCATTGCCGAGGAACATCTGGCTGACACGATCCAGGAAAAGCTGATCCGAATTGCCGGCCAAGGTGTCTCCCATGGACTGCTCCAGGCCGGTTGACCCGAAACCCTTGGAGAAGTATCCGGTGACGCCGGCATACAGCTCAGGCTGGTTGTACTTGCGCTGGAAAGCGCAGGTCTCGGTCCCGGCTACGGATTCCGCAATGGGCTTTCCGCCAACGATGATCGCACCGCGATTGTTGCAAAACGATGCCAGGATGGCGCGTTGATTCCACGGATTGGCGTTGAGATCGTCTGCGCCGATCACCTGGACGTAGCTGATGGCACCGAAAATCAACGCGAACATTGCGACGGCGGCTATCCAGGAACTGCGAATCGCCTGGTTCATTGGTGCCTCACCGCCTCTGTTGGTGTGTTGGGTGTTTGTCCCGTGACCGGTTTACGCACAGTCGGGCTGCTGCTGGTCGCCGGTGGTTTGTTCACCATGGGGGTGGTGTCCACGGGACCGCGGGCAGTATGGGAAATCATGAGCAGCAAGCCGACGATGATCCAGTTGGCAAGCAGTGACGACCCGCCGGCCGCGAGGAACGGAGTGGTCAGGCCCGTCAAGGGAATCAGCCTGGTGACGCCGCCGATGACGACGAAGCACTGCAGGGCGATGGCGAAGGAGAGCCCACAGGCCAAGAGCTTCCCGAACGCATCCCGCGTTCCCAAGGCGGCGCGGAAGCCGCGGGTGAAGAGCAAGAGATAGAGCATGACGACGGCGAACAGCCCTATGAGGCCCAGTTCCTCGCCGATCAGGGCCACGATCATGTCGCTGTTGGCAAAAGGAACCAGGTCCGGCCTGCCTTGGCCGAGGCCGGTGCCGACCAGTCCGCCGTCGGCCATTCCGAAGAGGCCCTGCACGATCTGTCCGCTACCGCCCGGCGAACGGCCAAAGACCTCGGGAGTGAAGGCATTGATCCAGCTGTCGATTCGGTACGCCACGTGCGAGAAGATTTTCGCCGCGAGGAAGCCTCCGCCAACCAGCAAGGCCACACCGATCACAACCCAGGAGATACGGCTGGTGGCTACGTAGATCATGACGATGAAAAGCCCGAAAAAGAGGACCGAGGAGCCGAGGTCGCGCTGAAACACCAGAACACCGATGCTCACCAGCCACGCGGTGATCATGGGACCAAGATCCTTGAACCGAGGAAACTGCATGGGCCCGATCTTCCTGCCGGCAAGCAGGATGAGATCCCGGTTTGAAGAAAGATACCCGGCAAAGAATATAGCGAGAGTTATCTTGGCGACCTCACCGGGCTGGAAGGTCATCGGGCCAAGGCGGATCCACACGCTGGCACCCAGAACGTCTCCGGCAGAGATGCCGGGAACGAGGGGAAGAATCAGCAACAGGGCGCTGGCAGCCAAGGAAATATAGGTGAAACGCCTAAGTACGCGGTGGTCCTTGAGGAACCAGATGACGGCGACAGATACGGCCATGGCGAGCAGCGTCCACCGAAGCTGGTTATTGCCGGTGTCCTCTCCGGGAGCGTCCATGCGGTGGATAAGTGCGAGGCCAAGCCCGTTCAAGGCGATCACAATAGGAAGTATTACTGGATCGGCATATTTTGCCCGCAGGCGAAGCACCAAGTGGAAAGCGAACGCCGCCGCCGCCAGCAGGCTCGACTGGAACCAGAAGTCGCCGTTCAGGCCGTTGGTGGAGTTGATGCTGACCAAAGCGCTCGCTCCAATGCCAACCGATAGCGCAAGCACCAAAAGGGCCAGCTCCACGTTTCGCCGGGGCTTGGGAGCCGTCTCATCGTGGATCATTTTGACGCCTCACAGTGTGTCGGGACCGGCGAAGGTGTAGGGCTGGCCACGGCAGCGGTACTGGGTATGGCGGGGGCGGTTGAACGGGACGGCGTAGGCGAGGGGGTGGGCTTGGCGGAGATGCTGGGGCAATCCGCCGACGCGCTGCCTGTGTTCTTAAGGTTTTCCACGATGCGCTGAGCGTCGCGAAGGTCACCGGCCGGGACGGTTTGCTGGACGCTCTGCTGCCCGTATTCCGGCAAGGAATCCACTTTAACATCCGTCACTGACTCCAGCCGCGAGAGCTGAAGGGGACCCAAGCGTTGGGAAATGCCATTGAAAATGGCAACCCGCTGGTCGTATTCGCCCACGTAGTAACGGGTCTGCGTCCACGCGTAGCCAAGCCAAAGACCAACCACGACGCCGAGAACAACAACCGCCGCGACAGCTGGCATCAGCCAGCGAATCCGGCGGCGGGGCGGTTCTTCGACTTCCTCGCGGTCCTGTTCGGCTTTATGGGTGAGGACCATGGCGGCGCGACGCGCCACTGTGCGGCCAGCCACCGTGGGAATGGACCCGGTCTCGGCTGCGGTTGCAGCGGCACCTACAAGCTCGTGCGGGCGGCTTGCCAATTCCTCCCGGAGGACCTCGGCCGACAGATGTTCACCGAGGTGCGGATCTGTGGTGACAGGTGGTTCGGCGGATTCTTCCGGAGACTCGGAGTCCGAGTCCGTGTCCGAGTCCATGTCCGTGTCGGCATCCGCGTCTTCGTCCTGGGAAGAGTCGGACTTGGCCGTTTCGGCACTTGGTGACTGCTCAGCCTTCGCAGTCGTGGCGGGTCCGACGTCGGGTTTGGGCTCTGGTTTCAGGTCAGGTTTAGGTTCGATGACCGCGGCGACTGCCGGGGCCGGAACGACGTCGACGGCGGCCGTGTTGGCGTCGTCGTCGGTCTCCTCAACGATCTCCAGCATGACGACGGTGACGTTGTCCGGGGCGCCCGCCTCAAGGGTGAGGTTGACCAGGAGCTCAGCACATTCACGCAAGTCAGGCGTTTCCCGAACGGTTCGCTCAACAACATGGCCGGCCACGTAGTTGAGGCCGTCCGAGCAGAGCAACCAACGTTCTCCCGGCTCGACGTCCAGGACGTCCAGGTCCAATTCCGGGCTGGCGTCCACGTCGCCGAGGACGCGCATCAAAACGTTCTTGTGCGGGTGTGTCTCGGCTTCTTCCGGGCGGAGCCTGCCTTCGTCAATGAGGCGCTGCACAAACGTGTGATCCACGCTGACTTGCTCGAATGTCTTGTTGCGCAAGCGGTAGGCGCGGGAATCCCCAATATGGGCAAAGTGGAGCTTGCGGTCTTCAAGGAGCAGTGCCGTGACCGTGGTCCCCATCCCGGAAAGTTTCGGATTCTGGTGGACGAGCTCGGACAGGAGGGAATTGGCTGTCTGGATCTCGTCGGCGAGGACTGTGTCCGCGCCCTCGGGATAATCGTCATGATCGAGGTGGATCATGTCCAGAACGGTGGACGCGGAGGCTACGTCGCCACCGGCGTGACCGCCCATGCCGTCGGCGACCACGGCGAGGTGGCGTCCCACGTAGGCGGAGTCGTCATTCTTCGAGCGGATGCGTCCGACGTCGGAACGCGCCGCGTAGCGCATGATCAGCGGGCGCTCCGCGGGTGTGTCCTTGGCTCGGCTAGTCTCGGGCGAGGCCATGGATCACGGCCTCAATTCAATGACCGTCTTGCCGATTCTCACGGGGACACCGAGCTCAACGGGCAGGGCCCGGGTGAGCTGTTGATCGGCCAGATAGGTGCCGTTGGTAGAACCGAGGTCTTCGATGAACCAGCGGCTTCCTTGCGGGAAGAGTCGTGCATGGCGGCCTGATGCGTAGTCGTCCTCAAGGACGAGCGTCGCTTCCTGGGCGCGGCCCAACAGGATAGGACTCGCGGCCAGGGGCAGCGTGGTTCCCTTGAGCGGCCCTTCGGTTACTACCAGGTTGCGGGCATGTTGGATGGCCGGCTGCGCAGGAGCCGCAAGCTCGGGGTGCTTGCGCACCTCGCGGGCCGTGGGTGCGCCTGTAGCTGCCTTGCGTCCGATCTGGAAATCGCGCCGCATGGTGGAGACGATGCTGAAGATCAACACCCAGAGCAATAGGAGGAATCCGAAGCGGAGGGCAGTAATGGTCAGTTCGCTGATGCCGTTCACGCGTGGCCCCCCGGCGTTTGGGGAAGTAGGCGGAAGATGATCCTGGTCCGTCCCATGGTGATGGTGGATCCGTCGGTGAGCTCCACGCTGCCGTTTACCTTATGTCCGTTGACGTAGCTTCCGTTAGTGGAGCCAAGGTCAACAGCCCAGGTGCCGCCATTCTCGGCCCTGACTTCGAGGTGCTTCCGGGACACTCCCGTGTCGTCCACCAAAATGTCAGCCTCGGACGAGCGGCCAAGGACCACAGAGGGGGCGTTCAGGGAATAGCGTTGTCCGTTGATATCCAGGACGGGCTGCAGGCGCACTGGCTGCCGGGCAGGGGCTGCCGGAACGTGGGCGGCGTGGGGCTGTGCAGGGGCGGCCGCATCCGACGTCGACTTCTCAGTCTTGGACGTAATCTCAAAATGTCCGGCCCGTTCCTGCTCATTGCGCCGGAAGGAGATTCGGACAGGTCCCTGAAGAATGTAGCCCTGGCTGCGCACGTGTTCGATGACTACGTCGCACAGTTCCTCCGCAAGGGGCGTTCCCCATTCCTGGGCCCTGGTGAAGTCGTCGTCGCTGAGGAGTACATCAAAAACGTTGGGGGCAAGCGTGCGCCCTGCAGAAATAGTGAGGGCTTGGTTGTCCAATTCCCTACGTAAACGACTGGCAATCTCCACCGGCTCGACACGTGCCCGCGACCCCGTGGAGAAGACATTACGGACGGCCTTTTCAATACCGCGCTCGACTTTGTCCAGCAAACCCATGGTCGTTCTCCTTTCCTTGCCGCGGCACCCACCGTGCCTGGTCCGATAGTCCGTACGTGGCCCGTCGACGCACACAGCAAAGTACGCGCCCAACGGCCCTTCCACTCCCCGATACTACTGGGACTGACTGTGATTGGCCTTAATCCACAACGCCCTCGCGCCCGGAAAAGTTCGATTACGAGGCCAGCCCAGCCCGTGCCGCTCGCGGCAGACCGCGGCCGCATGGTGATGGGGAGGCGCAACGATTGGTGTTTTGCCGGAGGTGTCCGTTATGCTTGATCTCGCTGCTTTTGAAGGAATCGAAGCCGGGAAACCGCTGAAAGCCTACAAAAGAAGTTGCGCGCGAGTGGCGGAACGGCAGACGCGCTGGCTTCAGGTGCCAGTATCCGAAAGGGTGTGGGGGTTCAAATCCCCCCTCGCGCACGCAATGTTAAAGAGCCCCGGTCTTAGGATCGGGGCTCTTTTGTGTTCGAAGTGGACACCCACGCGCCTATCTGCTCCACCTTCGCCTGCATCTTCAGGATATCGGTGGGCGGGGGCCTTGCCGCAAGGGCGGGTGGACGCCATACGCTGCTCGGTGTGCTCATAAACGGAGCACATTACCGGTAGGGGGATGGCGTGACGGATGTAATCGTGGTGGGAAGTGGACCAGCCGGCATGATGTTGGCCGGTGAGTTGGCTCTGTGGGGCGTGGACGTCGCGATTTTGGAGCGGCGCGATGCCGGTCACTTACCGGAGTCCCGCGCAGGCGGTTTCCACTCACGCACCATCGAAGTGCTCGATCAGCGGGGTATCGCTGAGCCTTTCCTTGCCGCGGGTAAGACAGGACAAACGGCACGGTTCGGCAACTCCGTACTGGATATCAGCGACTTCCCCACCCGGCATCCTTACGGGCTTGGCCTGTGGCAAAGGCAAATGCAGCCAATCCTTGAGGGCTGGATCCATGACCTCGGAGTCCCGGCTCATCGCGGAACTGAGGTGGTTGGCTTCGTCCAGGACCAGGCCGGGGTCGACGTCGAACTCGCCGAGGGTGCCAGCCTTAGGGCCAGGTTCCTTATTGGCGCCGACGGCGGCAGGAGCGTGGTCCGGAAGGCTGCGGGCATTGATTTCCCGGGCTGGGAGGCCACGCGAAGCAACCTGATCGCCGAGGTGGAAGTGTCCGAAGAACCACCATCCGGCATGCGTCAAGATGAAACAGGGGTGCACGGCTTCGCCCTGCTGGAGGACGGGCACACTTACCGAGTGGTCACAACCGAGCGGCACTTGGGCTCGGGCGATGCGCCCTCGCTGCTTGATCTCAGCGATGCCCTCAAAGCTGTTTACGGTAGCGACTTCGGTGTGCATTCACCGACGTCGATTTCTCGCTTCACCGACGCGACCCGTCAGGCCGCCACTTACAGGAGCGGCAAAGTTTTGCTCGTCGGCGACGCCGCGCATATCCACTACCCGGCTGGGGGCCAGGGAATCGGATTAGGGCTCCAAGATGCGGTCAATCTTGGGTGGAAGCTCGCTCAAGTGGTCAAGGGCATGTCAGCCGATTCGCTCCTGGACACGTACCATGCAGAGCGGCATCCCGTGGCTGCACGTGCGCTGCAACACTCGATGGCCCAAACTGTGCTCCAGCGCCAGGACCCGCGGAGTGCAGCGCTCGGCCAAACCATCGCCGATTTGATGGTGATGGATGAGCCTCGCAAGCACGTCGCCGCGCTGATCCATGGTTTGGACATTACTTACGATCTTGGTGCTGGCCACCCTCTCCTGGGCCGCCGCATGCCAGATCTGGACCTCTCCATTGCAGGCGTTGAGGGCGTATCGAGGGTTTACGCGCATCTCCGTGATGCGAGGGCCGTGCTACTGAATCTCGCCGAACCCGGCAGGTTCGACGTCGGCCGTTCAGGGTTCGACGTCGGGGCTTGGGCCCAGCAGGTCCGGCTGGTTGATGCACGGTGCACCGCTACGTGGGAGCTACCCCTGATTGGGAAGGTTGAGCCCCCAACCGCCGTGCTGATCCGGCCTGACGGGTATGTGTGTTGGGTCGGCGAAGGAACTGACCAAGGGTTGGTGGAAGCGCTCACCCGATGGTTCGGCCGGCCCTAACCCCGGAGGCCGTATTCCGTCATGGCAGAGAAGCCGGCAATCAACGCCTCGAGCCCCAGGCTGAAGGCAACATCTGTGGGCCGGGGGTGGCGTTCCGCGGCAAGCCGATCCACGGCAGCCGTGAAATTGGGTACCTGCTCGGCGAGGTTGCCGGCGTCGAAAATGTCCTCCGGGGCGGTGACATCGTAAGCTGCGCCGAACACGAAGGCTTCCAAGGCGACGATGGCCGAAATGATCTTCTCTTCGGGAAACCCGGCCTCGCGGAAGCCCGCGGTGACCGCCTCATACATGGCAAGGGTTTTGGGTGCGTTCGCGACCGGGAGCACAGCGATCACCGGAATGAGGGGCGTGTGCGCAGAGAAGACGTCACGGTAGGACCAAGCCCACTGGCGCACAGCGGCAGCCCACGGTTCAACTCCAAACGCGGAAACATCCACCATGGCCGCCAGGTGGTCTTCCAGAAGCAGCAACACGTCGTCCTTTGACGCCACGTGGTTATAGAGGGCGGATGGCGCTACGCCCAGGGTTTTTGCCAGCGCGGCCATGGTGAGTCCGTTGTAACCTTTGGCGCTGATCAGCTGCAGTGCCGCCGTCGTAATCCCCGCTTGGTCCAGGACGCGCGCCATGGGTCGGCCGGCCCGGCGTCGGGACTTGCCGACGGCGGCGCCGGATGCGGGCTCGGGTGCGGGGGAGGGTGCGGGCATCGGAGGCCTTTCTGCTGCCGTGTCCCCAGCATTATTCCATCGGGTCTTCACAGAGGTGGAGTTGGACGCTATTATCGGTATAAATGAATGGCATTCATTTATTGGTCAGCCACCACGGACGGCCACTGAGAGGACATCATGCAGAATCTTGATCGCGACGTTGTGATCGTCGGTGCCGGACCGTCAGGGTTGACGGCGGCACGCGAATTGAAGAAGGCCGGACTCAGCGTCGCAGTGCTGGAAGCACGCGACCGCGTGGGTGGGCGCACCTGGACGGACACCATCGACGGTGCCATGCTCGAAATTGGCGGCCAGTGGGTCTCTCCTGACCAGACAGCACTCATTGCTTTGCTGGACGAGCTCGGCCTGGAGATGTACTCGCGCTACCGCGACGGCGAGTCGGTGTACATCGCCGCCGACGGAACGCGGACTAAGTACACGGGAGACACTTTCCCGGTCAACCCGACCACCAAGGCCGAGATGGACAAGCTGACGGCCATCCTGGATGGGCTTGCCGCAGAAATCGGCGCCACCGAACCGTGGGCACACCCCAAAGCCCGCGAGCTGGACACCATCTCTTTCCACCACTGGCTCCGCCAGAACTCCAGCGATGAGGAAGCCTGCAACAACATCGGCCTCTTCATTGCAGGTGGCATGCTCACCAAGCCCGCACACGCGTTTTCCGCGCTGCAGGCCGTGCTCATGGCTGCGTCAGCCGGTTCATTCACCCACCTGACCGATGAAGATTTCATCCTGGATAAGCGCGTCATCGGTGGCATGCAGCAGGTTTCGCTGCTCCAGGCAGCCGAGTTGGGTTCCGACGTCGTACTCAACAGCCCGGTTCGCAGCATCACGTGGGACGAGAACAGCGCAACGGTTGTATCTGAAGAAGCAATTGTCAACGCGCGCTACGTGATCATGGCCGTGCCCCCGAACCTGTACTCCCGCGTTTCGTTTGATCCGCCCCTTCCGCGTCGCCAGCACCAGATGCACCAGCACCAGTCGCTCGGCCTGGTCATCAAGGTCCACGCCGTGTACCGCACGCCGTTCTGGCGCGAAGACGGCCTGTCCGGGACCGGCTTCGGCGCAGGTGCTTTGGTCCAAGAGGTTTACGACAACACGAACCACGGCGACTCCCGCGGAACCTTGGTGGGCTTCATCTCCGACGAAAAGGCCGACGCCGTGTTCGAGCTCAGCGCCGAAGACCGCAAGAAGGCCGTCCTGGAATCCATCGCCGGTTTCCTAGGCGAGAAGGCGCTCACCCCCGAGGTCTACTACGAGTCCGACTGGGGCTCGGAAGAATGGACCCGCGGGGCGTACGCCTCCAGCTACGACCTCGGCGGCCTCCACCGCTACGGCAAGGACCAGCACGCAAACGTCGGACCGATCTACTGGTCCTCGTCCGACCTCGCCGCAGAGGGTTATCAGCACGTTGACGGCGCCGTGCGGATGGGTCAAGCAACGGCTGCCCGCATCGTCGAGGCACACAAGCTGTCCGCGCTGCCGGTCGCCTAAGCGCCCGTGTTCGCTCAACCTGCAGGTCGGGGAGATTCACTCCCCGGCCTGTCGGTTGCCCGTTTTAAGTCAGCCCGGGCGCTGGGAGTGCCGGGGCAGGAACACCGGCTGCCCGTTCGGCTCTGATCAGTGCCTGTGCAAGATGTTCGACGGCGCCCCCGTAGTCAGTGCCGGCTGTGACCTTGCAGCGCTCGGCCTCGCGCATCGCCTGCGTGAATGCGGCCGTTTCCGCAGCCCTCACGTCCGTCATGGCAGGGAAGTCGATGGTTTGGGCGGGGTCCAGTTCGTACTGCTGCCAGTGCCGCAGGACCTCCGCGTGGCGTGCAGCGTCCTGGGTAAAACCAGTACGACGCCGGGGCTCGGCTGCGTGAATACGTTCCACTTTCCGGGTGGCTGCCAAGGTTCCTGCCGCCGTCGCCATAACCGTCACCAGCATGATCAGGGCAGCGGGCGGCCATAGCAGCGCAGGAACGATGACGCCGGGAAGGACCACCACCGAGCCGGCGAACAGGTCCCAAAATATTGCGTCCGGCTCGGGCCCAGGCCCGTGGGTCCGTTTCCTATGAAGAATCAGCGTTGTTGCTGCTGTTGCCAGAATCAGGGCAACACCCCACAGGAATATCATCGCGGGCATCGGGCACCTCCAAGCGAACTCGCTGCTTTGCATTCAGTATGCGGCCCCACCGGTGGTTTTGGTACTGAAATTTTGGTCGGTCATGCGGCCGCCGCACGCACCGTGATTCGCAATCTTTTTTCTCCGACGCAACCTTCGTAGCCGGGCACTCACCAGCGTCCCTGGCCCGCGACACACCCCGCGGTTCCATCGCGAATCACACGCTTGTGGTTATGTTACTGATGTGACTGCTGTTGCTAATGTGCCAGAGCTCACGTAACCTCAGGACTGCCGGGAGCAGCTGAGGGGCGCGGTCGCGCCACTTCCAGGACCTCGCTCCCACCCTTACCGTTTCGAGGTTTCTGTACATGGCTTTATACCGATCCGCCCGCACGACGGCGGTGCTGTGCGCCGCCGTCGTACTTTTTGGCGCGGCGGCAACTCCGGCAACCGCCGCATCCGCTTTGACCTCCCCCTTCGCTGTGCGCGCGTCTTCGGACGTGCCCTCGCCTGCGGAGATTGCGGCGGCCAAGGCCAGCGAGACGGCGACGGCGGATGAGGTCACCGCGATTGAGCGGATCCTCGCGGACGCGGCCGGTGCCCAGCAGGCCGCATCTGCGACCGCCATGCAGGCCAATAACGCGTACAGCGATGCCCTGGTGGAGCTGCAGGAAAGGACAAAAGCCGCGTCGGTGGCCGCGGCCCGGGCCTCTGCGGCGCGGGAAGAGCAGGACAAGACACGAAAACAGGTAGGGCAGCTCGCCGCGGACCTGTACCGCAATGGCGGAATGGATCCGGCCCTCGTAACGCTGACCGGTGGCGGCGAAAGCATGCAGCAGGCCGCCACGCTGGAGGCCCTTTCAGCCAAGCGAAGCCGCGATTTTGACGCGGCGGTTAGTGCCGCTACCGCATCCCGGTCCCTGTCGGCAGCTGCCGATGAGGCCACCAAAGCCGCGGATGACGCGGCAAAGACTGCCGAGCAGCGCAAGACGCAGGCGGAAAAGGCCAACGCGGCGCAGGTCAAAGCTGTGGCCGACGCGAAAGCGCAACGAGCCACTCTGGTGGACCAGCTGGCCCAGCTCCGCAACACCACTGTGGCCCTTGAGGCGGCCCGCGTGGATGCGCTGGACCGGCAGCGTGAAGAGGCCCGGTTGGCAGCCCTGACCGCCTCCGCTAACCAGGCACCACAGGATCAGGCGGCCCAAAACACCCCTGCTTCACCGGGGACTCCTGCGAAGGCAGGGACGCCCGCAGCCCCTGCTCCGGCAGCGCCTGCTCCGGCAGCGCCTGCTCCGGCAGCGCCCCCGGTTCCCGCTGCGCCGGCAGTTCCCGAACCGGCCGCGCCCGCACCCGCTCCGGCACCCGAACCGGCTGCACCCGCACCGGCGCCTGCCCCAGCCGCCCCCGCTCCGGCACCTGCGCCCGCCCCCTTGCCGCCATCTGCGGGTTCGGGATCGTACGAAACAGCCGTTTCCGCTGCCTTGGGTAAGGTCGGTGCACCGTTCTATTACCAGTGGGGCGGTACCGGGCCCTATGGCTTTGACTGCTCCGGACTCGTGCAGAGTGCATTTGCCGCAGCCGGGATGTACCTGCCCCGTACCGCCTCGCAGCAGTATGCCGCTGCGCCGGTCCACGTGCCCCTCTCGCAGGCCCGCCGCGGCGACCTGCTGGTATGGGGTTCAGCGCCCAACTTCTACCATGTGGCCATCTACCTGGGGAACGGACAGGTGGTGCAAGCCTTGAACCCCCAAGAAGGCATCACGGTCTCGTCCCTCAGTTCAATGGTGGGCATGGACCTCTACCCGTACGCCGCCAGGTACTAGTCGTCGGCTGGCGGCTGCCCGAGCCAGTGGCCGCCCCAAGCTGGTTGGTGCTCTAGCCCGCCCGCCCGCGTTCGCTGCGAGATGATGAAGACATGAACGACCAGGATCCGGATCTCTGGGAGGAATTCGACGAGGACAACAACGCCCACCCGGACCGCGTGCCCGGCCGTCCAGGTGGCGAACCAGTGGGATTCGGTTTCAGCACCGGTGTGCGCAGTGCGAGAGTCGCCCTCGGCTTCGCCGTTTATGCGCTGATTCTCGGGACCACGCTGGTGGTCACCGGCGCCGTTGTCTTCATCGCCCAGCGCCAATGGCTGCTGTTGGTATTGATGGTGCTTGTCGAGGCAGTGTTCGTCTATGGGTTCATTCGGTTGGCCCGCCAGGCGCGTAATCGGCGTTCCTCCCGCTAGGATCGAAGGCGCGGCGTCACAACCGTTCGACGCCCGACCTCGAGCCGCCATTGCAACTAGCCTTGGCATCATGAGACTGAAAATGTGCAGCATCCACGTCAAGGACCCGGCCGCGGCCCACAAGTTCTACACGGAGACCCTGGGTTTCGACACGTTAATGGCCATGCCCGAGTACAACCTCTTCATCATCAAGGATCCGGGCGCCGGGGCCTGCTCCACGGGCCTGTTGCTGGAACCGAGCGACAACCCGATTGGTGCGAACTACATGAACGCCGTGTACGACGCCGGAATGCCGGCTGTGGTGCTGGGCGTACCCGACGTCGAGGCCGAGTATCAGCGGTTGCTCGCTGCAGGGGTGTCTTTCAAGGGCGCACCTGCCGAGGACCCATCGGGTATCAGTGCCGTCTTCGATGACGGCTGCGGCAATTTCGTTCAACTCCACCAGGACTAGTCCGGGTTAAACAGCCGTGGCCGGGACTGGTGTCCCGGCCACAACGTGTGAAAGGTCCTACGCGTGGTTGCGCTTGGTCCCCTTGGGGGCTTCGCGTTTGGCTGCTGCGTTCTCCCTGGCTTCCTTGGTGGCGGCCTTCTTGTGTGCCTCGTCCTTGACGCGCTGCGCCTCAGCGCGGACAGCAGCGTGCGTTGCGCGCTCGATGACCAGCCACTGCGGCGGAGACTCCAGCAGTTCGGTGATTTCCGCCGTCGTGAGTGCTTCCTCAATGCCGCCGCGTGCCAGGCCGCTGATGGAGACGTTCAGCTTGTGCGCCACGACTGGGCGCGGGTGCGGCCCGTTGCGGCGCAGTTCAGCCAACCATTCCGGGGGGTTGGCCTGGAGTTCGGCGAATTCGTCGCGGGAGATGGATGAATCCTGGAACTCCTGGGGTGTAGCCGGCAGGTAGATGCCGAGTTTCTTGGCAACGGTGGCCGGCTTCATGGACTGGGAGTCTTTGGGAGTCATGCTTCAAGGGTATCTGGCCGGTACTGTGAGTGTGTGCCAGACGCTGAAGAATCACCCGAGTCACCCGAGCCCCAACCAGGGCTGCGCTTCGCATACGTTGCTGGAGTGACACCCGGGAAGTGGATCCGGCGTTGGGAGCAGCGTATGCCCGATGTGCCGCTGGAGGCGTTCATGTCCGACGACGACGCGCAGCTTTCGGTGCTCCGGGACGGTTCGGCGGATCTTAGCTTTGTCCGATTGCCTGTGGACCGCGAGGGCTTGAACGTTATTCCTTTGTATGAAGAGCAGCCGGTGGTGGTTGCTCCCAAGGGGCACGAGATCTCGGTGTTCGAGGAAGTGGCACTAGCGGATCTCGCCGAAGAAAATTTCCTGGATGTGGACGAGATGGGTGGGCCGGACATGGCCCTCCAGGTGGTGGCCTCGGGTGCGGGCTTGGCGATCTTGCCGATGTCCGTGGCACGCCACCTGAACAACAAAGAAACCGTCATGCGGCCGCTGACCGGAGCTCCGGGCTCCCAGATTGCCCTCGCATGGCTCGTGGGCACGGAGGGCCCGGTGGTCGAGGAGTTCATCGGGATCGTCCGCGGCCGCACAGCCCAGAGCTCACGGCAACCCTCGTCGCAGCAAGAGAAGCCCAAGAAGGCGCCCAAGCCGGACCGTCGCGGAGGCGGCCCCAAGAAGCCCGCCGTCGCCCAGCGCTACGCCCCGAATCCGGACAAGGGCCGCGGCAAGGGTTCGCGGAAGAAGGGCAAGCGCTAACGTCCCGCGGAAGGCTGGAGGGGAGTTGGAAGTCGAAACACGAGGCAGCAAGCCCAGGAGAATTCGCGCCCTGCGGCCAGTGGGCACCCGCGCCGTGCTGGCCGAGTTGGATGGCCTGAAAGACGTACTCGCCTTGCAGGACATGCTCACCCGGGCACCGTTGCCGGGGCAAGTGGACGTGGTGGCCGCGGCAGAAACGGTCATGGTGGTGGGCGAATCGGCGTCGGCAATCCGCGCAATACGGGCCCGTTTGCTTGAGCTGGACATCACTACGCCCGAGGTCACCGGGTCCGGCTTGGTGGTCATCGATACCGTGTACGACGGCGAGGACCTCACCGACGTCGCCGGCATCACTGGGCTGAGCCCGGACGCCGTCGTAGCCGCGCACACCGGGCAGGTGTGGACCGTGGCTTTCGCCGGTTTCGCGCCTGGATTCGGCTATATGGTGGGCCAGAATGATGTCCTGACCGTTCCCCGCCGCCCTTCGCCCCGGACCGCTGTGCCGGCTGGATCCGTGGCGCTCGGTGGCCCATACTCGGCCGTGTACCCCCGCAGTTCACCGGGAGGCTGGCACCTGATCGGCCGCACTGGAGCTCGGATGTGGGACTTGGAGCGAACGCAACCGGCCTTGGTGAGGCCCGGCGACCGCGTCCAGTACCGGGCGGTCCGCGAGGTAGTGAACGTCGCCGCTGTTTCCACGCGCCCGCCCGAATCCGAGCAGCATCTTGGGTCTGGGCTGTCCGGCCTGCGGATCCTCAAACCCGGTGCGCAGAGCCTCGTGGAGGACCTCGGCCGCCGCGGCTACGGTCCCCTCGGTGTTTCCGCTGCCGGAGCCTTGGATCGGGCATCCCTGCGCCGGGCCAACCGGCTCGTAGGGAACGCCGCTTCAGCTGCTGCCATCGAGTCCGTCAACGGTGGCTTGGTGGTGGAGGCTGTGGGGGACCAAGCCGTGGCGGTGACTGGCGCCCCGAGCACCCTGACTGTCCGCTCGTCGTCGAACCGGACGGTTCCGATGGCGACCCCTTTTGTGTTGCTCGACGGCGAAGTGCTGACCGTAGGTCCTCCCGAATGCGGTTTCCGGAGCTACTTGGCCGTCCGTGGAGGAGTGGATGTTGCGGAGGTGCTGGGCAGCCGCTCGGCAGACACGATGTCCGGCGTCGGGCCTGCGCCTCTGGTTCCCGGCCAGGTGCTGCCGGCCGGTGGCAACACGGTATCGGCTGCTGTGGGAAGCCCTGAGCTTCAACCTGATTTTCCGAGCACTGGAGTTACGGTCCTTGAGGTAGTGCCAGGACCGCGGGATGACTGGTTCGACTCGTCCGCCATTGAATCGTTGACGAGCCAGGAATGGGTGGTGACCCCACAATCCAACCGGGTGGGTATGCGCCTGGATGGCACGCCCCTCCAGCGAACCCGGAAGGGCGAGCTGCCCAGCGAAGGAACTGTGGCAGGCGCACTCCAAATACCTCCCGCTGGTTTGCCCGTCCTCTTTCTGGCGGACCATCCCATCACCGGCGGCTATCCCGTGATCGGCGTGGTTCGCGAGGAACATCTGGATCTGGCCGCCCAAGTGCCCATCGGGGGCCGGATTCGGTTTGGCCTGACCACGTTCACTCCGTAGGCACGTAGCCCAACCACTGATCTTTCGTTGCGTCTTTCGTTGCGCGCAACGACTGTATTGCGGTGCAGCGACGAGTGCGCCAAGTTTATGTAGGGATGGCAGGGACGACAGCCGCGCGAAAGGAATTGCCATGGACGGAACCGGGAAGGGTGGAGCGTTGGGCGGGGCGCATGCGAGCGTGCCGGACCAGGGCGGAGTTGCGATGGTCCTTGCCGGCCAAGAAGGCATGACCGGCTGGCAAGAGGAGCTGTACAAGGACCTTCATCAGCATCCTGAACTGGGCAACCAGGAGAGCAGAACGGCAGCCATAGCTTCCGGGCTCCTGCAGGAATTCGGCCACGAGGTGCACTCCGAGATCGGGTCCACCGGCGTGGTGGGCATCCTCAAGAACGGCGAAGGCCCCACCGTGCTGGTGCGGGCGGACATGGACGCGCTGCCTGTTGCCGAGGACACCGGCCTTCCGTACGCGAGTAAGGAGTCTGCGACCGACGACGACGGCGGGCAGGTCCCTGTTGCTCATGCCTGCGGGCACGATGTGCATGTGGCCTGCCTTCTCGGTGCGGCACGGTTGCTGGCGGAGCGACCGTCCGGATGGTCCGGAACGTTCATCGCGTTGTTCCAACCGGCGGAGGAACTGGCTAATGGTGCACGGAAGATGCTCGACGGCGGTTTGGCCGCCTTGATCCCGAAGCCGGACGTCGCCATGGCGCAGCACGTCCTTGCATTTCCTTCCGGCCACCTGGGGACCCGGCCCGGCGCCTTTCTCTCCAGCGCTGACAGCATGCGGATCACGGTTTATGGTCGGGGCAGCCACGGCTCCATGCCGCAGCTCAGTATTGACCCCGTGGTCCTGGCTGCTTCGATTGTCCTGCGCCTGCAGACCGTGGTCTCCCGCGAGGTTGCCCCCGGGGAATTTGCGGTCCTGACCATCGGCCGGTTGAGCGCCGGGACCAAGAGCAATATCATCTCCGACCGTGCCGTGCTGGAGCTGAACATCCGTACCTTCGACGACCGAACGCGGACCCTGCTTTTGGATGCAATCAGGCGGATTGTGGTCGGAGAATGCAGCGCCGCCGGTTCGCCGAAGGATCCGGAGTTCGAGCTTTACGACCACTACCCGCTGACCCAGAACGATCCGGAAGTCACAGCCCGGGTCGACGCAGCCTTCCGCAACCACTTCGGGGAAAGGGCCTCCACCCTTGACCGGCAACCTGCCAGTGAGGATTTCAGCGAGCTACCGGACTCGTTCGGCATTCCTTACATCTACTGGGGACTCGGCGGGACCGACCCCACGCTGTACGCGAAAGCCGAGGCCGCCGGAGCTGTCTCCAGCGAAATCCCGGCCAACCATTCGCCGCACTTCGCGCCGGTCATCAGCCCAACGCTGGAGACCGGCACCGCCGCCGTCGTCGTTGCCGCCTTGGCGTGGCTGGGACGCCCGACGAGTTCGCGGTAGCGCCGGACTTCAGGAGTCGCGGTGCAGAATGCCGTTCAGCAAAGCGTTGCTGAACTTGCCCGAAGGATCGTGGGCGAGCACCAGCTTCCGGAAGTCCTCGAACCGTGGGTAGAGGGCGGCGAAATCGTACTGGTCCGGCGTGAAGAGCTTGCCCCAGTGCGGGCGGGTCCCGAAGGGTCGGAGCGCCTCCTCAAGTTCGGGGAGGATCTCCTCAACCTCGGACTGCAGCGGCTTCCAGGTGAAGTGGAGTGCCACGCTCTGTTGCTCATAGAACGGGCTCAACCAGAAGTCGTCGGCAGCAATGGTGCGGATTTCGGAGATGAAGAGCAGGGGCGCTAGTTTGCCCGCGAGGTTCCGGACGGCGCGGAGCGCTGCCGGGGCATGGTCCAGGGGGAGCAGGAATTCGCTCTGCAGTTCTTCGCCGTTGCTGGGAGTGAACTCATGGCGGAAATGGGGCAACCGGTCCAGCCAAGGGCCGGCCACGTCCAACTGTTCCGTGCAGTTCTCCGCTGACATGTCCGGGAGGGGATGCATCGCCACTGTGGCCGGGATGGCTCCAAACATGTCAGCAAGGGGCGCATCGGTTTCCAGCGCTTTGATCCACACCTGGGGGATGGTGTCGCCTGTGAAGTTGGTGAAGAAGCTGACGCTGTATGCGCTCGAGGCGATCTCTTGGAAATTGGCCAGCGCCTCGTTCCAGGACAAGCCTGTCAGTACCCGTTGCCGGGCTTGGAAGGTCGGCTGTATGGCCAACTCAAGCCCAGTGACGATACCGAGGGCACCGATTCCCACCACGCTGGCGCGGAACTCGTCGTCGTCGGCGGTGAGCGTGACCAACTCGCCTGAGGCGCGCACCAGATCAATACTGACGACGGCGCCGGCCAAGGACGGGTTGTTGACCCCGCTGCCGTGGGTGCCGGTTTGGATGGCGCCCGCGACGGAGATGTGCGGAAGCGAGGCAAGGTTATGGATGGCATAACCCTGGTCTTCAAGTGCTTGTCCAAGGGCACCGTAGCTGATGCCCCCACTTACCTTGACCGTGCCCTTTTCCTTGTCGAGGACTATTTCCTGCGGCAGCGCATCAAGGAGCAGGTGGGTGCCGTCCGTGTCGGCAACAGTGTTGAAGGAGTGTCGCGAACCGAGGGCCTTGACCTTCGCGGCGTTGGCCACGAGCTCCTGCAGCGCGCCCACCGAGGTGGGCCGGTGGACCTCTGCCGAGGAGTACTCAAGGTTGCCTGCCCAGTTCTTCATTCAAGATCTCCCCGCGATGTAAACGTCTGTCCCAGAAATTGTGAACGCTCACAAGACCTGCGTCAAGGAAGCTATCCACAGGAGAGCTAGCCTCGGGTGGCCTGGTCCCTCAACGGACGCCGAGCCAGGAACGCAGCCACGATCGCGCCGGAGACGTTGTGCCACAGGGAAAACACCGCTGAGGGCAATGCGGCGAGTGGGCTGAAGTGTGCAGTGGCCAGCGTGGCGGCGAGGCCGGAATTTTGCATACCCACTTCGAATGCGAGGGCACGGCGTGCTTTGTCGTCCAGGCGGCCGAGCTTGCCCGCCAAGTAGCCCAGGCCGAGCCCGAAGCCGTTGTGGAGCACAACTGCCAAGAACACGATGCCACCTGCGGCGACGATTTTGCTCGCGCTCCCGGCCACCACTATCGCCACAATCAGGGAAATCACGACGGCGGATGCCCAAGGAAGTGCCGGAAGAACCTTAGCGACGAGCTTCGAGAGGAAAAGCCGTGCGAGCACACCCGCCACTACGGGAACCAAGACGGTCTTGACGATGTCCAGGAACATGCCACCGGCGTCGATATGGAGGAACGACCCGGCCAGGAAGAGCGTCAACGCAGGGGTGACCAAAGGCGCGATCAGCGTTGATACGGAGGCGACGGCCACGGATAAAGCCACATCACCCTTGGCAAGGAAGGCCATGACATTGGATGCAGTGCCCGAGGGTGCGCAACCAACCAAAATGACTCCCACCGCAAGTTCGGGAGGGAGCTGAAGAAGGACCGCGATCAGCCATCCCGCACCGGGCATGATGACGTAATGCGCAATGATGCCCAAGGCAACGGCCCACGGTCGGCGGGCAACCGACGCGAAATCCGGTGGGGTCAACGTCAGGCCCATGCAGAACATGATGATGCCGAGCAAATACGGAACTGACGTCCCCATGGGTTTGAACAGATCCGGAATAAGGAATCCGAGAATGCCCGCAAGGACCACCAGAAGCGGAAAGACCGTGACAGCGATGCGGGCAATGCGTGCCTCGGCGGCGAGAGCGGCATTCAGCGGTTCCGCGGAGTTTCCAGTAGTGGACGGTGTGTTGGTTGCCTCAAGCATCCATCCATGCTCACATCCGGCCCGCGCAAGGGTCGACTTCGTTACATGCGCAGCGGTGTATATGTCAGTTGCCTTACCGCCGCGTCGTGTCACATCAGCGTCTGGCGGTAGCGCTCAATCTGTTTGAGGCGCCGTTGGAGGCTGTCGCGCCGCGGGTGCGGGACGACGTCGGGCCCCTCAGCGGTGAGGTCGATGTGCTCGGTTCCGTACTGCCACAACAGGAGGTCATCAAGCAGGCGGTCCGGGCCGGGGGAGTAGCGGTGGTCCAAGGCCTTGCGCACCTCGGTGATGCGGTTGGCGCTGAGTAGTCCCGCAAGCTCCACTGTTTTGGTCAGTCCGTGGGCGGCGAGCAGTTCAGCGGCCCATCCCCAGTCATCGTCAACTTTGCGGTCCACGTGGGGCAGTAGGGTACGCCAGACGTCACGAACCCGGTTGGGCGTGAGCGGCATGCTTCCGTCACCCTCAAGGTCCCAATAGGCGCGGACTTCCTCGTAGCGTTCGTGAAGATCGGAAAAGGCACTCTCCACCGTCTCCAACATTGCTGCAGTAGCGGTGAACTGGCGATCGAAGTGGGGGGTCCAGGCGCGCGGGTCTTCGGCTTTGAAGCGGATGTCGTGCTCGATCTCGCTCCAAGCATGCGCAAACACGGTCCGGATCTGGCACTCGAAGAAATAACTGCCGTTGGCAGGCATGTCCGGATTGAAGACGTGCTGGTATTCCTTCACGGTCTCATTCTGGATGGTCCTTAGGATGAGGTGCCGGCTGGAGTATCCGTACGTTCCCGACTCGATGGAACCAATGTCCTTCTCGCGGTCTCCCCGGCAATCAAAGAGCTGCCGTTGGCGTTTGATGATGTTGGCAACCGCCGCATTCTCGGCAGGCAGCTTGGTGATCACACGGATACCCACCATGTCATTCAAGGTGCGGAAAGGGTCCGGGAACTTCAGGAGCCGGGGTCCGCCCGGTTCCAAGGGTTCATCCGTGCGGGAAATCTTCTCCCTGAAAGACTCAACAGTCTTGGTCCGGCCGGTGACGAACAACGGGGTTACCTCGGCGTCATTCAGCATGTCCCTCAAGGTCAGCAGGACATCGCGTGTGACCTGCTTTAGGGCAGGGCGAACACGCTCATACAGCGCCACGTTCGCGTCCACTGCCTCGCGCTGGTCCTGGTCCAGGCTGTCCCGATTGCTTGCCATGCCCCCAGCTTACGGTGCGCCCCCGACACTGAACCGGGCCGCGCGCCGTCGGGGTGCCTCTAGCCAAATCTGCAGACCGTCACGATAGGCTCGGTACAAAGGAGGGCCCAATGTTGCGGCATAAGTACAGCTACGGCGAACACCCCAGCCAGTGGGGCGAACTCTTTACGCCCGAACCGAACAACGGAAACCACCGCGGTGCCTCGGCCGTCGCGGGCGGAGTAGCGGTGGTTATCCATGGCGGCTACTGGCGCTCACAGTACGGAGCCGAGCTCGGTGAGCCTTTGGCCCGCGACCTCGCCGCCCATGGCATCACAGCATGGAACCTGGAGTATCGGCGTGCCGGCAACGGTGGTGGTTGGCCGCATACGTTCGAGGACATCCTGGCCGGCATCGACCACCTTTCCCAGATCGCCGGAGACCACGATCTGCAGCTTGGCAAAGTGGTGGCGCTCGGCCACTCCGCTGGCGGCCACCTGGCGGTATGGGCTGCCGGCCGCCAGCGCCTTTCAGCGATCGGAACGCCCGACGCCGATCGCCAACTCGTGCGCACCCCGGAGGCTAACGCCGTGCACCTCACCGGCGTCGTCAGTCAGTCCGGCCTCCTCAACCTGGCTGCGGCGGAGAAACTCAACCTCAGCAACGGCGCTGTGTGCAACCTGATGGGCGGAGATTCAGCCAGGTTCCCCAAGAGGCATAAATACGCTGACCCCATGAGCTTGCTGCCGATCGACGTGCCGGTGTACGCCGTGCATGCCAGCAACGACGAGGACGTTCCGGCCAGTCAGTCGGAGGCGTACGTCGCCGCTGCCACAGCCGCGGGAACTCCGGCCCAGTTGTTGCGAGTCCCGGGCGACCATTTTGACCTGATCGATCCCAGGGCCGTGGCATACAAAAAGTGCCGTGAGTTGGTGCAGCGACTCCTCTCGTAATTGTTGGTCCGTGGCGCCTGTCCTCTGGCAGAGTGTTCCCATGCTGACAGTTATTGGTGAGGCCCTGGTTGACGTGGTTCAAAGTTCCTCCGGGATTGAGGCACATGTCGGCGGGAGCCCGCTCAATGTGGCCGTTGGGCTTGCCCGGTTGGATCATCCGGTGCAGTTCATTGGCCGCTACGGCAATGATCCCTACGGGGACTCGGTGGCCGCGCACCTGCGTTCAAGTTCGGTGATGGTCCCGCTTCCCCCGGACGACAAGCCCACCAGCATTGCCACTGCCCGGATCGACGACGAAGGCGCGGCCACCTACAACTTCGACCTCACTTGGGAACTGCCTGGCCTTGGGGCCCGCCTGCCGCTCATGTTGCAGGGCGCCACTTTGCTGCACACGGGTTCGATTGCCACAGCTTTGGAGCCGGGCGCCGCGGAGGTCCTTGCCGCCGTCGAGCGTGCACACCCGAGCAGCACCATCAGTTTCGATCCCAACTGCCGTCCCAGCATCATCACCGACGTTGAGTACGCACGGAACCAGGCCGAACGCTTTGTGGTGCTTGCCGACGTCGTGAAGGCCTCCGATGAGGACCTTCAGTGGCTCTATCCCGGCGCGGACCCGCTGGAATCGGCACGGCGTTGGCTCACGTTAGGTGGCTCGGCAGGACCGGCGCTGGTGGTGGTTACGCGCGGCGCAGAAGGACCGTGGGGGGTTACCAGGGCTGGTGAAGCCCGGATCACCGCACCCTCCGTGGACGTTGTGGACACCGTGGGCGCGGGCGATTCGTTCATGGCAGGGCTGCTGTCCGCTCTTGTGGACCGTGGGCTTGACGGTGCGCAGAACCGCGAAACGCTGCGCGGGATGCCTGCCGAAACCCTGTCCGCAATCATGGAGCACGCCGCCCGCGCAGCTGCCATCACCGTGTCCCGCGCCGGAGCGAACCCGCCCACTCGCGCCGAATTGAACGACTGGATGAGCTGAATGACGGAGTAGCTGAGGGTCAGGCGGCGCCGTGCCCGGCGGCCACTTCCTCGCCGGCTCTTACCGGCCCGGGCGGGGTTCCCTGTCCGAAGGGGCTGCCGCCGAGTGAGTCCCGCCCGTGTTCGGTCAACCAGCCCGACAGGTCCGGTCCCATCGGAACGATCTGTGTGGGATTGATGTCCTCATGGACGATGTAATAGTGCTGTTTGATCTGCACAAAATCGATGGTGTCCCCGAAGCCGGGCGTCTGGAAGAGATCCCGGGCATAGCCCCACAATGCCGGCATCTCGCTGAGTTTGTTGCGGTTGCACTTGAAATGCCCGTGATAGACGGCGTCGAAGCGCGCGAGGGTGGTGAACAGCCGGACATCCGCCTCAGTGATGGAGTCTCCCACCAGGTAGCGCTGCCGTGAAAGCCGTTCCTCCAGCCAGTCCATGGCATTCCACAGCCGGGTGTAGGCGGCGTCGTAGGCTTCTTGGGACCCGGCGAATCCGCACCTGTAGACGCCGTTGTTAACCTCAGTGAAAACCCGCTTATTCACCTGGTCGATCTCTTCGCGCAGCTGCTCGGGATAGAGGCTTGGGGCACCGGGGCGGTGGAACTCCGTCCACTCCGTAGAGAAATCCAGCGTGATTTGGGGGAAGTTGTTGGTCACAACTCCGCCCGTGGGGATGTCCACGATGGCCGGGACGGTGATCCCGCGCGGGTATTCGGGGAAACGGCGGAAGAACGCCTCCTGCAAGCGCTCGATCCCCAGCACAGGATCCTTGCCATCGGGATCAAGATCGAAGGTCCAGGACCGGGCATCGTGGGTGGGCCCGGGCTGGCCGAGGCTGATGACGTCCTCCAGGCCAAGGAGCCTCCGGACGATGACGGTGCGATTGGCCCACGGGCATGCCCGCGCCGCTATGAGCCGGTACCGTCCCGGTTCCACCGGCCAGCCGGGTTCACCGTTGGCACCGGGTCTACCGTCGCGGGTGATCCGATCCTCGATGTAGTTCGTGTCCCGGTTGAACTCGGCACCAGTGACGTACGCGCCGCGGGTGCTGTGTTGTTCGGCTGTGCTGGTGATGTCAGTCATCACCTCAGACTATGCTCTCGATTTGCCCGTGTGCGGGGTCGCGAGGGCAAATTCTCAAATGTGCACCAAAGTAGACTGGCAAGATGCGGCTCGTAGCAAGTGATATTGACGGCACCATCCTCGGCCATGATGGCAAAATCAGTGACCGGACCATCAAGGCGTTTCGTGCATGCCGCGAGGCAGGGGTGGAGCTGGTTTTCGTCACGGGCCGTCCGCCGCGATGGTTGTTCCCCCTCCAGGAACAACTCGGCCACAGCGGCATCGTTATCTGTTCAAACGGTGCCGTGGTGTGGGATCTTCAAACAGGGACGGCCCTGTCCTCATCCGCACTGGATGTCCCGTCCGTTCTCGAAGCCCGCCGCATCATCAAATCCCTTCGGCCGGACGCGCTCTTCGCCGTGGAAACGCTGACCGGCTTCCAGCTGGAGCCCGGCTTTATCGAGAACGGGACCAGCGAACTCCTTGCCGAGTTCACACCAGCCCCCCTCGCCGAGACGCTCGCTGCGGATGACGCCGTCGTGAAGTTCTTGGCGGTTACGCGCAAAGGCACGCCCGACGCGTTCCTGGCCGAAGTGCAGCCAGCCGTCGCCCACTTGGTGAGTACCACGCATTCCGCCCCCCGCACAGCGTTGCTGGAGATGTCCGTTCCCGGTATCAACAAGGCCGTCACCCTGGCTCAGTACGCAGAGTCGCTGGGGATCGACGCTGCGGATGTGGTGGCATTTGGTGACATGCCCAACGATATCGAGATGCTCCGCTGGGCCGGTCACGGGTACGCGATGGCCAGTGGGCACCCGGACGCCATCACCGCCGCGGGGCAGCAGGCTCCGCACTTCGACGACGACGGCGTGGCCCAGATTCTCGAGGCAAAGTTGACGGAGCAGCGGGTCTAGCAAGCATCTAATGCGCGGCGGTGGATGTTGGAGCGTTGACCAAGCTGCCTAGTGCAGGAGTACCTGGTACAGCTTGTGGTCTTGCCATTTTCCCGCAATGTGGAGGTACCGTGGCGCCATCCCGATTTGCTGGAAGCCCGCCTTCAGCAGTACCCGCTGCGAGCTGATGTTATGCAAGAGGGTGCCCGCCTCGATGCGGTGTAGCCCGAGTTCCTCGCGGGCCGCCTCTACTATGACCCTGACCGCAGCTGACGCCAGTCCGCGCCCCGCGTAAGCGCTATCCATCCAGTAGCCAAGACTCGCGCTTTGGAAGGGACCGCGCACTATTCCCACTAGGTTGAATCGGCCCACCAGGGCGTCGCCCGCGAACAAGCCCAATGAATAACCCGCTCCGGCTTCTCCCGCAGCCAGTCGGGCGGCAATGTCGGCAGCCTGCCAGGCTTCTGAGTAGAACTCTTCCGGGCGAACCGGTTCCCAGTGGGCAAGGTACTCCCTGTTCCGCAGATAGGCGGCGGCAAGCGCTGCCGCATCGCTTGGGCGCAATAGGCGCATGGAGACATCTTCAGAAAGCTGACACGGCTCGAACACCAGTCAACAGTAATGCTTACGATCCTCATTTTCCGTCCGAACAACTCCTGAGGCGGACTGGTCAGCACTATTCTGAGCTGAAGTGAGCGACTGGATTTCCTAAGGAGCTAGCGTGCCAAAGAAAAAAGACCGTGCCGATATCTTTACCCGTTTCACCACCAAGGTGGCCTCGGTTCTTGGACATGCGTGGGTTTTTGCGATCGCCGTCGCCGTCCTGATTCTCTGGGGCTTTTCCGGACCGCTGCTTGGATTCTCTGATACCTGGCAACTCATCATCAATACCAGTACCACGATCATCACGTTCTTGATGGTGTTCATCATTCAGAACACCCAGAACCGCGACAGCGAAGCGTTGCACGTCAAACTGGACGCGATCATGTTAGAGCTGCAGGTCAGTAACACCAAGCTTTACAACGCTGAGCACGAGGGCGAGAAGGAGTTGGAACGTCAACGCCAGCGCGTGAAAGAAGAAGGCGAATCGCGTTCCGGTTCCGGGCGGTCGTAGTACCGGCCTGACGTTGATCCCTCCCAGAGGCACGGGTCACGGATGCCGGACACCCTCCCCGGCCAGCAGGGCTCGGTACCCCTCAACGTAGGTGGGGTAGGTGAACTCGAAGCCGGTCGAGCGGACGCGTTTGTTCGAGCAGCGTTTGTCGCCCGGGCCAACACCCGGGCCGCCGTCGGACGCGCCGTCCGCGGACGCCGTCGGGGGTTCGGGGCATCCCATCTCCGCGGCAAGGAATCGCAGCACCTCGCCCATTTCTGCCGCATGATCGTCCACCCCCACGTACACCGTTTCAGGCACCGCTTCCATAGTGGTGAGGTGCACGATCAGGGCCGCGGCATCGTCCCTGTGGATGCGGTTGGTGTGCCGGGGCTGGGCCGGGATGACGGCTTGGCCGCTGCGAACCTGGTCTATGAGGCGGGTGCGGCCGGGTCCGTAAATACCCCCGAGCCTGAGGGAGATCGGCTGCGTTCCGGTGCCCTGCGTCCGGGCGAACAGCAGGTCCTCGGCTTCCACGAGAACCTGTCCGCTGAATCGTGTTGGCTCCGTGGGCGTCGATTCGTCCACCACCGCGCCACCGGAGTCCTTGTACACGGCAGTAGAGGAGACGAACAAAATGCTCCGGGGTTCCACGCCGGCCTGTTCGATGGCGTCCATAACGTTCCTCACGCCGTCGAGGTATGCCGCCCGGTAGGCCGCCTCGGTTGAGGCGTCGGCGGCGACGGACACTACAACAATGTCCACATCCGCGGGAAGGTCCGGCACGCTCACCGAGAGGTCCGCGTAAACGCCACGAATTTCCGGGGGTAGCTTCTCCGGTGACCGTCGCAAGCCAACTACGTCATGGCCGGCAGCAGCGAATCGCAGCCCGGCTTCGGTTCCAAGGTCGCCGCATCCGGCGATCAACACAGTCATGACCCCAGTGTGTCAGGACCGGGCTGTCACCGTGTTCCCAGCCTCCATACAACCGCCGTTCATGTGGCACCCGTAGGCTTCCAGCCACACCCGTTTGATTGTTGAATGTGTAGGGGAAATCATGGCCAAGCGCAGGATTAACGACTTCACGACGACGCCGGTGCGGCGCATCGAACCGGATCACCACTGGCTTTCGTTACGGCAGGGGGACCGTGTCAGCGTGACCCTCACTCCCGGTTACGAATCAGCTGGCGTTGTGGACGCCATCACGGGTGACGCCACGGCGGTCTGGGTAGAGCTCGACGGCGGTCGCGGCCGAACGTTGGTGCACATCAGCGACGGCGTGGAGATCGTACCGCAGGAGTCCTGACGGTCCGGGATGTGGGCTGGTCGGCTACGCTACGGGTGTGACGCTGCCCTATTTCCTCCGCAAAGACGGCTCGGTGGGCCCACTGGCCTTGGCACACCGGGGCTTCTCCCAGGACGGCCTCGAGAATTCAATGTCGGCTTTCCGGGCAGCAAAAGACCTCGGAACAGTCCACCTGGAAACTGACGTGCACGCCACCGCGGACGGCATCTTGGTGGTATTCCACGATCCATCCCTGGACCGCGTCACGGATTCGGCCGGGCGGATCGCGGAGTTGACCGCAGCTGACGTGGCAAAGGCGAGAATCGGCGGCGTCGAACATGTCCCCACATTCGATGAACTGGTGACCAGGCTGCCGGATGCCAGGCTGAACCTGGACGTCAAAGCCTGGAACGCAGTTGGCCCCATGGCTGCGGCCATTGAAAAACACGGGATCCATGAGCGTGTCTTGGTCACGAGTTTCTCGGATCGGCGACGCCGGGCAGTCCTCAGGCGGCTGTCCCGTCGGGTGGCGTCGTCGGCTGGGAGCACTTCGACCGCGCTCTTCGTCCTCCTTGGTTCCGTACTTCCGCCACCTTTGATGACCAAGTTGCTTGCCGGCGTCGACGCTTTTCAGGTGCCTGTCCGGTACGGACGGTTTCGGGTGGTCACGCCGGGGTTCATTCGGCGAGCCCACCGGGCGGGATTGCAGGTGCATGTGTGGACCGTCAATGACCCTGCCGAGATGGAGCGACTTCTGGATCTTGGCGTGGATGGCATCGTGTCCGACAGGCTGGACCTGCTCAAGGAGGTCCTCGTACGCCGCCATGCGTGGGCCTGATTGCCCCCACCCGGCGGGGGTGTGGCTAGCCTGTCCGTCGTGGCTGGCAAGATGGGTCCATGCGTATCCTCATCGCCCCGGACAAGTTCAAGGGATCCCTGACCGCGGCTGAGGCCGCCTCAGCCATGGCCGAAGGCGCCCTCCGCGTCTACCCCGATGCTGTGACCACCCAATTTCCCGTGGCCGACGGCGGTGAAGGTACGCTCGACGCCGCCATCGCCGCAGGGTACGAGGAGCGGAACAACGCCGTGGTGGGACCGATCCTCAAACCGGTGGGTGCATCTTGGGCCATTCGCAAGGACGCCTTCGGCGGAGCGACGGCTGTGATCGAAACGGCGCAGGCGTCCGGCCTGGCGCACATGGAGCCAACCGCGGAGAACTCGCTCCGGGCACATAGTTACGGTTGCGGCCAGCTCATTGCAGCCGCGTTGGACGCGGGAGCCACGGAGATCGTGTTGGGTCTGGGCGGGTCCGCGATGTCCGACGCCGGCAGCGGCGCCCTCCGCGCGCTGGGGCTCAAACCCCTTGACGCAGCCGGGAATGTGGTGCCCTTGGGCGGAGGCTCCCTTGCCGACGTCGTCACCTTGGATGTTTCCGCGCTGGACCCGCGGCTGTCCAGCGTGAAGTTCCGCATCGCCGTGGACGTGCAAAACCCGCTGTACGGCGTGGACGGTGCCGCGCATGTGTTCGGCCCCCAAAAGGGTGCGGATACGGACGCCGTGGAGAAGCTCGACGCCGGCCTCCGCAACTGGGCATCACTCCTTCGGGAAGCGACTGGCCGTGACGTGAATGTTCCCGGAGCCGGAGCGGCAGGTGGTTTCCCGGCGTCGTTCCTGGCATTCACTGACGCAGCGCTGGAAGGCGGCTTCGCGCTGGTGGCGGGCTTGACCGGACTGGCGCAGCACTTGGGCGATGCCGACCTGGTAATCACCGGCGAGGGTTCCATGGACGAGCAATCGCTCACGGGCAAGGCCCCCATCGCGCTCGCCGATGCTGCAAGCCTGCATGGGATCCCCGTGGTGGCCGTCGCTGGCCGCATTACCGTGACCCCCGAGGACCTGGCCCGGCACGGCATCGTGGCCGCGGCCCAGTTGCTTGACGTCGCTCAGCGGAAAGACGGCGTTCCGGACGTGTCCGACGCCGTGGCTAACGCCGCCAAATACTTGGCGTGGGCCACGAGCCAGGTACTGGAGGGGGCTTAGCGGCTACTGCCGGTAGCCCTCAACTTCGCTGACGGGCCGTGGCTCTGCTTCATCGGGATTTTCGCCGGCGTCCCTCTTTGCCCGGCGTTGGCGGAGCAGGTCCCAGCACTGGTCGAGCTGGGCTTCCAGCTGGGCGAGGCGGGAGCTGTTGTCACCGCCGTCGTCGTCGGAACCTGCCGTGTCGCGAAGGCGGTGCTCCTCTTCGACGAGTGACTGGATGCGCTCCAGAAGGTCTTGGTTGTCCATGATCTGTCTCCTTGCTGGGTGGGGCGTTATGTTCGAAGGTAGCCCAGCAGTAGAGGTGCGTCTACTGGCCAGCGGCGGCATACTAGGGTCATGAAATTCACCACCACCATCGTTGGCGATGGCAACAAGGCAGGCATCGAGATCCCTTCCCACGTGGTTGATGGGCTGGGGGCGGGAAAGCGGCCGCCGGTGGTGGTGACTATCAACGGACAGAGCTATCGCAGCAGCATCGCCGTGATGGGCGGCAAGTACATGGTGGGCGTGAGTTCCGCCAACCGCGAGCTGACCGGCGCCGAAGCGGGCCACACAGTGGAGGTCGGGCTTGAGGTGGATACAGAGCCGAGGGTGATTGAGGTGCCGGACGATCTCGCTGCTGCGCTGGATGCAGAACCGGACGCGAAGGCTTTCTATGGAACGCTCAATTACAGCAGCCAGCGCCGGTACGTCGAACCGATCGGTGACGCCAAGACCGAGGAGACCCGCGCGCGGCGGATCGCCAAAGTTGTCGCAGACCTCAAAGCGGGCAAAAAGTAGCGCGATTATGCGGGGCCGTTGGCCTTCGCGATGGCAACGGCCTCCTCAATGCCCCTGGCCCAAGGCTCGCCATGCCCCGGTAGCACCAAGCCTGCTTTCGTGGCGGCGAGTTGCTTCAGGGATGCGAGGTTCAAGGCGCTATCGGCCGTGGCGGCCCCAGCCACGATTCGGGGACCGGTCCGCATGGTGTACGGGTCCATCGTCACCAAAGCGTCCCCGCTGAAAAGTATGCTGCGCTCACGGAGGAACAACCCGCAGTGTCCGCTGGTGTGACCAGGGGAGAAGACGACTTCGGGACTTCCCGGGACCGGCAGTTCGCCGGTGCCTGGGAAATAACTCAGATCGTCAACGCCCTTGACGTTCAGTGCGCCGGCCCTGGTCATGCTGGCCATGACAGGAAGGCCTTTGGGGTGGGTGAGGGCAAAGACGAAGCGCGAGCGTTCGTGCCGGTAGCGGTACGGGTGCTTGGCGATGAAGGAGTCCTCGGTGTGAACCCACACCGGAACGTTCAGTGATTCGTGCAGTCTCCGGGCGAGGCCAAGGTGATCGAAGTGTGCGTGCGTAAGGACCAGTGCCCGGATGTCACGGAGGGTGTGGCCTACGGCCCGGAGCGATTTCTCCAGGGGAAGCCACATGGAGGGAAGGCCCGAATCGATGAGGGTGAGGCCGTCGTCGCCCTCAATGATGTAGAAGTTCACGTAGGCATCGGAAAAGCGGTAAACACCATCGGCGACCTCGGTCATTGCCATGGCTGCTCAGTCCTTCCGCACGCTGTACGTGGTGACCACGTTGCCTTTGCTCGTTGCGAGCTGGTCCTCCAGGACCAGCCGGTTCAGGGGATCGCCGTCCTCGAAAAGGCGCCGTCCGCTGCCGGCAATCACTGGATGTGTCATCAGCGTCAATTCGTCAAGGACGCCGGCGAACAGGAGTTGGCGTACCAGGGAGATGCTGCCGCACACTGCGATCTCGCCGCCGTCGCGGGTTTTCAGCTCGCTGACGAACTGTTCGACGTCGCCTTTGATCAGGTGCGAGTTTTCCCATTCGAGGGGCTCGGTGAGCGTCCGGGAGGCGACGAACTTTTCCACCGGATTGATGAAGGCCGCGAAGCCTTCGTCTTGGGACGCGGTGGGCCAGTATCCTGCCCATTCCTCGTAGCTGACCCGGCCCAGGACCACCGTGTCCACGGTGTTGATCATCTTGGTCAGGCCTTTGCCCAACTCTTCGTCGAAGCTGTCGAACTGGAAGTTGAATGGGTCCTGCACCACGCCATCAACGGAGTGGAACAATCCGGCGGTCACTTTGCGCATCAATGCCTCCTGTTTATGCGGCTTGGCTTGTTACCTGGAGTCTACGTGCCGGCAGTGCGGTGACCGTCTGGTGCTCCGGGGTGAACCGGACCGGGACCTCGTGGAGCTCAGCATAGATCGTCAGTTGGTCCAGGGCATCCGGGTCCACTGTCGCTTCGGAAAGATCCATCTCCACTCCGAGGCCGCCGCCCAGGCTCTTGGTGCGCTGAACTACCGGGTAGAGCCCCTGCAGGCTCGACGCCGTGACGCGTCCTGTTGCTGCGATCTGGATCTGTTCGCCGTCAACGTCGACACGAACAACTACGGAGAGTTTGTCGCTGGCCAATTTAGTGCCTTTCATCGGTGCTGCCACGCTGCAGCTTCCCCAGCCTAGGGATGGAATGTGACCTGCGCAACATGCGTGGCGAGTGCCGCCGTAGTACCTCTTGTGAAAGTACGACGGCGGCACTCGCCGGGGGTTAGGGTGTGGGCTGAGACCGCTATGCGGTCTGGCCAGCGTGCTGGCCTTCAGAGATTTCCTCGACCAGCTTGGCGTTGAAGGCCGGAAGGTCGTCCGGGTTCCGGCTGGTGACCAGTCCCTGGTCGACGACGACTTCCTCATCCGTCCAGTTGGCGCCAGCGTTCTTTAGGTCCGTCTGGAGCGTGTGGTACGAGGTGACGTTGCGGCCTTTGATCACGCCGGTCTCGATCAAGAGCCACGGTCCGTGGCAGATCGACGCGACAGGCTTGTGCTGCTCGAAGAAAGTCCGTGCGAAGGTCTGGGCATCCTTGTCCACGCGGAGGTGGTCGGAGTTGACCACGCCGCCTGGGATGACCAGTGCGTCGAAGTCTGAGGCGTTGGCGTCCGCTACTGCGAGGGTTGCGTCGAAGGTGTCACCCGGTTCTGTGCCGTTATAACCCTGGACCTTGCCTGTGGACGGGGCTACGAGGGTGGGCTCTCCGCCGGCATCCTTCACGGCTTGCCATGGACTGGTGAGCTCCACTTGCTCTACGCCGTCCGTCAGTAGGAATGCGACCTTCTTTCCCGCGATATTGCCGGTGATGTTGTGCTCTGACATAGTTCCTCCTCGTTGCGGTGACCTTTTTGGGGGCGTACCGCTGCTGTGAGAGTTGTTTGTCTGACCTGTTCCAGCGTAGGGAAGTCCGCTTTAGTAAGCAAGCTGACCAATTTCCGGTAAGAGCGGAAGGTAGGACTCCCAAACCTAGGAAAAACAGGGATACGTAAGGCCGCTGACAATGCCGAGCAACCTGTGTAGCGTCCCATAGGTACCCAGACCTAAGGAGCAACATGCACTTCCGCACATTGGGCAACAGTGGCGCAGTAGTTTCAACGTACGCGCTGGGAACCATGACGTTTGGAGCCGAGGCAACCGAGGAAACGTCCCACGCCATCCTGGACGCCTACGTTGCCAGCGGTGGTAACTTCATCGACACAGCGGACGTCTATTCCGCTGGCGTATCGGAGGAAATCATCGGGCGTTGGCTCGCCCGTCGGCCAGATGCGAAAGACCGTTTGGTGCTGGCCACCAAAGGCCGTTTCCCGATGGGTGAAACGCCCAACGACGTCGGCACATCGCGCAAGCACCTGACGCGGGCGCTGGATGATTCCCTTCGCCGCCTGGGTGTGGAGCAGATCGATCTGTACCAAATGCACGCTTGGGACCCCATCACGCCGTTGGAAGAAACACTCCGTTTCCTGCACGACGCCGTCAGTGCCGGCAAGATCGCTTACTACGGATTCTCCAACTTCCTGGGCTGGCAGTTGACCAAGGCGGTTCACGTTGCCAAGGCTCACGGCTGGAGTGCCCCGGTCACCCTGCAACCCCAGTACAACCTGCTGGTCCGTGAGATTGAGTCCGAGATTGTCCCTGCTTCCTTGGACGCGAACATTGGGCTGCTGCCCTGGTCGCCCTTGGGCGGAGGGTGGCTCTCCGGCAAGTACAAGCGCGACGAGGCTCCCGTGGGCGCCACCCGGCTCGGTGAGAATCCGAGCCGAGGCATGGAAGCATGGCAGGCGCGCAACGAGGATCCCCGCACATGGGACGTCATCGAAACCGTGGAGAAAATTGCCGAGGACCACGGTGTCAGCGCATCGCAGGTGTCACTGGCTTGGCTGGCGGACCGGCCAGCAGTCACCTCGGTCATCCTGGGTGCCCGGAACCTTGAGCAACTGGCTGACAACCTCGCTGCTGCCGACCTGGAACTGACCCCGGAGGAAACCGAGCGGCTAACCGTTGCTAGCGAACCGCGCGTCGGCGTTTACCCGTACGGCCCCATGGCCATTCAGCAGCGGAGCCGCAAGATGGAAGGCGGCCGGTAAGCGCCTGAGGGGTTATCTCCCCGTTTTTCCGCCCCGCCGTGCCGCAGCGTTCATTGCCGACTTCACCGCAGGCGACAGCCCCGCCGTCTCGGTTTCGGGTTCAGCGACGGTCCCGCGCCAGCGGGCCAGGCCTTTCATGCCGTGGTAGATCACCAGGGCGGCGGCTGAGCCAAGTGCGATCCCGGTGAACTTCAGATCGCCAATGGTCCACGTGTAATCAGCGATGCCGATGATGAGGGCAACAGCGGCGGTGGTCAGGTTGATGGGGTTGGAGAAGTTGACCTTGTTCTGCACCCAGATCTTCACGCCGAGCACACCGATCATGCCGTACAGCATGGTGGCGGCGCCGCCAAGGACGCCCGCCGGGACCGTCGCGATCAGTTCACCGAATTTCGGCGAGAAGCTCAGCAAAATGGCGAAGATACCCGCCACCCAGTAGGCCGCCGTCGAATAGACCTTGGTGGCGGCCATGACCCCGATGTTCTCGGCGTACGTCGTGGTGCCGGAACCGCCGCCCAACCCGGCAAGGACCGTGGCGGCGCCGTCGGCCATCAGCGCGCGGCCGGAGACGGCGTCGAGGTTCTGGCCCGTCATGGCAGCTACCGACTTCACGTGCCCCACGTTTTCAGCCACCAGTACCAGCACGACGGGCACGAACAGGCCGACGACGCCGATGTGGAACTCGGGCGTCTGGAAGTGCGGCAGCCCGATCCATGCGGCGGCGTCCATCTTGCCGTAGGAGACTTCGCCGCGCATCATCGCCACGAAATACCCCACCACAACGCCCACCAGGATGCTCAGCCGTCCCAGGATTCCGCGGAACAAAACAGAAACCAGGATGATCGTGACCAGCGTGGCTAGCGCGGTCACGGGCGCGAGGTCGAAGTTGTTCTTGGCGGCCGGGGCCAGGTTGAGGCCGATCAGCGCCACGATCGCGCCGGTAACGATCGGCGGCATGAGCCGGTTGATCCATTCGGCGCCAAATTTCTGGACGATCGCACCAATGAGCGCCAGTACGACGCCTGCGAGCACCACGCCGCCCAGGGCGCCGGCAACGCCGTACTGCTGCTGGGACGCCATGATCGGGGCGATGAACGCGAAGCTCGAACCCAAGTAGCTGGGAATGCGGCCCTTGGTGATCACCAGGAACAGCAGCGTGCCGATGCCTGAGAAAAACAGCGTGGTGGCCGGTGGCATGCCTGTGATGATGGGGACCAGGAACGTCGCGCCGAACATTGCGACCACGTGCTGCATGCCGATGCCGATGGTCAGTGGCCATGCCAGCCGCTCGTCGGGAGCCACCACCTGTCCGGGGCGGATGGACTTGCCGTTGCCGTGGAGCTTCCATTTGGTGCCGAGCATGCTCATGGCAGGCCTTCCTCAGAAGAGTGTTGGGATTCGGTGCAACAATACCGGCAATGCGGGGCCCGCTCTACACGCCTCGAGGGTTGGTGAGCCTGCAGAACGGGCCTCACAACGAGAATGGGGACTGTGCCCAACATCACTGGCCGCCACGGGAAGAGGACAGCGCGCCGTCAGGTTGCAACCATGGAAAGCAGACGTGCCCGGCTGATTCAGGGTCAGGGCCCATGGAAAGGTTCACGCATGACGATCGCCCACGAAGAAGCAGTCATTGACGCCGCAGCAGTCGACGCCATTTTCGCCGAAGCCCGCACCGCCAACAGTTTCGCCGGTGAGGTCACCGACGAGCAGGCCCGCGCCATCTACGAGCTCACCAAGTTCGGCCCCACCGCCTTCAACTCCCAGCCGCTCCGCGTGACCTACGTCCGCTCTGCGGAGGCCCGCGCCAAGCTGGTTGACGCGCTCGCCCGCGGAAACCAGGCCAAGACCGCCTCAGCTCCGCTGGTCGCGATCTTGTCTTACGACACCAACTGGCACGGACAGTGGGACAAGTTCCTCCCCGGATACGGCGCACCCAAGGCCATGTACGACGCCGATCCCGCCGTTGCTGCCTCCACCGGCAACAACAACGCCCACCTGCAGGCAGGGTATTTCATCCTGGCCGTCCGCTCGCTCGGTTTTGCGGCCGGCCCGATGACCGGCGCTGATTTCGCCGCGATCGACGCCGAATTCTTCCCCGCCGGTGACCAGAAGAGCTTCCTCGTGGTCAACATCGGCCAGCCCGGCCCAGACGCGTGGGGCGAGGCCAAGCCCAAGTTCGCTTACGACGACGTGGTCCGCACTGTCTAAGCTTCGACACCGAAAACGCCCGCCCGGAAAATCCGGGCGGGCGTTTTTTGCGTCCTTGGACATGCACTGGACATGCGCTGGCCGTGGCCTTGGCCGGTAGCTCAGCGCTTGGCGTGTTCCAGTTCGTCGAAGTCATCCACTCCAGCGGCTTCCGCGTCCCGTCGGCGTTGCCGCCGGGATGGAACCACCAGCGCTGCCACCAGCGCCACGACGCCGACGCCGGCACACGCCCAGAATCCTACGGTGAACGCATGGTCGGTTGGCGCGCCCTGGGCTGCGACATTGGACGAGATGAGGGCTGCGATCACAGCCGTGCCAATGCTGCTGCCGATGGTACGCAGCACCGTGTTGGCGCTGATCGCTTCTCCGGTTTGCGTGGCGGGTACGCTTTCCACGATCGCGTTCGACGTCGCCGCCAAGGCCATTCCGATGCCTATGCCGGTGAGGATTCCGGACAGCACGATCTGCCATTCTTCCCCGTGCCCGAGGGCCGGGATGACGAACGCGACGGTGACTGACACCGCGCCAAGAATCATAGGAATCTTGGGCCCCACTTTACGGATCAAAGCACCGGCGATCACCCCGGAAATGACCATGGCGATGACGGTGGGCAGCAGGTAGAGTCCGGCCTCGCTGACGCTCTTGCCAAAGCCGTAACCCAGGACTGTAGGCAACTGAAGGATGGTGGGGACCAGCACGAACGTGCCGAACATCGCGAAGCCGAATGCCAGGGCCACAATATGAGCGGTCCACACGCCCCGGTGGCGGAAGAGCCGTACATCGATCAGCGGTTCAGCGACGCGCAGTTCCACCACTACGAACCCAATGAGCGCAACGCCGCCCCCGATGAGCAGGCTGACGGTCTTGCCGTCGCCCCATCCCCATGCCTGGCCCTCGCTGATGGCGAGTAACACCGCAACCAAACCCACGGAGACGATCGCTGTGCCGAGCCAGTCAAGCTTCCCAGGCGTCCTGACGGGTGACTCGGGCATGCCGAAGATCGCGCCTAGCAGCGCGATGACAACAAGGCCCGCTGGGAGCCAAAACAGCCAATGCCAGGACAGGGATTCAACGATCGGACCCGCTGCGACGATTCCGACGCCGGCTCCGATGCCGAAGATGGCGGACAGCAGCCCGATGGTCACACTGACGCGTTCCTTCGGGAGTTCATCGCGGACGATCCCGATGGAGAGCGGCATCACGGCACCGGCTGCGCCTTGAAGAACGCGCCCGACGATCAGTACGGTCAGGTTCGGAGCGAGGGCTGCGATGACTGCGCCTGCCAAGAGTAGGACGAGGACAACGATCAGGACCTTGCGCTTGCCCACCATGTCACCCAGGCGCCCCAGGATCGGCGTCAGCACAGAAGCGGATAGCAGGTAGGCAGTGAGCACCCAGCTTGCATCGCTGGTGGCAACACCCAGGTCTTTCCCGATGGTGCCGAGTGCGGGCGCCACCAGCGACTGGAGCACTGCGAAGGACAGGCCGCCAAGGGAGAGGTAGGTGATGATGCCAGCACCGCGCGGGCGTTGCCCTTCTCGGCCGGGCAGGGGACCGGGCACGGGGCCTTCAGCTGTGATGGACATGGCGCTCCTCGGCATGTAAACGATTGATTACTTAGAGGATATGATGTGTCATCACGCTAAGTCAACACACGTTTACTACTGCGGGCGGGATTGGGGATCTGGGCGTTCGGAGTGGGGAATGCCGGTTTGCGCGTCCAGCTGCTGCTGCGCCTAGCGCGGATTTGTGGTGAGGTACTCCTCGAGGTTCATCGGTGCGTTACCGGTGATGGTTTCGATGTCTTGGCTGACGGGGGCCATGATGTTGCTGGCGATAGCTGTGTAGGTGCTGACCCAGGCTTCGAGTTGCCAGTCCGGTGCCCCGTAGCCGGCACGGGAGCCGTAGGCCTCATCGAGGGTTTCGTTGTGGAAGGTGATGTGGCGGCCGCGGATGCGGCTGATGGTGGCGGCCACCTCATCCAGCGTGAGGGCTTCAGGGCCGGTGAGGTTGTATGTTTGGGCGGCATGGTCCCCGGGGTTTGCAAGGATTGCAGCTGCTGTGCGGGCCACGTCGGCGCGGGCGACAAAGGAGGCGCGTCCGTCCTTTGCCGGGCCGCGGATAACGCCGTCTTCGCCGACCAGGGCTTCCATGAAGTCCAGGTAAAAGCCGTCACGAAGGAACGTCCATTTCATTCCTGAGGCTTTGATGTATTCCTCGGTGACGTAGTGGTCCCGTGCGAGGGTAAAGGTGGCGTCCGGGGCTGCGGCTGCGAAGGATGTGTAAAAGACGTGCTTGACACCCGCAGACGCGGCGGCGTCAACGAAGGTGCGGTGCTGGTCCAGGCGTTCCGGGCTTTCGTGCGCGGAAACCATAAAAAGGGTTTCAACGCCGCGCAATGCCGTAATCGCGGCGTCCTGGTCTGAGTAGCTGAACCGGTGGATTGTGCTTTCGGATAAGGACGGTGCTTTCGCTGGGGTGCGGACGAGCAACCGCTGGGCGATCCCGCGCTCGGCCGAGTAATGGGCGACAAAGGCGCCGAGCACGCCTGTGGCACCTGTAACGGCGAGGGTAGGAGTGACTTTCATGCGAGTTCTCTGTCGAGGTTAGATGTGAAGAAAAGGGCGATGATGCTAATGCTTCACCGCCCCTTGGCTGCCGTGCAACTATCCGAGGGTGGTGCCTTTCATCTCCGGAGTCTTGGCCATGTTCTTGAAGACGAAGATCAGCAGGAGCGCTCCCAGCAAGAGCAGGAGGCCAACGATCAACATAGCGATCTGGGAGGATCCCGTCGCATCAAGCAGCCATCCGGTCAGGTATGGTCCGACGAGGCCGGAAGTGGCGCCGATGGTGTTGACCCCCGCACGAGCGAGTGGTCCGACCACATGCCAGAGGCGCTCACCTGAGCGGTCGTCATGACGAGCCCAGAAGAACTTTGCAACAGCACCGACTGCGAAGGGGGTCCCGGAGACCAGGCCTGTTTGGAAGTCATTGCGGGGCGAGCCTGATGGCAACCAAGTCAACACACGTTTACTAGTGCCAGCCGCGGCTACAGTAGGGGAGTGACAAACGAGCCAACGCTGCCCCCGGCCGCCTCACTGGATGAAGAACTTGTCCGTTCAGGGCGGGACGCGGACATAACGCGCAGGGCGCTGGTGCGTGCTGCTCGACGACGGTTTGCCACCGAGGGTTACCGGGCCACCACGGTGCGGCACATCGCAGCGGACGTCGGTGTCAACGTAGCCCTGATCAGCCGCTACTTTGGCTCGAAAGAGGGCCTCTTTGAGGCCTGCATGAACCGCACCTTTGATGAGTTGGATCCGCGGACCCGGCCTGCCGGCGTCGACGAGGTCATTGCCAGGCTCATCAGCCACGTTGCAGAAGCCCCCAACCCGGACGACCCGCTGCAGCTCCTGCTCCTGCTGCGCTCGTCCGGCGATGAGAGCGCTGATGCGATCCGCCGCAAGACCTTGGAGGCTTACACGGAGAAGCTCGCCGAGGCGGCAGGATGGAGTGCGGACGATCCCGCCTCGCAACCGCTGCTTCTCCGTGCCCAAATGGCGATCGCCACGATGCTTGGACTCGTGATGCTTCGCACGTCCACGGAGGTGCAACCGCTCACCACCGCGTCGGCAGCGGAGCTTGCCGAACCCCTCGAGCAAGTCCTACGGGCGCTGCTGGACGGCGTTGCTAAGCAATAACCCCATCCACCAGCGCCTTGGCCTCCTGCTGGACCTGGGCGAGGTGCTCGGCGCCCTTGAAGGACTCGGCGTAAATCTTGTACACGTCCTCGGTGCCGGAGGGGCGGGCTGCGAACCAGGCATTTTCGGTGACAACCTTCAGGCCGCCAATTGACGCGCCGTTGCCAGGGGCCTCAGTGAGCTTGGCTGTGATTTCCTCGCCAGCCAGCGACGTGGCGGATACATCCGATGCCGAGAGCTTGCCCAGCTTGGATTTCTGCTCCCGGGTGGCGGCGGCGTCGATCCGGGCGTAAACGGGTGCACCGAACTTATCCGTGAGCCCCTTGTACAACTGGGATGGAGACGAGCCGGTGACTGCGGTGATCTCCGAGGCCAGCAGGGCCAGCAAGATGCCGTCCTTGTCCGTGGTCCACACAGAGCCGTCCAGCTTGTTGAAGGATGCGCCGGCCGATTCCTCGCCGCCGAATGCGCCTTCACCGGAGAGCAGACCGGGGACGAACCACTTGAAGCCAACCGGAACCTCAACCAGTTTCCGGCCCAAGCCGCCTGCAACGCGGTCGATGATCGAGGACGAAACCAACGTCTTGCCCACTACTGATTCCGGGTTCCAACCGCTGCGGTTCCGGTACAGGTAATCGATGGCGACGGCGAGGTAGTGGTTCGGGTTCATGAGCCCGCCCACTCCATCAACAAGAGGCGTGACGATGCCGTGCCGGTCGGCGTCGGCGTCGTTACCTGTCGCGATGTCATAGGGCGCCGTACCGTCGGCGCCGGGCGTCATGCGCTGGATCAGGGACGCCATGGCCGACGGCGACGAGCAGTCCATGCGGATTTTCTCGTCCCAGTCGAGTGTCATGAACGCCCACTGGGGATCGACGGTGGGGTTCACAACCGTCAGGTTGAGCTGGTGGCGCTCGCCGATCTCGCCCCAGTAGTCCACCGAAGCGCCGCCCATGGGGTCGGCGCCGATGCGGACACCGGCGTTGCGAATGGCGTTGAGGTTCAGCACGGAAGGCAGATCGTCAACGTAGCTGCTGAGGAAGTCGAACTTCCCGGTCGTCTCCGCTGCCAAAGCATCATTTAGGGGCATGCGCTTGACGCCGCGAAGCCCGTTCTCGAGTAGCTGGTTGGCGCGATCGGCAATCCAGCCCGTGGCGTCAGTGTCTGCCGGGCCGCCGTGCGGAGGGTTGTACTTGAAACCTCCGTCGCCGGGCGGGTTGTGGCTGGGGGTGACCACAATGCCGTCGGCCTGGGGGCTGCCGGGTGCGGCTTCGCGGTTGTACTTGAGGATCGCGTGGCTCAGTGCTGGCGTGGGCGTGTAGGCGTGCCGGGCATCAACGAGCACGTTCACACCGTTGGCCGCCAGCACTTCCAAGGCGGAGTTCTGGGCCGGCTCGCTAAGGGCGTGCGTATCGCGGCCAATGAAGAGTGGTCCCGTAATGCCCTGGCGCCCACGATACTCAACGATCGCCTGAGTAATGGCGAGGATATGGGCCTCATTGAACGAGGACTTCAAGCTGGATCCACGGTGGCCCGAGGTTCCAAATGCCACACGCTGCGCGGGATCGTCCAAGTCCGGAGCAACGTCGAAGTACGCGTCCAGCAGGGCTGTGATGTCAACAAGGTCCTGGGGAAGGGCAACTGTGCCCGCTCGGCTAGCCATGGGGTCCAGCATGCCAGACCATCACGCCCGCATACAGGAAATGACCCTGAAACGCGCCCTGTGACGCATAATTGCGGCCACAGGGCGAGGTTCCGGTCAGGCTAGACAGCCGTGTAGCCGCCGTCGACCAACACGTAGGAGCCGGTCATGAAGCTGGCTTTGTCCGAGAGCAGGAACGTGGTGAGGTTGGCAACTTCCTCCGGGCGTCCCAGGCGGCCCAGCGGGTGCTTGGCCTCGAGGCCGGAAACGACCTCCTTGGGCGCGCTCGCCAGCAAGGGGGTGTCAATGTAGCCGGGGCCTACAGCGTTGATGCGGAGGCCCTGCGCGCCGTATTCGGCCGCGGCGTTCTTGGTCATGCCAACCACGCCGTGCTTGGCAGCTGTGTACGCGGCGTTTCCGGGAGCAGCAACGGTGCCGTGAATGGAGGCCATGTTCACGATGGCGCCTTCGGAGGCGCCTGCGTCAAGGATGGCAGGGATTTGGTAGCGCATGCCATAAAGGACGCCACTCAAATTGATGGCGATAACCCTGTCCCAGTCGGCGATGTCGAGTTCGCCAACAGGAGCGTTGGCGCCGCCGATGCCGGCATTGTTGACGGCGTAGTTGAGGCCGCCGTAGGTCTCGACGGCGAAGTCGACGGCACGCTTACTGTCATCGGCAACGGCTGTGTTGCCCTGGAATGGAACCGCGGTACCGCCGTCGGCCTTGATCTCATCGGCAACGCGCGTTGCGGCGTCGAGGTTCAGGTCGACGACGACGACGTTGACGCCGTTCTTCGCGAGGTCCTTGCTGATGGCTTCCCCGAGGCCGGAGCCTCCGCCGGTCACGAGTGCGGTTTTTCCTTGGAAGTTAGCCATGATTTCTCCTCCGCGGGACGGGTCCCGCTAATTCTCGTAGTGGGCGCTGCTTAAGTCGCCGGTAAGTACAACCGGTCCCGGCCACTGGATATTCCATGCATATGCATTTATTTACGCATTCTGGACAAGCGTGACGCGGCCAGATCGCCCGTCGTCTTATGCGCGGGACCACGCGGCGGTAGTGTTGGCAACAAAGACCACAACAGGGGGACACTCATGTCAGACCAACCGTTCAAAGGCAACGAAGACAAACCCGAGGGTAACCAGCCGCCGCGCTATGTTCCGCCGGCCCAGCCCGGCGCCCCGGAACAAGGCGCAACGGGCCACGGCGCAACGGAACAGGGGGCAACCGGACCGCAGTTCAACCAAGCGCCCCACTCCCAGCCCCAGCAGCCTGCTGGCCAAGGCACCTACACGCCCGGCGATTACAGCCAGCAGCCACCGTCCCCGTACGGCCAGCCGCCCAGCCCGTACCAGCAGCCGTTCGGACAGAACAGCCCGTATGGACAGCCAAACCAATATGGCCAAAACACCCCTTATGGCGAGGTGAGCCAGGCAAGTCCGTACGGCCAGCCGTCGTACTACGGCATGCCTTCACAGCCTAAGGTGTTGAGCATTGCCAGCATGTGCTGCGGCATCGCCATCTTTGTTGGCTTCGGATTCTTCATCCTGCCGCAGATCGCCGCCGTCGTCCTTGGCCACTTGGCGCTCAAGCGCGAGCCGGCCGGCAGGGGCATGGCGATAGCGGGCCTGGTGATGGGCTACCTCGGGCTGGCGCTGACGGTGATCCTCGGCATCGTCTTCTTCGCCGCAATCGCCTCGTCGACCAGCCGGTACAACTACTAACCAATAACTCAACAAAACGGACGACGGCGGCCCTCGCCTCCGGTGGGATTCCCACCGGCCACGAGGGCCGCCGTCGTCGTTAAAAGTGCTGTCCGCGGTTGGCGGCAGGAACTACCGGACCCCGCCCATGAGCTTTTTGATCGCCGGCGAAGCAGCGGCCAAAGCGATAGCCAGGACCACGGCCACGCCACCGATTCCGAGGAAGTACGGGAGCTCATCCTTGGGGTTGTAGAGGCCCGCGAGAATGCCCGCCAGCGTGGTCCCGAGCGAGACCGAAAGGAAGAACAGCGCCACCATCTGGGTGTGGAACGCCGCCGGGGCGAGCTTGGTGCTCACGGACAATCCGATGGGGGAGAGGAAGAGCTCGGCCAAGGTGAAGAGGAACAGGATCCCAACCAGCGCAAGCAGGGGTGTCTTGCCGTCGCCGGCCAGCGGGATAAAGGCCAGGAATGCCAGGCCCATAATGAGCAGGCCGGCCGAGAACTTCAGCGGGGAACTCGGTTGCCGTGAACCCAACTTTGTCCACAAGGCTGCCATCACGCCGGCAAAAATGATGATGAAGACAGGGTTGATGGACTGGACCCAGGCCGCCGGCATCTCCCAACCGAACAGGTTCCGGTCCAGCTTCTCCTCCGAATACACGGCAATGAACGTGAACTGCTGCTGGAACAGGGCCCAAAACGCGGCAGAAGCCACATACAGCGGAATGAAGGCCAGCACGCGCTTGCGCTCCACGGCGTTGACCAAGGGGCTGCGGAAGATCAGGACCAGGTAGATGACTGAGGCCCCAATGGCGGCGTAGGCCATGCTCCGTGCGAGGTTGTTGGCGTTGACCACGCCTGTACCGAGCAGCACGCCGATGACGATCAGGATGCCAAGGAAGATCAGGCCATACTTGGTGCGGTCAGCGGCGGGGAGCGGGTTGGGGACGCGGTGCGCTTCGGCAGGGAGGCGCTTGCGTCCCAACGAGTAGATGACCAAGCCGATGGCCATGCCCACGGCCGCGGCGCCGAAGCCGAGGTGGAAACCGTAGCTTGCCTGCAGCCAGCCGGTCACCAGCGGGCCAATGAGCCCGCCGATGTTGATGCCCATGTAGAAGATGGAGAAACCTGCATCGCGGCGCTCATCCTTCTCGCCGTACAGGCTGCCCACCAGCGCCGTCGCGTTGGCTTTCAGCCCACCCGAGCCGATGCCGACCAGCACCAGGCCGGCCACCAGGCCCGGAATGCCCGGAATGAGGGCCAAAGCGATGTGGCCGCACATGATCATGATCGCCGCGCCGAAAAGGACCTTCTCGGAACCGAAGAGCCTATCGGCCAACCACGCGCCAAGGATGGTGGAGAGGTAGACGCCCCCGCCGTATGCACCGACCAATCCGGCCGCGAGACCCTTGTCGATGGACAGGCCGCCTTGCTCGGCGGTGAAGTACATGTAATAGAGCAGGATTCCCTGCATGCCGTAGAAGGAGAAGCGCTCCCACATTTCCACGGAGAAGAGGCTGGCCAGCATCTTTGGGTGGCCGAAGAATGACGTATCGCTCGATGGCTCCGCGGACGTGGCCGTGGTTAGACGTGTGCTCATTTCTTCAATGCTGGCATCGACTGCGGGCATTGTCACATCGATGAATGCTTGGGGCAAGCACTTTCCACATGTTAGACGTGTGTTTAGGCTCAGGCGCTCAGTGGGCCCCCGACGTCCCCAGAACGGCCGCCAACTGGAGAAGCTGCAGCTCAGAGCCAGTTCTGCCGATCAGCTGGATCCCCATGGGCAACCCATCAGCTGTCACGTGCACGGGTACGCTGATGGCAGGCAAACCGCACACGTTCACCATGGAAGACCAGGGGGCATACTCGCATTGCCGTTTGTAGTCCTCGTCAGCGTCACCGGCCCACTCGTGCGGCCATGATTCACCGCTATGGCCACCACCGGTGAACCAGCCGATCGGGCGCGGCGTCTGTGCCAACGTCGGGGTAGCTATGACATCCCACTGTGAATACTGCGAAATCGTGTCATGCTCAAACTGCCGCAGGAGGCTTAGTGCCTCGTTGACCTTGGACGCGCTGCGTTGTTGCGCGCGACGCCGGAAAGTGCGGGTCAGCGGTGTCAGCAGCGCCTCGCGTTGAGGTGCTATCCGGGCGCTGCCGACACCGGCAGTCCACGCTGCGGTGAAGGCGTCCGGATACCGGTTGTCATAGCGGATTTGAGCCTCACTCACCGCATGCCCGGCGGCGCAGAGCAACTCCGTCCCCTTGGCAAGGGCGTCCATGGCGTCCTGCTCGATGTCGAACGGGTAGAGGCCGGCCCAAGGACTGTCCAGGCTCAGGCCTATGCGCAATGGTCCCGGCGCCCGCCCCACGTTGGCGAGATATCCGCCGTCGGGGGCTTGGTCCCGCGGAACCAGCGCATCCATGAGCAATGCAGCGTCCTCGGCGGTGCGCGCCAGCGGCCCCGCAACCACCAGTCTGGCGGCGTCTCCCGAACTGCTTCCGGACGGCACTACACCCCGCCCTGGTTTCAGCCCGACGAGGCCGCAAGCACCGGCGGGAATGCGGATGGAGCCGCCGCCGTCGGTTCCCGGAGCGAACGGGACGAGGCCCGCGGCCACCGCGGCAGCGCTGCCGCCCGAGGAGCCACCGGAGCTCCGCCCCAAGGAATGCGGATTGCGCGACGGCGGTGCCACCCGGTTTTCGCTGTAGGCGGTCAGCCCGAATTCCGGCACCTGCGTCTTGCCCAGCGAAAGGGCACCGTGCGCTTTCAAGGCCGCTGCCAACGCGCCGTCCTCGGGGGCACGCTTATGCTCAAGGGCCGAGCTGCCGTGTGTGGTGGGGACTCCGGCAACGTCGGTGAGGTCCTTGAAAGCGATCGGCATGCCGTGCAGCATGGGCAGCTGCTCCACGTTATGCCCACGGGCGTGTTTGGCATGAAGGTTGTCAGCGGCGCGGGCATCATCCATGGCTTGTTCGGCGGTGACGGTGATAAAGGCGCCCAGCTGCTTGTTCTTCGCCTCGATGGTGGAGAGGAAGTGGGCTGTCACCTCCCGGCTGGAGAGCGCTCCTGACATCAGGGCCCCACGCAGCTCCACGGCAGTCAGCCGTGAAATCTCCCCCTCGGGTTGCCCGGCGGCCATGGGTACTCCTAACGGGGCTCGTGAGCTTGGGTGCAAGTCTTGGCGTTCCGAGTCTTGGCGTCCTGCAGCAGCGAAGCAAATGCCGGGAGCGCCATCAGGGCCGGGTCACCCAAGCAGTAGGCTGGATGCTGACCTGATTCAACGGGAGGGATGACTGTGAGCGACTTTGAGACGGTGCCTGTCGGCGGTATTCCTGCCGAGGCGAGCATACTGGATGTCCGGGAGGACTACGAATGGGTGGCAGGACATGCCGAGGGCGCCCGCCACATTCCCCTGGACCAGCTGCCCGCGCGCTTGGACGAGTTGGATCCGGATGACGATCTCTTCGTGATTTGCCGCACCGGTGGCCGCTCGTTCCGCGCTGTGCAATGGCTTGTGGGGCTCGGCTACTCCGCCGTCAACGTCGCCGGTGGCATGGATATGTGGTTCGAGGCAGGCAAGCCGATGGTCTCGGATAACGGCCTCAAGCCCGTGGTCCTCTAATTTCAGGCCACTTCAGGTATATAACCCATAAGGACTATTGAATGTCGCCAGCCACCTACGCTTTCCTTGGCCCGGAAGGGACCTTCACGGAGGCGGCCCTCCTCCAGGTGCCGGGTGCCGCTGAGGCGACCAGGATTCCCTGCACCAACGTCAATGCGGCGCTGGACCTGGTGCGGTCGGGCCAAGCGGACGCGGCCATGGTTCCCATCGAAAACTCTGTTGAGGGCGGTGTGACGGCCACGTTGGACGCGATTGCCACGGGCACGGAACTCCGGATTATTCGCGAGGCATTGGTTCCCATCACGTTCGTGCTGGTGGCAAGGCCCGGCGTCGAACTTTCCGACGTCAAACGCATCTCGACGCACGGCCACGCGTGGGCGCAGTGCAGGCGTTGGCTGGATGCGCACCTTCCGGACGTGGATTACGTCCCGGGGTCCTCGACGGCGGCGGCCGCGATGGGCCTGCTTGCCGCCGATGCGCCCTATGACGCGGCCATCTGTGCGCCGCTGGTCGCCGCTGAACAGCCAGGGCTGACGGTCCTCGCGGAGAACATTGGGGACAATTTCGACGCCGTCACCCGGTTTATCCTGGTTGGCCGCCCCGACGTCCTTCCGGAGCGAACCGGAGCGGACAAGACAACGGTGGTGGTTCCACTGCCGCAGGACCGCCCCGGTGCCCTCATGGACATCCTGGACCAGTTCGCCTCGCGGGGAGTGAACTTGAGCCGCATCGAATCACGCCCCACGGGACAGTACCTTGGGCACTATTTCTTCAGCATCGACGCGGACGGCCATGTCGCGGACGCGCGCGTGGCCGATGCCTTGGCCGCCCTCCACAGGATCAGCCCGGCAACCCGTTTCCTGGGCTCCTACCCCCGGGTGGACAAGGACATCGCGGAGGTTGCCCCGCATACTTCCGATGCTGCTTTTGCTTCAGCGCACGCGTGGGTCGAGGCGATTCTGCACGGCGAATAGCGGCTCCAAAACGTTGTCCACAACGGGAGTTTGAAGCTCTTTCGCGGGGGTACAAGTGTGCGTATGCTTGCTTGATCCATAAACGATGGATGAATTTCGATGAAAGGAGCGGTCATGTCTGTACACAGCGACGACAAAGACGGCCAAGGCATGATCGTCAACCCCAAGCCCTCCAGTGACAGCAACGCGGATGACTGGGACGGGGACGAGGCGGACCGGGCGGATCGCCTGCGTTTCGAAGAAGAACAGGCCATGATCAAGGAGCAGTCCGAGGCCCGCGCGGCGGCCAAGGCAGCGGCGGAGCAAGCCGACGAAAACGCGGCGCAGCCGGACATTGGCGCCATCTGACCTGCGGCTTCGTTAGTGGGGACCGCGGCTAGGCGGTCGCGGCCCTCGGCACCCGCACCAGCAGTGACCCCGGTTCTACCTGAACGGTGACCTCCGTGGCCTCGCCTGAGGGATCGCCGTCGAGCTGGGTGGCCATGGGTTCCTGGCTTCGGATGGTGACTTTGCCGGAACGGTAGAAGCTCATCATGGGCAGGTTGGCGTTGTGTTTGAACAGAATTTTGGCGTACATGGCGAGCCATCCGAACGCACTGCGCGGGCTCATGACCACGATGTCCAGCATGCCGTCGTCGATCATTGCCTGGGGGATGAAGTCGATCCCGCCCGGGATCAGTCCGCAATTGGCAAACAGGACGCTGCGGATCTTCCGTGACTGCTCAGTTTCGTCATCCATGGTGATGGTGACCCGCTTGCGCCGGCCGGGGAGGTGGCGGACGCCGGCCTCGGTGTAAGCCAGCCAGCCCACGGACTTTTTGAGGTCCTCTTTGGTGTCGCCCAGCACTTCGGCGTCCAAGCCCATACCCGCGATGACCAAGAAGGTGTGGCTGGAGGATTTGCCGGTGATGTTGTTGCTGATACCCATGGTCGCGGTGTCGATGAACCGTTGATGCCCGAACAAAGCGGTTTGGATGCAGCCTGAAAGATCGGTGACATCCAGGTCAAGGTTGCGGGCCAACAAGTTTCCGGTGCCTACCGGCACCAAGCCCATGGCCACGTTCTTATGCGCCAGCGACTCGGCCACTACGCGGACTGTTCCGTCGCCACCGCACGCCACGACGACGTCGGCCCCGAACGCCAGTGCCTGGCGGGACTGTCCGTAGCCGGGGTCCTCAAGGGTGGTTTCGAAAAAGCGGGGTGGGTCCCAGCCAGCCAAGTCGCATGCCTCGGTAATCGAGTGCCGGGCAAGGTGGGCGTTGTTCTTGACCGGGTTCAGAATCACGGCCACCCGTTGGCCCCCAGGGTTGGGCTTGTGGGAGTCCTCCCGTACGGCGCTCCTGACATGGCGGGCCCGCAATCGGCGCACGCCCCACCAACTGGAGACGGCAAAGGCCACGCCCCCAGCGAGAATCACGTACAGGATCCAGTCGCTCATGGTGCTCCAACACTATCGCCCTGCACGCCTGCCTTTTGCCGGGGCAAGCGGTGCCGCGGGTTGGCGACCGGTTAAGCCAATGGGCCGGAGATGCGCGAGCGATTCGATACTCTTATCTGGTGATCGACGTAAAAGACCTCAGCGAAAACCCGGACAAGTTCCGTGCCAGCCAGCGTGCCCGCGGCGCCGACGAGTCCGTGGTGGACGCGATCATCTCTGCCGACTCCGATCGCCGGGCGGCCTTGATCCGCTACGAAAGCCTCCGCGCCGAGCAAAACGTCTACGGCAAGAAGGTCGCGAAGGCCAAGGGTGAGGAGAAGCAAGCCCTGCTGGCAGAGGTCAAGGAACTGGCCAACTCGGTGAAGGCAGCCTCGGTGGAGGCCGATGCCGCGCAGGCCAAGCAGGATGAACTCCTGCGCGTTGTCCCAAACCTCATCGTGGATGGGGTGCCTGAGGGCGGCGAGGATGACTACGTAGTGGTCAAGACGGTCGGTAGCCCTCGCGAATTCACGGATTTCGAGCCCAAGGACCACCTGGAGATCGGTGAACTCATCGGTGCCATCGACATGGAACGGGGCGCCAAGGTTTCCGGCTCGCGCTTCTACTTCCTACGCGGGGTTGGTGCACGTCTGGAAATGGCGCTGCTGCAGATGGCCATGGACCAGGCCATCGAGGCTGGCTTCGTGCCGATGATCACCCCCACTTTGGTGCGCCCCGAGACCATGCAGGGTACCGGTTTCGATGTAAAGCACGACGCCGAGATCTACCGTCTCGCTGAGGACGACCTTTATCTTGTGGGAACCTCGGAGGTTGCCCTCGCGGGTTACCACGCCGACGAGATCCTGGACCTTTCCGCCGGACCAATCCGCTATGCGGGCCAAAGCTCCTGCTACCGCCGCGAGGCCGGTTCGCACGGCAAGGACACCCGTGGAATCATCCGGGTACACCAATTCAACAAGGTGGAAATGTTCATCTACACCACCGTTGAGGAAGCCGCCGCCGAACACGAACGCCTGCTGGCTTGGGAAGAGGAAATGCTGGCCAAGTGCGAGCTGCCCTACCGCGTCATCGACACGGCCGCGGGCGACCTGGGAATGTCCGCGGCCCGGAAGTTCGACTGCGAAGCCTGGGTCCCCACGCAGAACGCCTACCGCGAGCTCACCTCGACATCCAACTGCACTACCTTCCAGGCACGCCGCCTTAACATCCGCGAACGCGTGATCAATGATGAAGGTGTTGCCAAGGGAACCCGGGCGGTGGCTACGCTCAATGGCACCTTGGCCACCACTCGTTGGATCGTGGCTATCCTCGAGCACCACCAGAACCCTGATGGTTCGGTCAACGTCCCCAAGGCGCTCCAGAACTACCTCGGCGGCCTTGAGGTCCTGCCCGTCCTTTAGCTGGGGCCGGCTGGTCCCGCTGGGGCTGGCTGGTCCTGCTGGGGCGAGCGGCAGTTACAGGAGGCCGCGCAAAACCAAGGCGGCGCCGTCGTCGAGCACTGACGCAGTGACCTCATCCGCAGCGGCGATGACTTCATCAGCGGCTTGGCCCATGGCCACACCACGGGCCGCCCACGTGAGCATCTCGATGTCGTTCCGGCCATCACCCACGGCTACCGTGTTGGCCGGATCCGTCCCTAGCTTCCGGCGCAAGGCCTCCAAAGCGCTGGCTTTGGTGACGCCCTCGGCTGCGATGTCCAGCCACGCCGTCCAACCCACCGAGTAGGTCACGCCGGACAGCCCGATGTGCCGGATGGCTTCATTGAATTCGTCCGAGGTGTTGTCGCTGCTGAAGACCACCACACGGACTGCGGTGGAGTCCAGCATGGTCTGGAAATCGACGCCGATGGACTCCACTCCGAAACTTGCGTCCTGGAAACGTTCGGTGGAGAGGAAGACTCCGTCTTCGTCCTCCAGCGCATACTTGGCGTTGGGCAGCCGCTCCCGCAGAGCCTTCAAGGCAGGGGCGGGGTCAAACGTGGCTTTATGGATGATCTCGTATCCGGCCTCGAGCGTCGGATCGAGGCGGAGCGTCACGCCGCCGTTGCAGCACACTGCGTAGCCACGTTCGAGTCCGATTTGTTCAATGATCGGCAGGGTCGCGTTGAGTGAGCGGCCTGTGGCGATCATGACGTCGTGCCCGCTGGCGACCACGGCTTGGGCGGCGGAGCGGACCTCCGGTGACATGTGCCCGTCGTGATCGACCAAAGTGCCGTCCACGTCCAGTGCGATCATGAGTGCGTTGTTGGTGTTGTTGTCGTTGTTCGGCTGGTCCTCGATGCCAGCAACTGCAATATCAGTCAAAGTAGTCATGTTTCAAGTAGAACAGACACCTCCGACGCTGAACTAGGACGGGCGCCACAGCGCTTCGTTAACTGTGGGTGAACACTCATTCCCAGCCCCTCGATGCACCAGCCGATGTGGTCAGAGCGTCTCTTTCTGGGCGGCCACCAGCTCCCGTGCCTCATCAATGGTGTCCACGCTTGGCATGGAGCCAGGGAGCGCACGGCGGGCAGACTCGGGCAGGAAGTAGATCGCGATTGCGCCTATCACCGAGGTGCCGATCAAATGATAGGCCGGTGCCATATCATCGCGGGTTGCATTGATAAGTCCCTGCACAATGAAGGGTGTTGTCCCGCCGAAGATCGCCACGGAGAAGTTATAGGCAATACCCATGCAGCTGTAGCGGCCCGCGGTGGGGAAGAGCGCAGGGAGCGCCGAAGCGAGGTTGGCCACGTAAAAGGTCACGGGGAAGGCGACCAGTGCCAGACCACCCAAGGTAGACCAGGTGTCCCCCAGACCAATCAAGAGGAATGCCGGGACGGCGAAGAGGATGGTACTGCCGGCACCGATCCAGAGGACCGGCCTGCGGCCGATGCGGTCGGACAGCTTGCCGGTCAAGGGAATGCAGAGGGACATCACCACAAGCACCGGAATGGTCAGAAGGGTCCCGTGGACGGCATCGTAGCCTTTGGAATCGGTCAGGTACGTCGGCATGTAGGACGTCAGTGCATAACCCACCGTGTTGGCAGCAGCGGCAAGGATCATAGCCAGGACGATATGGCGCCAGTAGGCCTTGAGAGTCGCCAAGGGGCCCTTGGCGACGGCGTTGTCCGTGGCACTTGCGTCGGCGGTTACGGCTGCTTGGGCATCCAGGGTTGCCTGGAACTGCGGCGACTCCTCGATTTTGTTCCGGAAGTAGACAGCAATCGCCCCGAGCGGTCCAGCGATCAGGAAGGGCAAACGCCAGCCCCATTCCTCCATGGCTCCCTGCCCCAGGGTCAGTTGGAGCACGGACACTACCGCTGCTCCCAGCGCGAAGCCGAGGTATGAGCCCATATCCAGGAAGCTCGCGAAGAAGCCACGCCGCTTATCCGGTGCGTATTCGCAAACGAAGGTGGTAGCACCTGCGTATTCACCGCCGGTGGAAAAGCCTTGGATGAGCTTCAGCACCACAAGTAGTGCCGCCGACCATATACCAATTTGGGCGTACCCCGGCAGGAGCCCGACGACGAAAGTACTAGCCGCCATCAGCATCAGTGTTGCTGCGAGAACCTTCTGGCGGCCCACCTTATCGCCGAGCCAACCGAAGACGACGCCACCCAGCGGCCGGGCAACGAAGGTTGCAGCAAACGTGCCCAGCAGGAAGAGCGTCTGCACCGACTTGTCAGCTTCCGGAAGGAAGACCGGGCCCATGGTGGTGATCAGGTAGCCGAACACCCCGACGTCGTACCATTCCATGGTGTTGCCCACGATCGTCCCCCCGAGGGCTTTCTTGAGCATCGGCCGGTTGACGATGTTGATGTCGGAAACTTTGAGGAGACGACGCAGTGGGTTTGGTTTGTCCGCATGCTTGGGAGCGGCGGACCTTGCTAAGGCACTGCTTTCGCCTGCCGGGGAGCTGGTCAGGCTTCTGTGCATAGACATTGTGGCCCTCTCGGGGTAGGTTTGGTGGCCTCTATTTTGCCGGGGGGACGCTGCAGCGGGATAGGCAATAGCCCACACAGCCGCTGTTCCGCAGTGATCAACGCACTGCACTCTATGCAACAGAGTGCGCTGGACCACATTGGGTTGTCAAGGTTTTTTTGCTCGTTACGTGACGGCAGTCGTTACCTGGGGCCCCTACCTGGGGCGGTAGCCCATCTTGGCGCTAATGGTCAGCCCGGCCTCCCGGAGGCCGTCTATGAGCCCCGGATGGTCTTCAGGCACGAAGCGAAAGGCTGGACCGGAAATGCTTATTGCCGCGATAACCGTGCCTGCGTGGTTGAAGATGGGAGCTGCGACGGCCGTGAGACCAATTTCAAACTCGCCATGAACTATCGCAAAACCGTTTTTGGCAACTTCCAGCAACTCCTTTTCCAGTTCCCCCCGATTGGTTACGGTACGGGGTGTCCGGGCAGGCAGACCCACGGCTTTGAAGACCTGGCTTCTTTCATCGGTCGTCAAGGCAGCCAGCAGCACCTTGCCGCTGGAGGTGGCATGCAGGGGCGTTAAACTGCCCACCCAGTCGTACGTGGCAAGGGTGGAGGGTCCCATGGCCTGGTCCACGTTCACGGCGTAGTTGGACCGCAGCACAGCAAGGTTGACAGTCTCTTTGTACTCGGCCGCCAGGGCTTCCAATACGGCCCGCGCCTCGTGAACCACACTGAGCCGGCCGGGGATGGACGATGCCAAGCGCAGGATTCCGAAGCCCAGTTGGTACTTGCCTCTTTCGCTGTTCTGCCGGACCAGATCCCGGTTTACCAGGGAGCCAACCAGTCTTGACGCAGTGGACTTGTGCACGCCCATTTCCTCGGCGATCTCACTCACGCCGGCATCGCCCTCCCGGGCCAGGATTTCCAGGATTTGGAGGGCGCGGTCCACTGACTGGACGCCACCACCGTGGGCGTCGGCGTCGGCGTCGTTGTCGATGTCCGGGTTGTTGCGTGCGGCCATGATGCCTCGTGTCGTTGTCCTGGTGGGCACCCGGCTAAAAGCGACGCCCACCTGCTCCCTCGTCTTTTCCTCATCCTAGACCGAGTTCTCCACGGACCCTTTCACACTTGACCACCGGCTCAATAAGTTGTCACAACGGCAAACGAAGGGGCATGATGCCCCACTTCATTGGTGTGGTGGAGCTGGGAAGTGCGGATACCGGCCCGACAGGGCCTTCCCGTCGTGCTTGCCGTGCCGGCCCGGTATCCGCTGTTGCGCGCTAAGCCTTGACGTAACCGTTGGGGTTCAGCACGAACTTTGTTGCCGCTCCGGCGTCGAACTCTGCGTAGCCCCGGGGAGCGTCTTCGAGCGGGATGGCCTTGGCATTGACGGCCTTGGCGATCTGGACCTTGTCATGGAGGATCGCCATCATCAGCTGGCGGTTGTACTTCATGACGGGGCATTGTCCGGTGGTAAACGACAGCGACTTCGCCCACCCCGTACCCAGCGAGAGGGAGAGGGAGCCGTGCTTGGCGGCCTCGTCGATTCCGCCCGGGTCGCCCGTGACGTACAGGCCGGGGATGCCCAAGGAGCCGCCGGCTGCGGTGATGTCCATGAGGGAGTTCAGCACGGTGGCCGGCGCTTCGTGGGAGGCATCCTTGCCGTGTCCGCGTGCTTCAAAGCCCACAGCATCAACGCCGCAGTCCACTTCAGGCACTCCAAGGAGTTGTTCGATCTGGTCTTTGGGATCGCCCTTGGACACGTTGACGGTCTCGCAACCAAAGGAGCGGGCTTGGGCCAGGCGGTCTTCGTTCATGTCGCCCACAATCACGACGGCGGCACCCAGCAGTTGGGCGCCGACGGCAGCGGCGATGCCAACAGGTCCGGCACCTGCAACGTACACGGTGGACCCCACGCCGACTCCGGCCGTGACTGCGCCGTGGAAGCCGGTCGGGAAGATGTCCGAGAGCATGGTCAGGTCCATGATCTTTTCCAAGGCCTGGTCCCGGTCCGGAAAGCGAAGCAGGTTCCAGTCCGCGTAAGGGACCAGGACGTACTCGGCTTGTCCGCCCACCCAGCCTCCCATGTCCACGTAGCCGTAAGCGCTGCCTGGACGGTCCGGGTTGACGTTGAGGCAGATTCCGGTTTTTTGCTCTTTGCAGTTCCGGCAGCGGCCACAGGAGATATTGAACGGAACGGAGACGATGTCTCCCACCTTGATGAATTCGACGTCGGGCCCTACCTCGATCACTTCCCCTGTGATTTCGTGGCCGAGCACCAGGTCCTTGGGTGCGGTAGTGCGTCCCCGGACCATGTGCTGGTCCGAACCACAGATGTTGGTGGTCACAGTGCGCAAGATGGCGCCGTGGGGCACCTTCCTGCCGACGTTGGCCGGGTTGACTCCGGGCCCGTCCTTAAGCTCAAACGTGGGGTATTCGGTATCGATGATTTCGACGACACCGGGTTCCTTGTAGGCGACTGCTCTGTTTCCTGACATGACACTCCTTAGGGTGTTTGGTGGTGCGGACATGAGGGTGGATAACGTTGGGCTTTAGGCAGCGTCCTTGCGGTTGAGGGTCGCAGGTTCGAGCCGGACGATGACGGACTTGGATGTCGGAGTCCCACTGGTGTCGGCAACCGAGTCCAGGGGTACCAGGACGTTGGTTTCCGGGTAGTACGCAGCTGCGCAGCCCTTGGGTGTGGAGTATGTGACGATCCGGAAGTCTTCTGCCCTGCGCTCGGTTCCCTGGAATTCGGAGATGAGATGGACCATGTCGCCGTCAGCGAAACCCAGCTCCGAAACGTCGTCGGCATTGATAAGGACTACCCGGCGTCCACCGTGGATCCCGCGGTACCTGTCGTCCTTGCCGTAGATGGTGGTGTTGTACTGGTCGTGGGAGCGCAGGGTTTGCAGTACTAACCGGCCCGACGGGACCTTGATGTATTCCAACTGATTTCCCGTGAAGTGGGCTTTTCCCGAGGCAGTATCGAACTTCCGCGCATCGCGTGGCGGGTGCGGAAGTACGAAGCCGCCGGGGTGCTGAATGCGTTCTTCGAAGTTCTCGAAGCCGTCAAACACTGCTTCGATGTGTTTGCGGATCAGGGAATAGTCGTCCCGCATGGACAGCCACGCCGCCTTGGGGGCGTTGGGCAGTCGTACGCGGCCATCTGTGAAGATCCTGTGGGCGAGATTGCACACGATAGCCACTTCCGAGTGCAGGTGTTCGCTTGCGGGTTTGAGGCGTCCCCGGGACGCGTGCACTGCACTCATGGAGTCCTCCACAGTGACGCGTTGGTCGCCTGTCACCTGGGTGTCTTTCTCGGTGCGGCCCAAAGTAGGCAGAATCAGTGCGCGCTGCCCCGTTGCCAGGTGCGAGTGGTTCAGCTTGGTGGAGATCTGGACGCTCAGCCGCGTGTTCGCCAGAGCTTGTTCCGTCACCTCAGAGTCGGGGGCGGCGCGAACGAAGTTTCCACCCATCCCCATGAAGAACCGGACCTTGCCGTCCCGCATGGCCCGGATCGCCGCGACAGTGTCATAGCCGTGGTCCCGGGGAGAGAGGAATTCGAACTCGTGATCCAACCGGTCATGGAACTTCTCCGGCATTTTCTCGAAGATGCCCATAGTGCGGTCACCTTGGACATTGGAATGGCCCCGTACCGGGCAAACACCAGCGCCTGGCTTGCCGATGTTCCCTTGCAAAAGCAGGACGTTGACTACGTCGCGAAGGGTAGGGACAGAGTGCTTATGCTGGGTCAATCCCATGGCCCAGCACACAATGGTGGAGCTGGATCCGAGCAGCCGTTCACCGGTCGCGTGGATCTGCTCCAGGGACAGGCCTGTGGCCGCCACGATCTGGTCCCACTGAACTTCTTCCAGGTACTGAAGGTAGTCCTGGATGCCTACGGTGTGGTTATTGATGAAGTCGTGGTCCAGGACGGTCTGGAGCCCTGGAGTCTTACGTCCGGAGGATTCAGCTTCAAGCAGGTACTTGCCCAGGCCCTGGAAGAGGGCTTGGTCGCCGCCGGCACGGATTTGCAGGAAATCGTCCGTCAACCGGGTGCCCGTAACCATGCCGCCAAGGTGCTGTGGGTTTTCAAAATGCAGGAGGCCCGCCTCCGGCAAAGGATTCACCGAGACAATGACTGCGCCGTTTTTCTTGGCTTTCTCCAAGGCGCTGAGCATGCGGGGGTGGTTGGTACCCGGATTTTGGCCGGCAACGAAAATCAGTGACGCTGTTTCCAAGTCCGTGAGGCTCACCGAGCCTTTGCCGATGCCGATGGTTTCCACCAGAGCGGACCCCGAGGATTCGTGGCACATGTTTGAGCAGTCAGGAAGGTTGTTGGTTCCGAGCCCCCGCACCAGAAGTTGGTAGACGAACGCTGCCTCGTTGGAGGTGCGCCCGGAGGTGTAGAAGACGGCCTGGTCGGGATGGTCCATGGCCCGGAGTTCCTCAGCCATCAGGTCATACGCTTGGTCCCACCCGATGGGTTCGTAGTGGGTTGCACCCTCATCGAGGAACATCGGGTGGGTCAGCCTGCCTTGCTGGCCCAGCCAGTAATCATCGCGCGTCTTCAGCTCGGCCACCGAGTGTTGGGCGAAAAATGCGGGTGTGACCCGGCGTCGGGTAGCTTCCTCGGCAACGGCTTTGGCGCCATTCTCACAAAACTCCGCGGCGTTGCGCTTTTCATGCTCAGGCCAGGCGCAGCCCATACAGTCGAATCCATCGAGCTGGTTCACCGCCAACAGAGTCTGGACGCTGCGTACCGGCCCCATCTGTTCCAAGGAGATCTTCAGGGCGTTGGCGACCGCCGGGATGCCCACAGCCTTGGTCTTGGGTTTGGTGACCGTCAGCTGCGACTCGTCAATGTTGTTGCGGGGGGCTTTGGAAGCCATATGGTGCATCCCTTCAGTTCCGGACAGAAGAAGCCGCCATCAGCGGTATGCGTGCTTGCAGTCCTGCGGCCTCAGCGGTGTGCAGCAGCAGCAAGGCTGTAGTGACGGAGCCGACGCCCCCGGGAACCGGCGACAGGGCAGCGGCTACGCCGATTACGCTGGCTTCATCCACGTCCCCCACAAGGGAACCATCCGCCAAGACGTTTGTGCCGACGTCGACCACTACTGAACCGGGCGAGACATGGGAACCTGTCAAAAGTCCGGTCCGCCCCGCGGCGACGACCACGACGTCGGCAGCCCGCGTATAGCGCGCCAGGTCACCCGATTTGGAATGGCAGATGGTCACAGTGGCGTCCTTTTCAAGGAGCAGCAAGGACAGCGGCTTGCCCACTACGGCTGAACGCCCGACGACGGCCACGTTCTTACCCGCGACCGGGACCTCGTAGTGGTCCAGCAGTTCAACAACGGCTCGCGCCGTAGCGGGAGCGAAGGCAGGCTGGCCCACAGCCAAGCGGCCCAGGCTGAGCGGATTGGCGCCGTCGATGTCCTTCTCGGGAGCTATAAGGCCAACCAAGTCCTCGGCCCGGACGGCGCCCGGCAGGGGAGTCTGCAGGATGATGCCACTGACGGAAGGCTCTACGCTGAGATCCCGCAAAACGCTTACCAGCGACTCTTGGGTGGCTTCCTGCCCGAGATCGAGGATTCGGCAATCAATCCCAACACGTTCTGCCGCACGTTCGATGGAGCGGACGTACCAGTGCGTTGACTGATCCGAGGTTGCCACCACGACGGCGAGCACAGGGCGCACGCCGTCCGCTCCGAGTGCCCGGATCCTGTCCCGGACCTGTTCCTGGACGAGTCCTGCCAGTCCCTTGCCGGAGAGCACCCTGGCCTGCGGGCGTGTGGTGTTCACGCGAGGATCCTTTCGCGGACCCTCGCGGCCAGCGAATCGGCAGCCAGGACCACTTTGTCCTCAAGGCCGTTGGTTTGTTCAGCCAAGCGGGACCGGGCGTCGCCATCTTTGATGGCCACGAGGTTGATATCGATGTTGACCCGCGCGGTGGTGGCGGCTGCCCGGGCGGCGTCTGCTGCTGCCGCGACGTCGCTGATGACGTTGGGGTTGGCGACGTCGAAGAGCTCAGTGGCAAGTTCCACCACCTCACCGGCGAGCTGGATCAGCTGCGCAGGTGTCCGGGCTGCGTTGACGAGGGCGCCTTGGATCCCCGCAGCACGGGCCGCTTTGAGTTCCTCGGTTCCTGACGGGAGTTTGTACGAATCAATGACACCCTGGAAGGCTTGCTCGTCAGCATCGGCAAGGCGCAGTGCTTCGGTGATCAAATGATCGGCCGTGCCGGTGATGCGCGTGATGAGCTCCTCGTGCTGGGCATACTTTTCGCCCGTGGTGTACCTGGCCACCATGGCCACCAGCGCTGCGCCTTGGGCAGCGTGAAGTGCTGCTGCGGCGCCACCTCCAGGGGTGGGTTGTCGGGAAGCGAGCCGGGCAAGGTAATCGTTGAGGGTTTCTGAACTGATCATGTGACTTCCTGGACTGGCAAAGAAAGGCTGGACTGGCAAAGAAAGGCTGGACTGGCAAAGAAAGGCTGGACTGGCAAAGAAGGGCTGGGCTGGAAATGCGTTAGGCAGCGGCCCGGATCCGGTTGCGAGGAGATGGGTCCGGGCCGCTGGCCTAACCGAGGGCGCCGTGCTTAGCCGCGGAGCCTGCTCATGGTGGGGTCGTACAGGGGATCTTCAGTAACGGTGGCCTGGATACGCCGCCCGAAGTACTCAATTTCCACGGAATCACCCAGGGAAACAGCGGCGGGCAGGTATGCGTAGGCGATCGGTTTCTTGACCGTGTAACCGTAAGCGGCGCTGGTGACGTAACCAACGGCTTGGTCCTTGTAGAAGACCGGTTCCTTGCCGAGCACCAGGCTCCTGCCGTCGTCGACCGTCAAGCAGCGCAAGCGGCGCGCCGAGCTTTCCTCGCTCCGCCCTTCAAGGGCTGCCTTGCCGACGAAGTTTTCCTTCGCCATCTTCACGGCGAATCCCAGACCAGCTTCGAACGGGTCGTGCTCGGTGGTCATATCAGTGCCCCAGGAGCGGTATCCCTTTTCCAGCCGCAGCGAGCTGAAGGCGGCCCGTCCGGCGGCGATCACTCCGAACGGCTGGCCGGCCTTCCACAGTGCATCCCAGAGACGCTGTCCGTTGTCTGCGCTGGTGTACAGCTCCCAGCCGAGTTCGCCCACGTAGGACAGGCGCATGGCCGTCACGGTGACGCCACCGATGGTGACCTTCTTGGATCGGAAATACTTCAGCCCGTCATTGGTGAAATCATCACTGCTGGCATTGCCCATAAGATCGCGGGCCAGCGGGCCCCACAGGCCAATGCAGCACGTACCGCCGGTTGTGTCGCGAACCTGGACCCAATCACTGGCTGTTCCGTTTTCGGTCTGGTGCCGGGCCGCCCGCTCGAAGTACGCGGTGTCAATGTTGCCGTTGGCGCCCAGCTGGAACGTGTCTTCGCTCAAGCGGGCCACAGTGATGTCACTTCGGATTCCTCCGGAGTGGTCCAACAGCAGGGTGTAAGTGACGGCTCCGGGCTTCTTGGCCAGGTCTCCGGTGGTCAGTTCCTGCAGCAACTTCAAGGCGCCCGGACCCGAGACCTCAAGGCGCTTCAGCGGAGTCATGTCGTACATCGCCACCGCCGTGCGGGTCTTCCAGGCTTCGGCCGCCGCGATGGGAGAGCTGAACATCCCGGACCAGGCGTCGCGGGCCGGAGGCTGCCATTCGTCGGGCATCTCCTTGAGGAGTTCAGCGTTGGCCTCGAACCAGTACGGACGCTCCCAGCCCGCGCCCTCGAGGAAGTAGCCGCCCAGCTGCTTGTGCCGGGCATGGAAAGGACTGACGCGGAGGTTGCGCGGGGAGAGCTTGGGCTGGAGCGGGTGCATCACATCGTAGATTTCCACGAAGTTCTGCTGGGACGTTTCGCTCACGTACTCGGGCGTCAGCTGGACCTCTTCAAAGCGGTGGATATCGCAATCGCCAAGATCGATGCTGGACTTTCCGGTGGTCAGCAGTTCGGCGACGGCCCGTGCAATGCCGGCGGAGTGAGTCACCCACACGGCCTCGGCCACAAAGAAGCCATCCAGTTCCTTGGACTCACCGACCAGGGAGCCACCGTCCGGGGTGAAGGAGAAGATGCCGTTGAAGCCATCCTCGATATCACTCTCGCGGAGGGCCGGCAGCAACTGCTTGGTGGCTTCCCAAGCCGGGAGGAAGTCTTCCAGCGTGAAGTCCAAGCGGGAGGGCATGTTGTGTTCGCTGATGCTGCTGGGCTCGTAGCTCCCAAGTTCATCCAGGTCCACCGGCATGGGGCGGTGGGCGTAGGAGCCAATGCCGTAGCGCTCGCCGTGCTCGCGGTAGTAGAGGTCCTGGTCCTGGTGACGGAGGATGGGCAGCGAAGCGCCGTTGGGCAGTTCGTTCTTGCCCTTCTGCGCGGGCACCGGGGTGGTTTTGACGTACTGGTGCGCCAACGGGAGGAGCGGGACGGACATCCCGATCATCTCTCCGATTTTTGCGCCCCAGAAACCGGCGCAGGAAACGACGATATCCGCAGGGATGACGCCGTCGGTCGTCTGGACGCCGGTGACGCGGCGGTCCGCCTGCTCGATCCCGGTGACGGTGGTGTTGCCCAGGTACGTAACGCCCGCGGCTTCAGTGCGCTTGATCAGCAACTGGACTGCGCGTGCTGCCAAGGCCAGGCCATCGGTTGGGACGTGGAGGCCACCAAGGATGTCCTCCTCATTAATGAGGGGATAGAGCTCCTTGCATTCCTCGCGGGAGAGGATCTTGCCCTCGATGCCCCAGGAAGCTGCGTAACCCAGCTTGCGCTTCAGGTCAGCCAGGCGGGTCTCAGTGGTGGCGACCTCAAGGCCACCCACCTGGTTGAAGCAGCTCTGGCCATCTTCAGTGAGCGAAAGGAGCTTCTCCACGGTGTATTTGGCAAAGAGCGCCATGGTCTTTGAAGGGTTGGTCTGGAACACGAGGCCCGGGGCGTGGGACGTCGAGCCCCCGGGCATGTTCAACGGTCCTTGGTCCAGTACGGTGATGTTGTTCCAACCGCGGGTGACCAGTTCGTCGGCGAGGTTGGTGCCAACGATCCCGGCTCCAATAATGACGATGCGGGGCGTCGATGCCATGTGGATTCTCCTGCTGAAGTTCGAGTGGGGCGTGCTGTTGGGGGTTGGATTAGCGGAACACAACGGTGCTGGTGCGGTCCAGCAATACGCGGTGTTCGCAGTGCCAGCGCACGGCGCGGGACAAGGCCAGCGCTTCTGCGTCCTGGCCGATGGTGGAAAGGGTTGCAGGACCGTAGCTGTGATCCACGCGGATGACTTCCTGCTCGATGATCGGGCCTTCGTCCAGGTCGGCCGTCACGTAGTGGGCGGTAGCACCCACCAGCTTCACGCCTCGGTTGTAGGCCTGGTGGTAGGGGCGGGCCCCCTTGAAACTCGGCAGGAACGAGTGGTGGATGTTGATGGCGCGTCCCTCCAACGCGCGGCACAGGTCATCGGAGAGAACTTGCATGTAGCGGGCGAGGACCACCAAGTCCACGTTGTACTCATCCACCAGATCCAGCAATTTCTGCTCCGCCTCGGCCTTGGTGTCAGGGGTGACCGGGATGTAGACGAAAGGCAGTCCCGCAGCCTCAGCCATGGCCCTGTGGGTTTCGTGGTTGGAGGCGACTACTACGAGGTCTCCGCCGAGGCTTCCTCCGCGCCACCGGAAAATGAGGTCGTTGAGGCAATGACCAAACTTGGACACCATGACCAGTACGCGCTTTTTGGTCTGGTCATGGAACTCGAATTTCATCTCGAAGCGATCAGCAATGGAGCTGAATTCCTCTTCGAGCCGTTCGGCGGTGTAGTCCGGAGAGCCGGAGAACGCGGTGCGCAGGTGCAGTGTCTGGCGGATGCCGTCGTCGAACTGCTGGTGCTCGTCGATGTTGAAACCGCGGTCAAACAGGAAGGTAGTAACCGCTTGAACGATTCCGGCGCGCTCGACACACGACAAGGTGAGGACGAACTTCTGGGACTGTGCGCCAAGGTTGCTTTGCTCTTCATTGAGCTCTGCTGGCTGCGACGGGGTAAGGATTGGTGAGTCTGTCGCCACTAGGGTCATGGCTCCTCCTTTAGATATATTCCTGAGTCCTGTACTGATATATTAGGATTGGGATTCAGCGTATACTGGTCACTGGGAGAGGTCAATAGATCTTAGGGACCTGCGGAAAGGGTCGGCACCATGGCACTCGAAACTCTGGCAATCGCGGACGGCACCAGCAGGAAATCGCTGGCTGATACGGCTTACGAGCGCCTCCGTGACCGGCTCTTGATGCTGGAGATCAAACCGGGCGACCTCCTCAATGACGACCAGTTGGCCAAGGATCTGGGGATCGGCCGCACCCCTGTGCGGGAGGCCCTGAAGCGACTCGAGCTGGACCGCTTGGTGGTGGCCTACCCGCGCCGTGGCACCTTTGCCACGAGGGTCGAGGTGACGGACCTAGCCTATATCTCGGAGATACGGACTCAGTTGGAGCCACTGGCGGCCGGGCGTGCGGCCCGTTTGGCTTCACCGGCAACCAAGGAACATCTGAAGGACATCATGCGGGCCGTAGAGGCCTTTGATGTTGCCGGCGCCTCGGTGGTGGAGACTCTCCGCCTGGACGCACGCGTCCACCAAGGGATCTACGCGGCGGCCGGCAATCCGCATCTCGAGGACGTCCTGATCCGCTATGACAACCTGGCCACCCGCATATGGTGCATGGTTCTGGATCGCCTTCCTGACTTGGAGCACCACGTCCGTGAGCACGTGGACCTTCTCCGGGCGGTTCTCGACGGCGATGAAGAGAAAGCAACTGCATTGGCCCGGGACCACGTCACCGGCTTTGAGCACGCGGTGCGTCAGGCGCTGTTCGCGGCCTGAGTTTCGAGGCGCTTGCGACGGGCTGTTGACTCCCTGCCCCGACGCTTGCATAATGGATACTCCAACTAATATATCACCCGGATATCAGCCGTTACTCCTCGACGCAGGGAACAGATTCCGGGCGGGCTTGTGATGCAATCGCAGGCTTCAGTCCTTTGGAGTACCACGTGACCGCAAGACTTCACACTTTTGAACACATAGCACTCACGGGCAGCAGCCGTGTGAAGCGCGGTATGGCGGAGATGCTCAAGGGCGGCGTCATCATGGACGTCGTTAACGTCGAGCAGGCCCGTATCGCTGAGGACGCCGGTGCTGTGGCGGTCATGGCGCTTGAGCGTGTCCCTGCCGATATCCGTGCCCAGGGTGGCGTGTCCCGCATGTCCGATCCGGACATGATCGATGCGATCATCGCTGCTGTGTCCATTCCGGTCATGGCGAAGGCCCGCATTGGTCACTTCGTCGAAGCGCAGGTTTTGCAGTCCCTCGGCGTCGATTACATCGACGAGTCCGAGGTCCTGACCCCGGCTGACTACGTGAACCACATCGACAAGTGGAACTTCACCGTTCCTTTCGTCTGTGGTGCCACGAACCTTGGTGAGGCGTTGCGCCGCATCAACGAGGGTGCGGCGATGATCCGTTCCAAGGGTGAGGCCGGGACCGGGGATGTTTCCAACGCGACCGGGCACATGCGGAAGATCCGGGCGGAGATCGCGAAGCTTTCCTCCCTTCCCGAGGACGAGCTGTACGTTGCGGCCAAGGAACTCCAGGCCCCGTACGAGCTGGTGAAGGAAATCGCTGCCACGGGTAAGCTCCCGGTGGTTTTGTTCACCGCCGGTGGGATCGCGACCCCGGCTGATGCTGCGATGATGATGCAGCTCGGCGCTGATGGTGTGTTTGTTGGTTCGGGCATCTTCAAGTCCGGGAACCCGGCAGAGCGCGCCGCCGCCGTCGTCAAGGCCACCACGTTCTACGACGCCCCCGATGTCATTGCCAAGGTCTCCCGCGGCCTGGGCGAAGCGATGGTCGGCATCAACGTCGACGAGATCCCCCAGCCCCACCGCCTCGCAGAGCGCGGCTGGTAACAGGGCTCGGGGGAGAGCCCAACCGGCAACGACGGCTACCCGGCCACGGGAGGGCACGTCAGAGATCGTCTTTAGGCCGATCGTTGAGGATTCGAGCGGCACTGACCTGCAGGATGCCGAGCGACTCCTGGATCAGGGGCGATGTGATGCTCCCTCGCCGCACGGCGGCCACGATGCGCCGGGCGGGCTTCCCTTTCCCGGCAATGTGCAGCCGGACCACGTTTTCGGCGTTGTGCAACGGCGCCAGGCGTGGCAGCAGGCCCACGCCAAGTCCCGCGCCTACGAACGCGATCTGGGTTTCCCATTCAACGGCCTCATGGGCTATCCGTGGTGTCACTCCAACGGCCGTGAAGGCTGCGGTGAAAAGGGAGTGGTAGGTGGAACCCGCGGCCTCGGTAATCCAGGGCTCCGTGGCCAGCTCTTCCAGCGTCACCGTTTTCCGGGACGCCAAGGGATGGCTTGCAGGAAGAATCACGTCCAGTGGATCGTCAAGCAGAACGGTCTGCTCAAAACGTGGGTCATCCTCGCCGTAGCTGTCCGATTGCATCGCGACGATGACCGCCAGGTCGATTCGCTCGGCGACCAATAAATCGAAGCAGCGTGCCGGATTGGCCTCGAGTACCTGCACTTGCAGCAGGGGGTGTGTTGAGCGCAACGAGGCTGCCAGCGGAGCGAGCAATTGCGCCGCAGCCGTCGAGAATCCGCCAAGGCCGAAGCGGGACTGCACCTGGTCGCCGGCTTCCATGGCCGCTGCGCGCAGGCTCTCCCACTCGGAAATGAGGGTGTCCGAACCCTCCACGAGGAAGCGGCCGGTGGCGGTCAACCGCACACCCCGGCCGTCCTTGGTCAGGAGTTGCATTCCCAGTACACGTTGGAGCTCACGCAACTGCGCGGAAACAGCGGAAGGGGAATATCCTGTCAGCTCGGCTGTGGCACCAACCGTGCCACAGCGGGCAAAAACCCGGAGCGTAATCAGACGTGGATCAATCATGCACCTATTGTGCATGGATATCTCCTGAATGTTGCGCTTTTGTTGCAGGTCGATCGACTCTAATCTCGTGATTACGCGGATTTCGACAACGCAGGGTGGACCCCCGGCCCGTTGTCCCCACGAATCGCATACTTACCCAGCCCCCGGGAGGAACCACATGTCTGCTCCAGCGAACTTACCCCTCAACACACGCGGAAAACTCGCGTCATCTTTGCCCGCAGAGCAGCTGGCCGAGATCAGCGAGTTGTTCGACTTTCGGCGCGCGGGATATTCCCTCGACGCCCCGTTCTACACGGACCCGACGATTTTCGGCGTCGACATGCAAGCCATTTTTGGCCAGCACTGGATCTTTGCCGCCAGCATCGCGGAACTGCCCGAACCGGGCGACTATGTGACGGTCGACTATGGGCCTTACTCCTTGATCGTGCTGCGCAATGACGACGGCGGCGTGAACGTACTGCACAACGTCTGCCGGCACCGCGGTGCCCGGGTGCTGACCGAACCCGCAGGTTCCACGGGAAACCTCGTATGTGGCTACCACTCCTGGACGTATAACCCGAACGGTGATCTGATCCATGCCTCTGCGCCGGGAGAGGCGAAGTTCGACAAAGGATGCTTTGGCCTCAAGCGCGCGCACAGCCGTGTGTTCGCCGGACTGATCTTTGTCTGCATCGCCGACGAACCGCCGGCTGATTTCGATGAAACCGGAAAAATCTTCGAGCCCTACCTCGCGCCGCACGATCTGTCCAAGACGAAAGTTGCCTACCAGCAGAACATCGTCGAGGAAGGTAACTGGAAGCTCGTCATGGAGAACAACCGTGAGTGCTACCACTGCGACGGGCACCCGGAACTCGCATGCTCACTCTTCCCCACTTGGGGCCTAACGGAAGGCCTGATCCCAGCACACCTCGAGGAGGTGTGGGACCGCAACAAGGAAGCCCAGTCCTCACTCGAGGAACGCTGCCGCCGCTATGGCCTTCCCTATGAGGTGGTCGAGGAGCTCGACACACGCGTAGCGGGAATCCGCATCTCACGGGAATCGCTCGACGGAGAAGGCGAATCGTTCTCGACCGATGGGCGCAGGCTCTCCAAGAAGCTGCTGGGCGACCTGCGCGACTTCCGCCTGGGCCGCTGCTCAATGCACCTGCAGCCGAACAGCTGGTTCCACTTCCTCGGGGACCACGTGATTACTTTCGGCGTTTTCCCCATCAACGAACACCAGACACTCGTACGCACCACATGGCTGGTGGCTGACGACGCCGAGGAAGGCGTCGATTACGACCTGGAAAAGCTCACCTACACCTGGAAGCAAACAAATCTCCAGGACAAGGCGTTCGTGGAGTTGTGCCAGAAGGGCGCTGGAAGCCCTGCGTACGAACCGGGTCCATACATGAAGAGCGAATACCAGGTGGAGGCATTCATCAACTGGTACGTACAGCGCGTGCAGGAGCACTTGGCATGATCGAAATCCGCACTGAGGCTGCCATCCAAGAACCACGGCGCATTCGCGGTCTTGAGATGCCTTGGAACCGGGTCATGGGCAGCACCGAGGCGCCTGCCCGGGCGGCCCGCGCCCTCGGACCTTGGCATCCGCAGGAGTTCATGGCCGAATGTGTCGAGATCGTTCCGGAGGTGGGCGGGATGATGACTTTCGTGTTCCGTCGCACTGACGGTGCACCGTTGGCCTTCCGTGCGGGGCAGTACGTTAACGTCGCCTTCCCAGTGAACGGCGAGGACCGGGATCCGGTGGACCGCAGCTATTCGCTCTCCAGTTCGCCCACGAAGCCGTGGACCTTCGACATCACCGTCAAGCGCGACCCTAGCGGAGTGGTCTCGCCGTGGGTCCACGAGAACGTCAAACCTGGTACGGTCCTGGAGATGCTCGGCCCAGTCGGGGCATTCCACCTGCCCGACGCCGACCGGCGGGCACGGTACCTCTTGCTGGCCGCCGGAGCGGGGATCACCCCCATCATGTCCATGGTGCGGACCATCCACTCGCTGCCGGGGCAGGCCGACGTCGTGGTGCTTTACCACGGAGCCGCTGCCGGCGGCTTCGCCTTCCACCGGGAGTTGGCCTACATCGCCTCCGTGGACTCGCGCGTGAAAGTGTTCTACTCCTTAGGTGACCGCGCCAGGCCCGATGGGTGGGAAGGGCTAAGCGGGAGGCTCACGGCCGCCATGCTTGAGGAGGTGGCGCCCGATGCCAATGGCCGCCAAGTCTATGCCTGTGGGCCCGAGGGGTACCTGAATACGGCCACCGAGCTCCTGAGGAAGGTTGGGGTGGACGACACCTCGATTTACATGGAGTTCTTCTCGGGGGATCGCCAAACTCTCCTTGAATACCAAGCCGAACTCGCGCTTGCCGTGGACATTGCGGAGGAAATTGCAGAGGAACTCGCCGATTCCGCCGAAGACTACTACGAAAGCCAACCCGCCGCGTTCGGCCTTTACGAGCCAGGCTACGACACCGAAGGCACCTTGGAAGCTACGGGGTTGCCGCTGGAATCCGTAGAGCATGATGTGCCGGGTCCGGCAGCGTCCGGGGGCAACCCGGAGGAGGCGCCGAAGGCTGCTGCACCCGATGCCTCCAGCTTCGACACGGTGGGGACGGGAAGTCTCACGATGTCCTTTATGCGCACCGGCATTAATGTGCGGATCGACTCCAAGGAGCACATCCTGGGGGCGGCCCAACGTGCAGGAGTCAGGATCGGCGCGAATTGCAAGGAAGGCATGTGCGGCTCCTGCAAAGTGGTCAAGCTGTCAGGGGAGGTCGACATGAACCACCAGGGCGGAATCCGGACACGGGAAATCGACGCCGGTAAATTCTTGCCGTGCTGCTCCACCGCACGGACCGACTTGGTGATTGACGCCTAGCTGGAGCCCGGGCCTATTTGAAGTACGTCTGGACCTGTCCACCGCCGGCTGACTCAACGATGGCCTGGGCTACGGCCCGCAGTTTGATGTTGCGGTTGCTGGAGGCTTTCTTGATGAGCTCCATGGCTTCCACTTGTGTGCACCTGTTCTGGGCAATGATGATGCCCGTGGCGACGTCGATGACCGTTCGCGACTCCATTGCCGCCCGCAAGTTGGCGGCCGTTTCACTGTGTTGCGCCAGCTTAATGGCCAAGCGAAGGCCATTGGAGGCTTGGTCAACGTAATCGTTGGCCCGCTGCACGGCACCTTGGTCGAACGCATGGGGCCGGTCCGAGTACAGATTCAAGCCCGCCCTGGCGGTATCGTCCGGGAGGTTGAACGGTACGGCCAGCACGGAACGCAGACCGTGGTCGGTGATGGCCGCGTTATAGTCCGGCCAAGTGTTGTCCTTTTCGAAGTCCGGAATGTGGACTTGCGTGCCTTCGCGGCAGGCGTGCAAGCACGGACCGTCAGCGAACGCGTACTGGACTTCATCCAGTTGCCGTGCCCGTTCCCCGCTGCTGGCAACGGTGGCTGCGGTGCGTTGCCGCATCAGCGTGATGCCGCAATATATTTCCCCTGCCGAGCCGCTGAAGATGGCCGCGGAGTGCCTTGCGAGTTCTTCAAGGAACTCGGTGACGTCGTCGGTGTCCAAGAGCAGGCTTTGGATATCGGCCACCATTGATGCCGGTTCGGCGAGCTGTGGTTCTTCCATCTCGATCTCCGCTCCTGGATACGGTGCCTTTTGAGCCTCACCCCGCATCCCCGTTGAAGGTTAATAGTAAGCGTACTTCGCTTTTTACTCCCATACCCGTTGAAAGCTAATAGTAAGTGTGCTTCTCTTTTTAAAGAGTCTTGCCGTGGGCTCACCCTTTACATCCCCTAAGGATTGAAGCCCCATGCACCAAACCCGACCCTACGAGGTCCGAACAAGAACTCCTGGGCCCGCGCCCGAGGGCAGTATTCGGCAGAGCTTCCAAGACAGCTTGGTCTTGGACCACCTCAATCTGGCCAAAGCCATCGCGGCGAGGTACTCGGCCCACACCCACGACATCGACGACGTGCGGCAAGTCGCGTACATGGGCCTGATCAAAGCCTCCCGTGGCTACGACGAGTCCAAGGGTGTCAGCTTCCCGGCCTACGCCGCTCCAACCATCGCCGGGGAAGTCAAGCGCTACCTCCGGGATCACTGCTGGGTTGTCCGCCCGCCTCGGACCATCCAGGATGTGCGTCGGCAGGTGCTGGCGCGGACTGAAGAGATGACACAGACCCTGCAGCGCACCCCCTCGCCTGAGGAAGTCGCCCAGGATCTCCAGTTGGAGCCCTGTCAGGTGCGGGAAGCCCTCATGGCCGGGACCAGCAAGCGTCCGGACTCGTTGGACGCCCCGGCCTCGGAGGGCCGCGACGGACTCCAGGGCTCCCTTTCAGCTTTTGGTTGCCCAACGGACCGGCTCGAGGACGTGCTGGCCCTGCGGAACGCAATCCGCGACCTCAGTGCCGAAGACCGGCACCTGCTCTACCGCCGCTACTACCGTGAGGAAACTCAGTCCACCATCGCTGAGGCCTTGGGCATTTCACAGATGCAGGTTTCGCGGAAGCTCTCGAAGATCCTTGTCTCGCTCCAAGCCCAGTTGCTGGACGAGCAGGACCACCTCCAGAACGGAACAGCACCCTAGAACGGAATTGGGCCTTAGAACGGAATTGGGCCTTAGCCTCCGTCAGCACCCCAGCCTTGCCACGGCGTCGAGTACGTCCTTGACGCTGACGGCCAGCAGCGCGGGGTCGGGGTCCGGCGAGAAGACGTCACCGCGGCGGAGCTCGACGGCGGTCAGCACCACGTGCGGGCCGGGCGGCGGACCCCATTCCTCGGCGGGCGCCGGCCCGAAGAGGACCACCGATGGACGTTCGTAGGCCGAGGCCAGATGCGCGGCGCCTGTGTCCGCGGACACGACGAGCCGGGCTGCGGCTATGGTGGCCGCAAACTCTGCCAGGCCCTGCCGCCCGGCCAGCAGGCCGTCGTCGAGGTTTGCTCCTTTGAGCTTGGCCAGGGCGGCGGTCTCTTCGGCGCGCCCGCGCTCGGACGCGCCGCCCGTCAGCACAATCTCATGCCCGGCGGCGGCCAGCTCGACGGCGACATCCGCGAACCGCTCCACCGGCCAGAGCCTGCTGCCGTAGGCCGCGCCCACGTGGATTACCGTGGCGCCCGGGCGTGGCGATGGGACCGCCGGAGTGTTCAAACGATAGTCCAGGGGATCGGCGTCAATACCGTGCCAGTTCAGCAGCCTGGTCCAGCGTTCCCGCTCGGGGCGGCCGGTAATCCACGATGGCCCGTCGATTCCGGGGGACTCATGAGCCACCACCCGGTTCGCTTGCAATTCCTCTATCCGGAGTCGGCTTTCGGCGCCGTTTCCGTGCAGGTTGACCGCGATATCGACGGCGCCACGAGGCACCGTCAAGGGGTCGTCCAAACCCGGCGTCGGCAAATGGTGGATGCCGCCCACCAGCTCCAAGGCCTCCGCTATCCAGGCAGGGGCGGCATACAGAATCCGGTGTTCCGGGAACGCCCGGCGCAGGCCGCGCAGGGCCGGAACGGCCACTAAGAGGTCCCCAAGTTTCAAGGCCCGCAAGGCAAGCAGTAACGGTTGTTCGGTGCTTTCAACAGTGTCCATAGTGACCTCCCGGTAGGAGTCTAGCGGCAGGAAACTTCTCGTGACCGCACTGTTTAGCGCTTGGAGAACTGGGGAACGTTGCGAGTATGGGAGGAACCGGAACGTTGAAGGCGGTCCTGTTTGACCGCGATGGAACGCTCGTCGTTGATGTGCCTTACAACGGCGATCCGCAACTGGTGCGGCCCATGGAAAGTGCCGGTCCTGCGCTCGACAGAGTTCGCCGTGCAGGACTTGCGACGGGAGTGGTCAGCAACCAATCGGGCGTGGCCCGTGGGCTGCTGACGCTCCACCAAGTGGACGCAGTCAATCAGCGGGTGGATCAGTTGTTGGGCCCGTTCGACGTGTGGCAAGTGTGCCCGCACGGTCCCGAGGACGGTTGTGATTGCCGCAAGCCCGCGCCGGGAATGATTCTTGGCGCGTGCCGGGCTTTGGGAATCGACCCGTCCGAGGCTGCGTTCGTGGGTGATATCGGGGCGGATATGGGAGCGGCGACGGCAGCCGGAACCCGTGCCGTCCTTGTACCAACCCCCGTGACGCGGCAAGAGGAAATTGATGCTGCGGAGCTGGTGGCTGAGGACTTGGAGCAGGCGATTGAGCTCCTGCTGGGTGACACGAAAACCAAGGAAGACCAAGCACGCCAAGGCGCGCCCGTATGAGCCGGGTCCTGGTAGCCCGGCTGGACAGCATGGGCGATGTCCTCCTCTCAGGCCCGGCCCTGCGCGCGGTGGCCAACGGAAGCCGCCGCGACGGAAGCCGGCCCAACGACGTCGTCCTCCTGTGTGGTCCTGAAGGCGCCGGTGCCGCCGAGATGCTCCCGGGCGTAACGCAGGTCCACACGTGGGCCTGCCCGTGGATCGTCAACCCGGCACCTCCGGCAACCGAAGAGATGATCAACAGCCTGATCGAGTTTGTCCGCAATTCCAGGATCGAAGAAGCCGTGATCCTCACGTCATTCCATCAATCCCCTCTACCCTTGGCTCTCCTGCTGCGGCTTGCTGGCGTCAGGAAGATCACGGGTGCCTCCACGGATTACGCGGGCTCCCTGTTGGATGTCCGGCTCAAACCCGGCGAGGACTTCCCGGAAGACCAGCCTGAAGTGATCCGCGCGCTGACCATTGCGGAGGCAGGCGGCTATGTGCTGCGGGATGGCGACGACGGGAAGCTGCACATCACCTCTGGCCCGGACCCGGAGCCCGAAGGAGCCACCTCACTGGCCCGCGAGCTGGCGGAGGAGGGCCCGTACATTGTGGTTCACCCCGGAGCCGCTGCACCGGCAAGGGCGTGGCCAGCGCTCCACCATGCTGCAACCGTCGAGTTGCTTCAGGCCTATGGACACAAGGTGGTGGTCACCGGTGGGCCCGGGGAAACTTCCCTGACGGCGACCGTGGCCGGTCCCTCAGCCAGGAACCTGGGCGGCGAAACGAACCTCAGGACCCTCGCAGCGGTTCTCGAGGGCGCCGCCGTCGTGGTCACCGGCAATACTGGCCCCGCCCATTTGGCGGCGGCCGTTGGCACTCCGGTGGTTTGCTTGTTCGCGCCCGTCGTCCCCGCGATCCGCTGGGCACCGTACGGGGTGCCGATGGAACTGCTCGGCGACCAGGAAGCGGCCTGCAAAAACAGCCGGGCCCGCACATGCCCGGTCCCCGGGCACCCGTGCCTGAGCTCCGTGGCCCCCGAGCAGGTTGTCGAGGCGGTCGAACGGCTCCTCGGGGGCGTCTCATCCCTGTCCACCCGGCGAAAGGTCTGGAAACCATGAGGATCCTCGTGTGGCACGTCCACGGCGGGTGGATGGAAGCTTTCGTCCGTGGCCGTCACGAATACTTGTTGCCCACACTGCCCGACGGCGGCCCCTGGGGTTTGGGGCGGGGTGGCCGTGACTGGCCCGCCAACGCGCAAGAGGTGGATCTGGACACACTTGACCCGGGAGGCGTGGACGCCGTGGTCCTGCAGCGCCCCGAGGAGATTGCGGCAGTAGCACGCGCCTTGGGGCGGCGACCCGGAATGGACCTGCCCGCCGTGTACCTGGAGCACAACACCCCCAAAGGTGATGTCCCTTTCACCCTGCACCCCCTCGCTGACCAGAGCACGATCCCCGTGGTCCACGTGACCCACTTCAACCAGCTCTTCTGGGACACCGGGTCGGCCCTGACCACGGTGATCGAACACGGCATTCCGGACCCCGGGCACCTGTACACGGGCGAGCGGGAAGAGATGGGTGTGGTGGTCAACGAGCCCGTCCGGCGTGGACGGGTCACAGGAACCGACCTCCTGCCCGGCTTCGCGGCTGTAGGTCCGTTGCGAGTGTTTGGAATGGGAACTGAAGCCTTGCCAGAGGCACTGAACCTGCAAGCGCACGGCCTCGGCGCGGAGCGGCTCCGGATCTCCGGGGATGTGTCGGCGGCGAAACTTCACGAGGAGCTCGCCCGCTGCAGGCTCTACCTCCACCCCCTGCGTTGGACTTCCTTGGGCTTGGCCCTGCTCGAAGCCATGCACTTGGGCATGCCGGTCCTGGCGCTCTCCACCACCGAAGCTGCCCGGGCGGTCCCGCACGGCGCCGGCCTGGTCTCCAACGACGTCGAGGACCTTCAACGGTTCGCGCGGCGCCTCCTGGAAGACCCCGACGATGCCTACGCCATTGGCATGGTGGCCCGCGAAGCTGCGCTGGAGCGCTACGGCTTGGGCAAGTTCCTCCGGGCCTGGGACACGCTCCTCGCTGAACTGTCCACCCACCGGCCGGGCACCCACCGGCCAGCCACCCAACGCCACGACACCGAGAGGATGCATCCATGAAAATCTCCATGGTCTCCGAACACGCCAGCCCGTTGGCGGCGTTGGGCGGCGTCGACGCCGGCGGACAGAACGTCCACGTGGCAGCACTGTCCTCCAGTTTGGCCGAGCGCGGCCACAACGTCACCGTCTACACGCGCCGTGACGATCCGGATCTTCCTGCAAAGGTGCAGGTGGGAACTGGGCTCACCGTGGTCCATGTCGACGCCGGACCTGCCCGCCGCATCCCCAAGGATGACTTGCTGCCGTTCATGGGCCAATTGGCGGACGGCATCTGCGCAGACTGGGGCGATCAGCTTCCGGACGTTGTTCACGCACACTTCTGGATGTCCGGACTGGCAGCCATCCAAGCGTCCAAACGCGCCGGAGCCCCGCATCCCGTCCCTGTGGTGCAAACATTCCACGCGCTCGGATCGGTCAAGCGCAGGCATCAAGGATCTGCCGACACCAGCCCCCCGGCACGGGCCTGGCTCGAGCCCTGGGTAGGCCGCACCGCCGACTGGGTGATCGCCACCTGCCCGGACGAAGTGTTCGAACTCAAAGTCCTCGGCATCAGCCGTTCCAAGATCTCCATCGCCCCCTGCGGCGTGGACCTTGCGTTGTTCCAAGGAACCGCCGACGCCGAACCCAGGGAACGCACACACCGGATCCTGAGCGTGGGCCGCCTGGTGCAACGCAAGGGGGTGGACCTGATTATCCAAGCACTTCCGCTCCTCGCCGAGGCGGGCTTTGACGACGTCGAACTCTTGATCGTTGGCGGCTCCGGGGACGCTTTGAACCTTGAGGAAGATCCGGAAGCCCAACGGTTGCGGTCCTTGGCCAAAGAATTGGGGGTTGAGGACAAAGTCACCATGCGCGGGCAGGTACCCAGGGATGCCATGCCGGGCATCTTCCGCAGCGCCGACGCGGTGGTATGCACGCCGTGGTACGAGCCGTTCGGCATCGTGCCGCTGGAGGCCATGGCTTGCGGAGTGCCGGTGGTTGCGGCCGCAGTGGGCGGACTCCGGGAGACCGTCGTCGACCAGAAAACAGGACTCCAGGTCCCGCCCAGGGATCCCGAGGCTATCGCTGCGGCGCTGGTAAGGCTCCTGGGCGACCCCGCCTTGCGGGCGGAGATGGGCCGCGCCGGAGCCCGTCGCGCCCGTTCCAGCTACTCCTGGGACAGGATCGCCGCGGACACCGAGAAAGCCTACCGATCCGTCCTGGCTGCCGGGCTTGCCGCCGGGCTGGCCCAGCAGGCCGATGAGGGCCTGGAACCGTTGGAAGGGAGGGCGTTGTGAGCATCAAGTCAACCGTCCCGGAAACGCTGCCCGCAGGCTGGACGCCCAGCTTCAGTGCCGCCACCATCCACAACGCGGAGGTCACCCGCCATCTGGATAACGTCCTGCCCGCACTGGAATCCCTGCGCTCGCAGTCCGGACGCCTGTCTGAATGGGGGACCGAACTTGCCCATCGGCTCCTCGCCGGGCACCGCCTGCTCGCTGCCGGCAACGGTGGTTCGGCAGCAGAAGCCCAGCACCTCACGGCCGAGCTCGTTGGCAGGTTCGACGACGAGCGGGCACCGTTCTCCGCGATCTCCCTGCACGCGGAGTCGTCCGCTGTCACGGCATTGTCCAATGACTACGGCTACGAGGAAGTCTTCGCCCGGCAGGTCCGTGCCCACGGCCGCGCCGGTGATGTCCTGGTCCTCCTGTCCACCAGTGGCCGCAGCCCCAACCTGCTCAACGCAGTCCGCGCGGCAAGGGAACGCGGGATCACGACGTGGGCGCTGACCGGCAGCGGCCCGAACCCGCTCTCAGAGGCGTGCGACCAAGCCATCACCGTGGACGCCATCGCCGCCAATGCACAAGAAGGCCACCTCATCGCGGTGCACGCCGTGTGCAGGGCCTTCGACGCCGAGGTTGCCCGGCGAACCGGTCCCTACTCCGGCGGTCAGCCATGAGGATCACAGTGGTTGGCGACCTCCTGCTCGACGTCGACATCAACGGTGCCGCCACACGGCTCAGCCCCGACGCGCCGGTGCCCGTGGTGGACGTCGCCGATGTCCGGCGTCGTGCAGGCGGCGCGGGCTTGGTAGCCACCGTCCTCGCCCGGGACGGTCACGACGTCGCGCTGGTCACCGCGGTATCGGACGACGACGGCGCCAGCCACCTCAAGCGGGCGCTTGAAGGCGTGCAGGTGCTCGCCGGAGCCCCACTCGCCCCGACGCCTACTAAGACGCGGGTGCGGATCGGAACGCATCCGATGGTTCGGTTCGATGAAGGATGCTCCCCGGCAGCGGTCCCTGACAGCACGCCCGCGATGCTGGCGGCGATTGCTTCGGCAGAGGCCATTGTGGTGGCCGATTACGGCCGTGGAATCACGGCAAACGCGGAGATCCGTGCTGCCCTGGCCCAAGTGTCCGGCAGGGTACCGGTGGTTTGGGACCCGCACCCGGCAGGGTCCGAACCCGTGCCGGGGGTCGCGGTGGTCACGCCGAATCTGTCCGAAGCCTTGGCTGTTGCGAAGGCCGGCGGCCTGGATCCGTCCTGCACCGGCGCCGCGGAAGCTGGCCGCCACCTGATGCGGAAGTGGCAAAGCAATGCTGTCCTGGTGACCCGGGGCGAAGACGGGGCAGTGCTGCTGTCCGGGGGAGACCCTTCAGCTCACGCCATCACCGCACCCCAAACCAACGTCAGCGATCCCTGCGGTGCCGGTGACCGCCTGGCCGGAAGCCTGGCGGTGTACTTGGGCCTTGGGCTGGCCCTCCCTGAGGCCGCAGCCCGGGCAGTGGAAGACGCATCCGGATTCCTGGCCCGGGGAGGAGCGGCAGCTTTGGGCTCTGCAGCTTTGGCATCGGCAGCTTTGGCCTCGGCAACGGTGGAAGAGGCACCCAAGCCGGGTCCCGTCGTCGAACATCAGGGCCTTGAGCTGCTCCGCGGAGGCAACCCCGACGGGCTCCGGCTCGCCGAGTCCATCCGCGCCAAGGGCGGAACGGTGGTGGCCACCGGCGGTTGTTTCGATCTCCTGCATGCCGGCCACGCCCGGACCTTGGCAGCAGCGCGCGCCATGGGCGACTGCCTGGTTGTTTGCCTGAATTCCGACGACTCCGTGAGGCGGCTCAAAGGCATGCACCGGCCCATTGTGAGCGTCGAAGACAGGGCAGAGTTGTTGCTCGCGCTCGAATGCGTCGATGCCGTGGTCGTTTTCGAGGAGGACACCCCCGAGGCGTGCCTGACCGACATCCGGCCCGATATTTGGGTCAAGGGTGGCGACTATGTCCCTGATGAACTGCCGGAAGCCCGGCTTGTTGCGGGCTGGGGAGGGCGCTGCGTCACCGTGCCTTTCCATCCGGCCCGCTCCACCAGCGGTTTGGCTGCAGCACTGGCCAAAGTCAGCTGACTCCCTACGTTCGACCCAAGGAACGCCTTGTTCGACCCAACGAAAGGAACCGCATGAACACGCAAACACCTGGACGCGTCATTGTGACCGGAGGCGGGTCTGGTCTTGGAGCTGCCATTGTTGAGGCAATCCGCGACGCCGGCGGCACGCCGTTCGTCTTCGACCGCGACATCAGCAACGTCTCGGGCGCAAAGGCACTCGAAGTGGACGTATCCAACCGCGAAGCGGTGGAAGCTGCAGTGAAAGAGGCCGCAGACAGCTTGGGCGGCTTGGATGGCGTTGTGACCGCTGCGGGCATTGATCGCTGCGGCAAGCTCGGCGACGTCCCGGCCGAGGAATGGGAAAAGGTGATCGGAGTGAACCTCCTTGGCACCGTTTCCACAGTCCGGGCCGCCCTGCCTTATCTGAAGGGTTCTCGCGGCCGCGCCATCACCATCGCATCGACCTTGGGCTTGCGGGCCCTCCCCGATGCCACGGCCTACTGCGCCTCCAAGTTTGGCGTCATAGGCTTCAGCCGTGCGCTCGCGGCGGAGACCGGGGGAGTTATCGGCGTCACCACGATCATCCCCGGCGGCATGAAGACGCACTTCTTCGACGACCGCGATGAGCAGTACAAACCGCAGGACGATTCAAAGCTCAACGACCCCGCCAACGTTGCGCAGGCTGTGCTGTTCGCCCTCTCACAGCCCTTCGGCAGTGAGGTCCGCGAACTCCTGATCACCCCCGCAGAAGAAGGCTCGTGGCCGTAAGGTCCAGCACGTCCTGAACAACGTCGGCCACGGCGATGCCCTCAATGAGGGTCTCGTCGTGGCCGCAGTGCGGAGCCGTCCAACCCACCTGGGTGACGTCGGCGCCGCAGCGAGGGCACCTGGTGACCCAGGACATGTGGACGCGGTGCAGGGCCCGCCCCCGAGGCGCCGCGTTGAACGCGTTGCCCACCCAGTAGATCCCCACCGTTGGCGTGCCGAGGGCCTGGGCCAAGTGCCGGGGGCCGCTGTCACTGGCCAGCATCACCGTGGCCGATTCCAAGAGTGCGGCCAGCTCGCCGATTTCCAGTTCACCTGCGACCGAGCGAACGGCGTCCGGGGCGACGGCAACCGGGGCGACGGCGCTTTCCCCGACCAACTGCCGTGCGGCCACCTCGGCAACCTCCTGGGCCAGTGCCTTCTCGGAGTGGTCGCCCACGATGAGTACCTGGGCACCTGCCCGGGCGACGCCCGCCGCGGCGTCCGCAAAGTACGACGCCGGCCAGCGCCTCCGCGGATCGGTGGCGCCCGGATGGACCACCACCAAGGAGCCGTACCGGTGATCACGCAAGCCCGCTATGGACTCCCTATGTTCCTTCCGGGCGCGCAGGGGCGGTGCAATCATCGCGGGTGCTCCGGCCAGGCCCGCCACTTCCAGCCAGCGGTCCGGCTCGTTCTGGTAATAGATGTAATCCAGGTTCCGCTCCAGCCGCTCCGCATCGGGGGTCCGCGTGCCCACGGTGTGCCGCGCACCGATCTGCCGCAGGAACGGGTTGGAGAAACGGCCGCCGCCGTGCATTTGGAGGGCTATGTCGAACTCCCTGGCGCGCATGGCCGCGAAGAACGCCGCCAGCGCGGCGAGATCCTCGGCGTCGTCGTCGAACCGTTCACCGTTCCGGGGGCCGTCGTGGACGCCGCGCGCCGCTGGCAACAGTTCGACGTCGTCAACGGGACCCTCCGTCGCGGCCACCACAGCCGCGTGGATGGGTGTGCCGAGGAGCGTCACGGTGGCGTCCGGGTAGGCATCCCTTAAGGCGTACAGCGCTGGATAGGTGAAGATGAGATCCCCTAGGCCACCACCGCGCAGCACGGCAATCCGTTTCACATCGGCGAACTTTTCCAAGACAGGACCGATGCCCAAGGCCTGCTTTTCCTGCCCGTTGCCCATAGGTGCTCCTTTTCGCTGTCGGTGGTGGCGCGGACGGCGGAAAGTCCCCGGCCCGGCGTGTGAAGCGCGTGCCGTTGGGTACCTGACGGGAACAGGAACATGCCGCCAAACGGAAGGTACCCCATGGCACGCCTCTCCAATCAAGAAGGCTTGGCCGACTGGTTGCCAGGTCGCTTGGCCGAGGAACGGCCCATCGTCACGGTGATCGGTGACTCCATCCTTGACGGGTGGTGGGACGGGACCATCGAACGGTTCTGCCGGGAAGCCCCGGCTCCCGTGGTGCAGGTCCAACGCCGTGACTTCGCGCCCGGCGGTGCGGCCAACACGGCCATGAACCTCGCGGCGATGGGAGCCGATGTCAGGTTCGTGTCGCTCGTCGGTGAGGATTCTGCGGGCCTGCAGCTGCTCGAAAGGCTTGAAGCGGCGGGCATCGACGTCTCCCACGTGGTCTCCCATCCGGACATGACAACCACCACCAAATTCCGGGTCAGCAGCGGCGGCCAAGTGATGTTGCGCCTTGATGATGCTGCCAACGGGCTTCCCGGCGACGGTCTTGAGGTGTTGGCGGCCTTCATCCCGGAAGCCGTTGATGGAGCCACAGCAGTGGTGCTGTGCGACTACGGAGCCGGTGCTTTGGACGGGCCGGTGCGGGACGCGCTTCTTGAACACCTTGGACCGGAAACCGGATCCGATTCGCCTGCTTCGAGGAACATGCTGGTGGTCGTGGACGCGCACAACCCTGGGCAGTGGGCTGAGTTGCAACCGGACATCGCCACACCCAACGCCCAGGAAGCGTCCCGGCTGCTCGGCGTCGAACTGCCAGGCGGTGCAGCCCGGTGCCCCTTCATTGAAGCCCACACGGACCAGCTCCTTCGAGCGTCGGGCGCGGACGCCGTCGTCGTTACCCTGGACCGTGAGGGGACGCTGACGATGCGCACGCCTACCGGCCCGAGCCACGGAACAACCGGGCGAGGAACAACCGGGCAAGGAACAGCCGGGACGCCCGTCGACTGGACGCCCGTGCACAGGACATGGGCCCGGCCGCAGGCGGAGAAGCAGGCATCAGGTGCGGGAGATACGTTCGTGGCGGCGCTGACATTGGCGCGGGCCGCCGGCCTGCCGCTGACCACCAGCGTGGACTTCGCCCAGGCGGCCGCGGATGTGGTGGTCCACCGGCCCGGTACCTCGGTCTGCACCACCGATGAACTGACACGCCACCTCAGCGGATTCGCGGACACGGCGTTGTCTGCCGCCGAGTTGGCGCAGCAGGTGGACGAGCACCGCCGCCAGGGCAAACGCATTGTGCTGACCAACGGCTGCTTCGATGTGCTGCACCGCGGACACACCCGGTACCTCAACCAGGCCAAGCAGTTGGGTGACGTCCTGGTGGTTGCCTTGAACAGTGATTCATCGGTCCGGCAACTCAAAGGCCCGGACCGTCCGGTCAACCACGAGGCCGATCGCGCCGCAGTGATTGCCGCCCTGAGTTGCGTGGACCACGTCACCGTCTTTGACACGCCCACGCCCATACCGCTGATCGAGTTGCTTCGACCCGATGTCTACGCCAAGGGCGGCGACTACACGCCCGAGATGCTTGCCGAGTCCGCTGCCGTGGAAAGTTATGGCGGCACCGTGAGCATCCTGGATTACGTGCCCGAGCACTCCACCACAGCGGTGCTTGAACGTATCCGCTCTACCGGAGACGGCGGAGACAGCCCGCGCAATTGAGGAAGGACGCCATGCGTATTGTCATCACCGGTGCCACCGGACATGTGGGGACAGAGTTGTTGAAGCGGCTGCATCGGGCCCGCACCGAGGAAGGCGCGGATCTGGACCTCGTTGGAGTGGTCCGGCGCCACCCCGACCAGGACTCGGAACCGTACAACGACGTCGACTGGCGGACGCTGGATGTCGGATCGCGCGAGGATCAACCCGCGTTGGCCTCGGCTATGGCCAACGCCGACGCCGTGGTGCACCTTGCCTGGCTCATCCAGCCGAACCATGACCGCCAGGCACTCCGTCAAACCAACGTAGCCGGGACGGCACACGTGCTGGCTGCAGCCCGGAGGGCCGGAGTAGGGCACGTGGTTTGCGCGTCCTCCGTGGGCGCATATTCGCCGGCTCCCAAAGACCAGCGGACCAGTGAGGACTGGCCCGCAGCAGGCATCCCGGGATCACATTACAGCGCGGATAAGGCTGCGCAGGAGAAGCTCTTGGACACCTTCGCCGAGGACAATCCGGACGTTGTGGTGTCCCGCCTCCGGCCCGCCCTGACATTCAGCGCCGGAGCCGGCAGCGAGGTTGGCCGCTACTTCCTGGGCCGGCACTTGCCCCAGTTCTTCCCGCGCAAGCCCTGGCTCCCGTTGCTGCCGGTGCCCAAGGAGCTGGTGTTCCAAACGGTGCATGCGGCCGACGTCGCCGATGCCTACTGGCGCGTACTCGATCGACGTGCCGGAGGTGCGTTCAATATCGCGGCGGAGCCGGTCATTGATCCCAACGCGTTGGGTTGGCTCCTCGGGGCAGGACGGGTGGTGCGTTTACCGCTTTCGCTGCTTCGCGGCGTCGTCCACGTCAGTTGGCGGCTGCATGCCCAAGCGACAGACGCCGGCTGGGTGGACATGGCAGCGAACGCGCCGGTTATGGACACCTCACGGGCCAACAGTGTCTTGGGCTGGTCGCCAAGGCATTCATCACTGGAGTCCTTTGCCGAGATGATGGATGGGCTGGGCGCAGGGAAGGGCAGGCAGGCCTCGCCTCCGCTCCAACCCCGCTAGGCCAACCCCGCTGGTTCACTCAGACGAGAGGACCACGGTGAGGATCCGGCGGAGGCTCATGGCTACGGACGCCGCGGCAACCACCGGTGCTTGTCCGGCGGCGGCGTCAGCAACGGCGTCGTTCAATGCCGCGATGCTTTCCTTTGCCTCCGCCAACCGATCCTCAAGTTGGCCGGGGTCACCTTCGCGCCAGTGGTCGATGACGGCAGCCGCCGCCTCCAAGGCCTGGGAAAGATGGGCCAGCACAGCGTTCGGAATGGCGGTGCCGGCATCCTTTTCCCAAATGGCGCTGGCCAAGACGTCGGTAGTGTCCTGGACGTGGAAGGTGAGCCGTTCCAACGTCTGCAGGCCTGCCAGGTCGCCGGGAAGGCGTGTTGCCCGACGTCGGGATCTGGGGTTCGCTTTGGTGCTTAACTCAGCTTGGTGCACCGCAGTCCGCACGGCGGCGGCTGTACGTGAAAGTTCGTCGCTGCGGCTGGCCCAGGCTTCATGGTTGGGTGGCCACGATTCTTCCATGGCCCGGGCCATGTCCTTGAGCTGCCGCGACAGGGCAGCTTTGTGGCCGGCGATGGCGGGGTCGATGGCGTCCAAATGCAGCGGAGGAAATAGCAGCCAGTTCACCGCGAAGCCGCAAGCGACCCCCATCGCCATCTGGAGGACGTAGGCGTAGGAGAAGCCTTCAGCGTTGGAACCACCCAAAACCAGCACGAAAAGCGCCGCCATGGGAATCCAATCGGAAGCCGATCCCAACCGGGGCAGGCCGCCGATAAGGACCCCCAGTCCCACCACCAAGGCCACCGAAAAGGTCGAGGGTCCCGTGAGTGAGGTGACCAGGAAGGCCATGCCGATGCCCAGGCTCAGCCCAAGAAGGCTCTGCAGCCCATGCCGGGCAGAATCTGCCACCGTGTGGTGCATGCTGACCAGCGCGCCTAATGGCGCGTAATAGGGGTAGGCAGCCGCGGGTCCTGGCATGAAGGGCGCAAGCCACCACGCCAAGCCGGCAGCGAGTGCCGTCTTGACTGCGAAGAGTAACCGGTGGCGGGTGATGCTTTTTCGAAGCGCGGGGATCAGCCGACGCCTGGCGGGCAAGAGGCTCATCAATTCAACGTTCGCAGGTATGGGCCACAGTGTCGAGCCGGAGCCGCGATACGTGGCGGACGCCATCCGCCAATAGCTCGATTTAGGCAGTTAGGAATTTGGTGCGATTAGAACTGCGACAACCGGGTACACACCCATTGATAGTAACGATCCTTACTATCCCGGCTGCTGTCCGCAGCCTGCCAACTGTGGAAAGAGAGCGACAATGACTGAGAGCCAATCGCCGCAGGACGGAAGCTTCGCGGCGCCATCAACCGGTGCCCATGCAGGCACCGAGCCTTTCACCGGAAGCTACCTGGACTCGCCGGACGTCGAATTTGAGACTGCTGGAACCGCTGATACCGGTTCTGCAAGTTCCGGTACCGTCGACGCTGCCAAGCAAGAAGCCGCAGGAGTGGCTGGGGCCGTGGGCGACGCCGCGAGCGGAGTTGTCGGCACCGCAAAGTCGGAAGCCGGCAACGTGGCCCACGAGGTCAAGGTAAACGCCCGTCAGCTGCTGACGCAGACCAAGGGTGAACTGGCCGACCAAGCCCAGGCCCAGCAGCAGCGTGTTGCTGAGGGTCTTCGGTCCATCTCCGATGAACTGAAGAACATGGCCAATTCCAGCGAGAACGGTGGCGTTGCCACGGACCTCGTCCAGCAGGCGGCCCAGCGTTCCTCCTCCGTTGCCCAGTGGCTTGAAGGCCGGGACCCGGGTTCATTGGTGGAAGAACTCAAGGGATTCGCACGCCGCAAGCCCGGCGCGTTCCTCATGATAGCTGCAGGCGCGGGCATCCTTGCCGGCCGACTCGGCAGGGGCATGGCTGACAACTCACCGATGGGTGGAGGGTCTGCAAGCGGCACGGCAGATGTGACCGCAGAGACTCCCCGCGCTGTCTACTACCCGGCAGCAGGCGGAGCCGTGACTCCTCCCGCCGTGGACTTGCCCGGCCCGGCCACCACCACTGCCGGATACGGTTCGGCCACCACCACCGGATACGACGCCGGAACCACCGGCGGTTACGAGGGTGCTACCACGCCACTTGATCCGGACGATCCCCAGTACGGAGGTCTTCGATGAGCAGTCCCGCCGATCTGCCCCCCACTACTGCCGCCCACGTGAAGGCAGAAACCGTACCTCTTGGTGAGCTGCTCAGCGACGTGACGCGCGATATCTCCACCTTGATGCGCCAGGAAGTGGAACTGGCCAAGGTGGAAATCAAGGATTCGGCCACCAAGGCCGGCAAGGGCGCAGGAATGCTGGCCGGAGCAGCATGGGCCGGCCACCTCGCCGTCGTTTTCCTGTCCATCGCCCTTTGGTGGGCACTTGGCCAGCTCATTGGCCTCGGATGGTCCGCAGTTGTTGTGGCGGTCATCTGGGCAATCGTTGCTGCAGTTCTGGCCTCCAAGGGCCGCAAGGAACTGAACGCCATCAAGGGCTTGCCCCGCACGGCAGAGACAGTCAAGGAAATACCTCCAACCTTCAACCCGAATACTGAGGAGACACGATGACGCAGAACCCCGAAGCACTGCGCGCCGATATCGAAGAAACGCGCCGGCGGCTCAGTACAAATGTTGACGCCGTGGCCGATAAGGTCACCCCGTCCCACATCGTCAACCGCAGGGTGGACAAGATCAAGACGGCCGTATTCGGCGCCCGGGACGATGTCCAGGATGCTGCCGGGAACGCTGCAGGCCGGGCCGGCGACGTTGTTTCCGGCGTCGCGAGCAACGTGTCCGGTGCTGTTTCGGATCTTGGTGACGCACCGCAGGTGATCACCCGCAAAGCGCAGGGCAGCCCGATCGCTGCAGGCCTCATTGCTTTCGGCGCAGGCCTCCTTGTCTCGGCGCTCTTCCCGCCGTCGGAGAAGGAGCGCGAGGCAGCCCAGGCACTGAAGGATGCGGCCCAGCCGTTGACTGAGGAAATCAGCCACGCCGCGCAGGAAGTGGCCGAACACCTGAAGGAACCTGCCCAGGACGCCATGCAGAACGTCAAGGACAGTGCCACCGAGGCAGCCTCCAACGTCAAGGACGAGGGGCAGTCCGCAGCAGCTGACGTCCAGGGCCGCGCCTACGAGGCCAAGGACAACATCAGCAACCAGTAGCCTGATCGCTCACCCAGTTGAGTCGCAGCAGAGGCCGTTATGAGCACTCATAACGGCCTCTGCTGCGTCTTGGTCGGGTTTTCAAGCGAACTGGGTTTTGTCAGCGAACTGGGTTTCTGCACCGCGCGGCGTGGTGTCAGCGCACTTCGAGGATCTGGTGCAGCAGCCGGGCGGCTGCCGGCCTGGCCGCGTGTTCCTCGGCCCATTGCGCCCGGGCCACCGCTTTGCTGACAGCCTGGGTGGTGATCCCCAGTTCCTGGGCCACGGCTTTTTGCTGGCCGCGGACACCGGGGGTCAGCAGGTCCAACACGCGCCATTCGGCCGGGCTGCGGTGCAGGACGATGTGTCCAAGGAGGCGCAACACGGCTTCTGCCTCCGCGGCCAATGTGGTGAGCGGGCCCTCAACGGCAACGGGAATCCGGTCCTTGCCGTAGCGCAGCCGGTCCACCGCCCGCCTGGCGTAGACCAGCCCATGGCCGGAGGCGTCCGTCACCACATTGGGCAACGGTTCGTTGACCGGGCCCACTCCGATCCCCACGTACCAGCGTCCGGACCTCAAGGCGATGAGGGCAGCCTCCACGGCCTCATGCGCGGACTCAACAATCCCTTGGACTTCATCGTGCACCGAACGGTCAAAGTCGAGCCGCGCAGGAATGTGCCGCAGGTCCTTAAGGAGCCGCGGCACCAAGTCGCCATCGTGGCGGCTATCCCGTTGGTTGATGGTCAAAGTGAACATATGGATCCCCATGCTACCGGCTGGTAGCCGCACGGCAAGGGGTCAATAAAAAAGTACGACGACGGCCGGTAAAGTTCCCAAGGAACCGCACCGGCCGTCGTCGTACTGTTACGCCACAGACCTGTTGGTTACAGCGTTAGTGGGCTGTGTTAGTGGCCTTCGCTAGTGGCTGTATTAGTGGCCTTCGGTCGAGAATCGCTTTATGGATGCCTCGAGCTCGGCTTCGGCAGCGGCGCGATCGCCCCAGCCCTCGGCCTTGACCCACTTGCCCGGCTCCAGGTCCTTGTAGCGCGTAAAGAAGTGCTCGATTTCCTTGATCAGGAATTCGCTGACGTCGCTGATTTCCTGGATGTGGTCAAAACGGGCATCCACGGGAACGCACAGGACCTTGGCATCTCCGCCGCCGTCGTCCGTCATGTTGAAGACGCCGATCGGGCGGGACTCAACGATCACGCCCGGGTGCAGGTCGAAGTCCTGCAGGAGCACCAGTGCGTCCAGCGGATCGCCGTCCTCGCCCAACGTGTTCTCGAAGAAACCGTAGTGCGTGGGGTACTGCATGGAGGTGAACAGGACGCGGTCCAGGCGGACACGGCCGGTTTCGTGGTCAACTTCGTACTTGACGCGCGATCCCTTGGGGATCTCGATGGTCACGTCGTGCTTCATGGAATGCTCCTTGACGGGGGTGGTGGGGCGTTACTCCCCCCAAGTGGCCGCCACAGGTGACGGTGCTCGGGTAGGCTGCTCAGCCCCAGGGCTGGCGGCAGGCGAAAATGGAGCCGGGGCCGCCGACTACTATTGAGGATATAGGGAGAGGCCCGGTTTCTTGAACCGGCGGGGAAATTCAGGACTGACAGGACCACACAACTGCATGGACGGGGTCAAAGACCGGGCTGCCCGGAACAGGGTTTCGGTGGCCTTGGAGCACCTGAAATGGCCGTTCCTCCTGGCTGCCGTTCTCGTTGTGGTCAGCGCTATGGTGGTCGCCGGAATGGTGCCCTCCCTCCTCACCGCACCAAAGCCCGCCCTCGCCGCGCCCTCGTGGCAGGTCCCGCCAGCGCAGCTATCGCAGCCAAGCGGTGTACTGCCTTTGGACAAGAATGCGCCCCTACCCGTCCCGGCCCAGGTGTCCAGGCTCCTGGACGGCCCGCTGAAGCCTGACGGTGCCGGATCAATGACCGGTGTGGTCCTCGATGCCTCCACCGGCCAGGTCCTCTTCGACCGGGACGCAAATTCCAACCGGATTCCCGCGTCGAACATGAAACTGCTGACCGCCGTCTCAGCGCTGAAGGCCCTGGGCCCAGAGACGCGGTTCACCACCCGGGTAGTCGCCGGGTCCACCCCCTCAACGGTTGTCCTCACGGGAGGAGGGGATGTGCTTCTCGGTGCAGGAGCATCCGTCCCCGCCGCTGTGATGGGGCATGCGGGCCTGTCTTCGCTGGCGTCGGACACGGCCGCGGCGTTGGCCAAGGCCGGGGTCAAGGGCCCCATCACCGTGCAAGTGGACGATTCCCTATTCACCGGGGCCCCGCTCAATCCCGCATGGAGCATGGACGACGTTGCCGCCGGGGAGACCGCCCCGCTGTTTCCGCTCGCCATGAACTCCGGACGCTACGCACCGGACAGCACCACCGGTCCGCGGCCCCAGGATTCCGCCCTCACTACCGCGCAGGCGTTCGCCACACAGTTGGCGGCCGCAGGCGTGGCCGTGAACCCCGGCGTCGTGCGTGGGAAAGGCGTCCCCGCCAAAGTGCTGGCCACTGTCCAGTCAGCCACCGTGGGCGAACAGGTGGACCTCATGCTGGAGACCTCCGATAACTTCCTCGCGGAGGACATGGGCCGGATGACGGCGCTGGCATCGGGCAAGAAAGCAACGTACGACGACGCCACTGCGGCCGTGCGGCAGAGGCTGGGGGAGTTGGGCATCGCCACGGATTCGATGCGGTTGGCCGACGTGTCCGGCCTCGCGTTGGATAACCAAGTCAGCACCCGCCAGTTCGCCGAAGTAGTCCGGGCCATCACCAGCGGGCCCGAAACCGCTTTGCGGGCGGCGCTCGACGGGTTCCCCGTGGCTGGCCTGACGGGCACCCTCGATAACAGGTACGCGGCGGACGGTACCGCTGCCGGCGCCGGCTTGGTACGGGCTAAAACGGGCACACTGAATACAGTGATCGCCCTGAGCGGCTATGTGGTGGATGCTGACGGCCGGCTCCTCGTTTTCTCCTTTATCGGCAACGGCCTCGATCCGGGTGCGGCAGGAAACAAGGTCGCAATGGACCGAGCCGCCACTGTCCTGGCTTCCTGTGGTTGCCGCGGCTAAAAGCTGCGCGCGGAGCGAACATTGGGCCGCCTGCCAGCCTCGTGTGTTCTGATGGACCCATGGTGTCTTCTGCCCGCGATTCGTCAGCAGGGGCCCCGTCCCTGATCAATTGGGACCTGGCCGCCTCCACGGCTGCGCGCCTTGCCCCCTCCGGCCCGGAGCTGAGTGCCTCGGACATTGGCAAGGCGGTGGAAAATCTGCGCTTCAACGCAGATATTTCCGTCCCGCACGTCCATGACATCACCGGGCTCGAGGCCGCACGGGACCTCCGTGATTCGCACGTTCTGGTGGTGGACAGGGCTTCCTGGTCCAAGGCGAACACCCAGAGTTTTGCCGTCATGCTGCAGCCCGTGCTCGAGAAGATGCGGACCAGCCGCAGCGGCGTCGCCATGACTCCGGCCGCCGCCAGTGCCAGCGGTGCCATTACCGGCACCCAACTGGGGGCTGTCCTTGCCTTCCTTTCCAGCAAGGTACTGGGCCAATATGACCCCTTCGCGGCTCTTGCCCCCGAATCCAAGGTGCCCGCCGGCGGCAGGCTCTTGCTTGTTGCGCCGAACATCATCTCCGTGGAGCGGGAACTCAACGTGGACCCGGACGATTTCCGGCTCTGGGTTTGCCTCCACGAGCAAACCCACCGAGTGCAGTTCGCGGCCGCGCCGTGGCTCCGCCACCACATGCTGGAGCAGATCGAGCAGCTCAGCGGCAACTTGCTGGGCAACATGGATTCCTTGGTGGAGCGCGCCGGCGCCGTGGCCAGGTCCCTCCGCGAACGCACCCCGGGGGGCAGCGGCCCGGGAGAGAACGCAAGCGGCCGCGGAGGCATTTTGGAGTTCCTGCAGAGCCCGGAAGAAAAGGCCTCGCTGTCCCACATCACGGCCGTGATGAGCCTTCTGGAAGGCCACGCCAACGTTGTCATGGACGCAGTGGATTCCAGCATCATTCCCTCGGTAAGGACCATCCGCCAGCGCTTCAACGAACGTGGCAAGGACCGGGGCGTGGTGGAGAAGTTCATCCGCAACGTCCTCGGCCTCGATGCCAAGATGCGCCAGTACACGGACGGCGCCAAGTTTGTTCGCGGGGTTGTGTCAGTGGCCGGTATGGACGGATTCAACAGGGTCTGGGAAGGCGCCCAAAACCTACCCACTGAAGAAGAGATCCACGACTCCAAGCTCTGGCTCGAGCGGATGGGGCTTTGAGCGTTCCTTTCGAGGACTCCGCCGCGAGGTCGGGAACGCTCGGGTCACCGGGAACGCTGGGGTCACCGGGGAAAGGTCGACGGCGCCCCGGCCGTTTGGCTCCTGTGCTCGGGAAAGCCCGCAAACAGCTGCAAAACGCCCTCGCGTCGGCCGGCTACCCCGAGCATGTGCTTGTCGCCTGCAGCGGCGGCCCTGATTCCTTGGCGCTCGCAGCGGTCGCCGCCTACTTCGCCCGGCGGGGCCATGTGGACGGCCACCCGGTGACCGTGGCCGGCGTCGTGGTTGATCACCAGCTGCAAGCGGGATCGGCGGAGGTCGCTGCACATACCGCGGCCGTTCTGCGCGAACTCGGTCTTGCGCCCGTGGAAGTACGAACCGTGCACGTAGCTGCCACGGGATTCGGGCCCGAGGCCGCAGCGCGGGACGCCCGTCACGCGGCATTGGAAGCAGCTGCTGATGAGCTCGGCTGCGAGGCGATCCTGTTAGGCCACACCCTCGATGACCAAGCGGAACAAGTGTTGCTCGGCCTGGCACGGGGTTCGGGAACACGTTCGCTGGCCGGCATGCGGCCGGCGCGTGGCCGCCTGATCCGCCCGTTCCTCGGACTGCGCCGCAACGAAACGCTTGAAATCTGCGCGGTGGAGGACCTGGACCCGTGGCATGACCCGAGCAATTCCGATCCTGCGTACGCCAGGTCCCGCACCCGCGTGGAGGTGATGCCTGTCCTTGAGGAGAAGCTCGGCCCAGGTGTGGCGGAGTCCTTGGCCCGCACGGCGTCAATCCTCCAGCAGGATGCTGATTTCCTCGAGGCACTGGCCAAGGAGACCTATCTCTCACTGGTGCATCGGGCGGCCGGGGAAGTGTGGCTGCCTGAGGACGCCGTCCGTGAACTCGCCCCAGCGTTGCGGTTCCGCGTGATCGCCCAAGCGGCGTCCGACGTCGGCGGTCAGCAACCCGGGTACGGGCGCCTCCAAGCGGCCGAAGCGCTACTCCGCCGGCAAGGATCCGCCGGGCCCGTGGAGCTGCCGGGCCACGTCAGGGTCTATCGACTGTCCCTGAGCGATCTGGAACAGGAACCCCCGCCCTCCCAGGGTGCTTCGGCCCAAGCCGGTCCCCGCGAAGCCGCGCGCTGTGGGAAGCTAGTATTCCGGCATCAGAAACCGTCCCAACAGTAGTCGCACCCGAGCATCAAAACAGGAGCCATTGGTGGATTCAAACGACGTCCAGGCAGATCTCAAGCACGTTCTTTACACCAAAGAGCAGATCCAAACCCGCATCGCGGAGCTGGCAGCGCAAATCGACAAAGACTACGAAGGCCGTGACATCCTCCTCGTCGGCGTGCTCAAGGGTGCAGTCATGGTCATGGCTGACTTGGCACGCGCGCTGCACAGCCACGTCAGCATGGACTGGATGGCGGTCTCCTCCTACGGATCGGGCACCCAGTCTTCGGGTGTCGTCCGGATCCTGAAGGACCTCGATACGGACCTCATGGGCAAGGACGTCCTGATCGTTGAGGACATCATCGATTCCGGGCTGACGCTCTCATGGCTCAAGTCCAACCTTGAATCCCGCGGTACGGCCAGTGTGGAAATCTGCACTGCTTTCCGTAAGCCGACGGCCGCCAAAGTTGAGATAGACGTGAAGTACGTCGGTTATGACATCCCCAACGAATTCGTGGTGGGTTACGGCCTCGACTATGCCGAGAAGTACCGCAACTTGGACTTCGTGGGCACCCTGGCACCGCACGTTTACGAGTAGAAACCCACTTCAGCCGCCGCGCCTCTCGCCCCACGTCTATCCGTAATATCGGATGCGCGGGACGATGTAGGTGCGGCTTTGCTGTTCCGGCGGTGGCCCCGTAGTTGCCGGTGTACGCCCAGAGGGAACTTTTGCACTATCCGGTGCGTGAGTCACTGGGAACGGTGTATAGCTTGAAACAAGCAGCACCACTCGTGCGCAGAAGTTGCGCCTAGCAGCACTACCAGGAGGGACGGGGCATGCCCCCGATCAGATGAAAGCTAAGAGTTTCTTCAAGGGCCCGGGCATCTGGATCGTCGTCGTCGTTGGCTTGCTCCTGGTGGCATTCGCGACGCTCGCGCCGGGCGGATCCACCCGGATCGATACCAAGGACGGCCTGGACCTCCTCGCCCAAAACGGCAAGGTGGAGCAGGCAAAGATTTACGACGCCGAGAACCGCGTTGATCTGGTCCTCAAGGACAACTTGAACCTGGACGGTCAGGACAAGGGTAAGAACGTCCAGTTCTTCTACGTCACCGACCGTGGTACGGATGTGGTCAAGGCTGTAACCAACGCCAACCCGTCCAAGGGTTTCACTGACCAGCCCGTGGAGAACAACTGGTTCTCCGGGTTGTTCTCGCTGCTTATCCCGGTGCTGCTGCTTGGAGTTCTGTTCTGGTTCCTGCTGTCCCGTATGCAGGGCGGTGGTTCCAAGGTGATGCAGTTCGGCAAGTCCAAGGCCAAGATGGTCAACAAGGACATGCCGCAGGTGACGTTCGCTGACGTTGCCGGTGCTGAAGAGGCCGTGGAGGAGCTCCAGGAAATCAAGGAATTCCTCGCTGAGCCGGCGAAGTTCCAGGCCGTCGGCGCCAAGATCCCCAAAGGCGTGCTGTTGTACGGGCCGCCAGGTACCGGTAAAACGCTGCTGGCCCGCGCTGTTGCCGGCGAGGCCGGCGTTCCCTTCTTCTCCATCTCCGGCTCGGACTTCGTGGAAATGTTCGTCGGTGTTGGTGCTTCCCGCGTCCGCGACCTCTTCGAACAGGCCAAGGCCAATTCCCCGGCCATCATCTTCGTGGATGAGATCGACGCCGTCGGCCGTCACCGTGGTGCCGGTATCGGCGGTGGCAATGACGAGCGTGAGCAGACGCTGAACCAGCTCCTGGTGGAGATGGACGGGTTCGACGTCAAGACCAATGTCATCCTCATCGCGGCCACAAACCGTCCGGATGTCCTTGACCCGGCCTTGCTGCGCCCTGGCCGTTTCGACCGCCAGATCACGGTGGAAGCGCCCGACATGATCGGCCGCGAGCAGATCCTCAACGTGCACGCTAAGGGCAAGCCGATGGCTCCCGGCATCGACCTGCGCGCTGTTGCCAAGAAGACCCCCGGCTACACCGGTGCGGACCTGGCCAACGTCCTCAACGAGGCTGCGCTTCTGACGGCCCGTTCCAACGCCAACCTGATTGACGACCGCGCATTGGATGAGGCAATCGACCGCGTTATGGCCGGCCCGCAAAAGCGCAGCCGCGTCATGAAGGAACTTGAGCGCAAAATTACCGCGTACCACGAAGGTGGCCACGCATTGGTTGCTGCGGCACTGCGTAATTCCGCTCCGGTTACAAAGATCACCATCCTGCCGCGTGGGCGTGCCCTTGGCTACACCATGGTGATTCCTGAGGACGACAAGTACTCGGTGACCCGCAACGAACTTCTCGACCAGATGGCGTACGCCATGGGCGGGCGCGTAGCGGAGGAAATCGTGTTCCACGATCCTTCCACGGGTGCCTCGAATGACATTGAAAAGGCCACCTCCACCGCCCGGAAGATGGTCACACAGTACGGTATGAGCGAGCGCGTCGGTGCCGTGAAACTCGGCCAGGGCGGGGGCGAGCCGTTCCTCGGCCGCGATGCCGCCCAGGAGCGGAATTTCTCGGACCAGATCGCCTACGTGGTGGATGAGGAAGTGCGGCGCCTGATCGATCAGGCCCACGATGAGGCTTACGCCATCCTGACGGAAAACCGCGATGTCCTTGACCGCCTCGCTCTTGAACTGCTGGAACGCGAAACACTCAACCAGGCCGAGATCGCGGAGATTTTCCACGACATCCGGAAGCGCGATTTCCGCGAGATCTGGTTGTCCAAGGAGTCGCGTCCCGTTCAGTCCATTCCCCCTGTGGAGAGCCGTGCCGAGCGCGCTGCCCGCGAAGCCCAGGAGGAAGCCAAGAAGGCCCGCTTGGACGAGCCGTTGGATGTTGTTGCTCCGCACGCGCAGGGCGTCAGCAGCCAGGACTCCTTCGAGGCACCGCAGCCCGACGCCGGCAACGACTCCCCGCTTCACGGCTAAGCTTCTGCTGTGACTCATTTCGACGACGACGACCTCGCCGCCGCCCACGGTTCCGCCGTGGGCTCCCATTCGGGGTACAAGGTGGACCGCCCGCGCATTGAAGCGGCTGTCCGCGAAATTTTGCTGGCCATAGGTGAGGACCCTGATCGCGGCGGCCTCCAGGACACGCCAAAGCGGGTCGCCAAAGCGTACGCCGAGGTTTTCGCAGGGCTGCATCAGCACCCTGCGGATGTCCTTTCCACCACGTTCGACCTCGACCACGAAGAGCTTGTCCTCGTGAAGGACATCCCCTTCTATTCCACGTGCGAGCACCACTTGGTGCCGTTCCACGGAGTGGCACATGTCGGTTATATTCCGTCACATGACGGCAAAGTGACCGGACTGAGCAAGCTTGCACGGCTGGTGGATATTTATGCCCGCCGCCCGCAGGTGCAGGAACGGCTCACCACGCAGATCGTCGAGGCGCTGGTAAAGCACCTCAATCCGCGGGGAGCCATTGTCGTCGTCGAATGCGAACACATGTGCATGTCCATGCGCGGGATCCGCAAGCCTGGCGCCAAGACCGTCACCAGCGCGGTGCGCGGTCAACTCCATGACCCGGCCACCCGCGCCGAGGCCATGAGCCTCATACTCGGAAGGTAAGCAAATGGATTCCCTCGCTGCAGCACCCGGAACCGGCCCGGCCACAAACCCCCTGCCGATTCTTCGCAAGCCGCGCCCGGCGGCCAGGTTCCAGGACCTGCCGAAGGACCGCACGCTCGTCATGGGAATCCTGAACGTCACCCCCGATTCATTCAGTGATGGCGGCAGCCACAGGACCCCGGACTCAGCCATCGCGCTGGGTTTGCGGATGTTCTACGCGGGAGCCGACATCATCGACGTCGGAGGTGAGTCCACCCGATCCGGCGCTGAGCCGGTTTCGCCCGAGGAAGAGCAGCGGCGCGTCCTGCCCGTCATTGCTGCCCTGGTGAAGGCCGGTGCCTTGGTTTCCATTGACACCATGCACACAGCCACTGCGGCTGCTGCCGTTGAGGCCGGTGCGGCAATCATCAATGACGTGTCCGGCCTGACCATGGAACCGGATATGCCGGAACTTGTGGCACGCACCAAGGTCCCTTACATCCTGACCCATCGTCGTGGCGATGCCGTGACCATGGATGGCTTGGCCGAGTACGGAAACGTGGCTGACGACGTCGTGGCGGAACTGCGTGGTGTCCGGGACAAGCTGTACGCCGCTGGCGTCGCTCCCGAACAGATCATCGTTGATCCCGGCCTGGGCTTCGCCAAGAACGAGGACCACAACTGGGAAATCCTCGCCAACCTTGACCGGTTCTTCACGCTGGGCCACCCGGTTGTTGTGGCAGCATCCCGCAAGCGCTTCCTAGGCTCACTCCTCACAGTCGCCGGCAAGTCCGCGGCGCCCCTTGAGCGCGATGCAGCGACGGCCGCAATCACGGCATTGAGCGCCGCCAAGGGCGTGTGGGCCGTCCGGGTTCACGACGTCGGCCCAAGCCTTGACGCCGTCAAAGTCGCCGCTCGCGTAGCCCGCTGATTGGGAGGCTGCTGTGGACAGGATCACCCTGACCGGGGTCACCGCCGTGGGACACCATGGAGTGTTTGATTTCGAGCGACGCGACGGACAGCCGTTCGTCGTCGACGCCGTACTGTCCATGGACTTCGCCAAGGCTGCTGAAACCGACGATCTTCAGTACACGGCGCATTACGGCGAAGTCGCTGAGTTGATCACCAAGCACATTGAGGGCGAACCCCTGAACCTCATCGAGGGGTTGGCTGTGCGGATCGCTGACGGGATTCTGGCTAACTACCCGATGGTGGCGGCCGTGGACGTGACGGTCCACAAACCCAAGGCTCCTATCGAAGTGCCATTTGGTGATGTCACAGTCAGTGTCCATCGGGGGCGCTCATGACCTCTCCCTACACCAAAGCCATCCTGGCCCTCGGCAGCAACCTGGGGGAACGCAACGACACTTTGTCCACGGCCGTCGCCGATCTTGTGGACCCGCCAGAGGTCCGTCTCCTGGGAGTTTCCCCGGTGGTGCAGACGAAGCCCGTGGGCGGTCCCGAGGGACAGCCGGACTTCCTGAACATGGTCATGGCCATTGAAACCTTGTTAACGCCGCATGAGTTGCTGAAGCACTGCCACGCAGTTGAACAGAAGCATCACCGGACCCGTGAGGTTCGCTGGGGACCCAGGACCCTGGACGTTGACATCATCGTTTTTGGTGACGTGGTGAGCGAGGACCCTGTGCTCACGCTGCCGCATCCACGCGCCGCTGTGCGGGCTTTCGTCCTGTACCCGTGGTCCCTGTTGGAACCCCATGCGGAATTGAACGGCCGCAGCGTTGCCGAACTGGCCGCCGTCGCCGATGACATGCCGGATATCCGCCGCTTCGATGGCTTCGGTGACATCGCCGGCATCCCAGCAGCGGGGGCGGTGGAGTAACGATGAAAGCTATGCGCCCTGTGGTGTTGGTGGTCATGGTCGTCATCGCCGCCGTCATTGGTTGGTTGGCCAGCACCAGCACCGTCCGTTTCAGCATGCCCACTCCCGTGCTCCCAGTCTCCGCCTTGGTCACCATGGGTGTGATCGCCGGGCTCACGCTGGTCATGGGCATCCGCGTCCTGCGTTGGCGGAACGGGAAGAAGAAGCACATGCTGAACCCGATCCTTGCTGCGCGTACGTTGATTTTGGCCCAAGCCTGTGCTTACGCGGGCACCCTGCTGTTTGGTTGGCATGCCGGCATTTCCCTGGACCTCTTGGGAGTGGGGAGCCTGCGCAGCGACCAGGGCATTCTTGCCAACGCCCTCCTGACGGGCGGTGGCGGTGTGGTGATGATCATTGTTGGCGTGGTGGTTGAACGTTTCTGCCGCATCCCTCCGGAGGACTTTGAGGGCGGTACGCCGGGGCCGGACACCCGAAGGGGCGAAGCCAAGGGTGAAGGCGAGTATGCGTACCGCGGCGATTGACCCGCCCGGCGTCCAGTGGCTGAAGGTCTCACCTAAGTACGTCACAGTGCGCTTGGTTGAATGGGCCATCGGCACCCTGTTGCTGGTTGCCGTCCTGGCCCTCCCCTTGGTCTTTGTGCAGTTTGCCGGGTGGCAGTGGCCGCCGTTGTGGCTTGCCATCGCCGTACCCGGGTTGGTGCTCATCGTGGCCTTGTGGCGGTTGGTGCTGATTCCGCGGCAAGTCCGAGCCATCGGCTATGCCGAGCGTGACGATGACCTCCTCATCCGTCGCGGCATCTTCTTCCAGCGCACCTTGGTGGTCCCGTATGGCCGGATGCAATACGTGGACGTTGCCGTAGGCCCGGTTGAACGCGCCTTGGGGCTTTGCACTGTGAAACTCCATACCGCTGCTGCCGGTACCCACGCGCATCTACCTGGGCTCCCGACGGCGGAGGGCGCCCGGCTGCGCGAGCAGTTATCGGCCCGTGGAGAAGCCAGGCTGGCCGGACTGTGAGTTTGAAGGGTAGCCAGGCTGCGGGTTCGGCAGTGCACACGGTCGACGCCGGTTGGCACCGCGTCCATCCCGCGTCGCCGTTCGTTCGTGGTTGGGTGGGGCTGGTCGCCGTCGTATATTTCTTTGGCCGCGACGCTTTCGAGCGGATGCTGCAGGGCCGGAGTCTCGTGGACCCGCATTTCAACGCCCGGGTGCCGTGGCTCCTGGCCGGTGGCGGCGCGGTGCTGCTACTCGCAGTCGGCGGGTTCCTCCTGAGTTGGTATTTTTACCGCTATCAGGTGGCCGAGGGGTACGTTCGGGTCAATACCGGCTTCCTCTTCAAACAACAGCGGCAGGCCCGCCTGGACCGGGTCCAGGCGATAGATATCGTGCAGCCGCTCTTGCCGCGCATCCTGGGTCTCGCCGAACTCAAGTTCGATGTTGCCGACGCCGGACGGTCGGCGGTGCGCCTTTCCTACCTACCCCTGGAGCAGGCCAAGCAACTGCGCGCAACCATTCTTGCCCGCGCGGCCGGAGTTGCGGGTGTGGATGGCGTCGCTCCCGTGGCACCTGAACAGCTTGTGGTGTCAGTACCGCCGTCGCGCCTTTTGGGTTCCCTGCTGCTCAGTGAGCACACTGTGGCTATCGTCCTCGGGGCGGCAGCGTCCGTGGCATTGTCCGTGTACACGGATAATGACGCGATCCTGCTGGCCGTGATCCCGGCTTTCTTGGGCATCGGCGCTGCGTATTGGGGTTCGTTCAATAAGGGATACAACTTCAGTGCAGCGATCTCCCCGGACGGCATCCGCTTCCGGTACGGGTTGTTGGATACCCGGGTCCAGACGTTGCCACCCGGAAGGATCCAAGCCGTCAAGGTGACGCAGCCGCCCATCTGGAGGATCTTCGGATGGTATCGGATCCATGTCAACGTAGCCGGTTACGGGGGAGGCGAACGGCACGAGCATGCGGCCCGCACCACGCTGTTGCCTGTGGGGAGGAAGGCTGAGGTCATGCGCATGCTGTCGCTCGTGTTGCCCGACCCCGGGGTTGATCAGCCCGAACGGGTGTTTTCCGCGGGCCTTGAGGGGTTGGCTCCGCGCGGCCAGACAGGACCTCTGGACGGCTTTGTCACCACTCCTCGGCGAGCCTGGTTGTTGGCTCCGTTGGGTTGGCGACGCAACGGGTTCCTGTCCACCAGGACCGCGTTACTGCTCAGGTCCGGCCGTTGGTGGCATGCCCTCGTCATCGTCCCGCACCAGCGGACCCAATCCATGACCCTGCAGCAAGGACCCTTGGCCCGCTTGTTTGGCGTCGCCGATCTTGTCCTGCACACCACTGCGGGCCCTGTTTCGCCGCGACTATTCCAGGCCGGCGTCGAGCAGGCCGTGGAACTCTTCGACCAGCAGGCTGCCAGCGCGCGTGAGGCCCGGCAGCACGAATCCAGGGAGCAGTTGCCGGCGCAACCCCCAATAAGCATCCAGCAGAAATCAATCCAAGAGGAGGCACACCACCATGGCTAGGCCTGGTCGACTCGGAGTAGGCATCATTGGCGCGGGCAAGGTAGGTGCCGTCCTCGGTGCTGCCCTGCGCGCGGCCGAACACGCCGTCGTCGGAGTTTCCGCAGTATCCGAGGCCAGCCGGGAGCGTGCCGAAACCCTCCTGCCAGGTGTTCCCATCCTGGAGATCCAGGAAATCGTGGAACGTTCGGAACTGGTGTTGTTGGCTGTCCCCGATGATTCCTTAGGCGAGCTGGTCAGCGGGTTGGCCGCTCTGGGCGCTTGGCAACCGGGGCGGCTGGTGGCGCACACGTCGGGGCGCTTCGGCGTGGGAATCCTCAATCCCGTGCGCGGGGCCGGTGCGATTCCGTTGGCGCTGCACCCCGCAATGACGTTCACGGGGATGAGCCTTGACCTGACCCGGCTGATGGACTGCACGTTCGGCGTCACGGCCGATGCAGCTATGTTGCCGATCGCCCAAGCCCTGGTTGTGGAAATGGGAGCGGAACCGGTAGCGATCGCGGAGGCCGACCGAACCCTTTACCATGCAGCCTTGGCGCACAGCTCAAACCACATGGTCACCCTGGTTGCGCAAGCATCGCAGCTGCTGCGGGAGATCGGCGTCGACGCCCCTGAGTCCATGTTGGGTCCACTGCTGCGCGCCACGCTGGAGAACGCCCTCGCCTCGGGCGAAGCGGCCTTGACGGGACCCGTCGCGCGCGGCGATGTGGGTACCGTTTCAGCGCACGCCCAGGCGCTGAGGGAGTACGACGGCGGTGCCGGCGGCGATATCTTGGCCGCTTACCAAGCCATGGCGCGCGCGACTGCCCGCAGGGCTGGAAACCGTGGGCTCCTGCGCCCGGAACAACTCACCGAGATAGGCGAGGCGTTGGAGGCCGAACCCGACGCCCCGAAAGGAAACTGAACGATGCCCATCAAACTCGTCACTACTGCCGCTGAATTGCGTTCCGAGAGTGCGCGGCTACTGGGAGCCAAGCGGGGCAGCTCACAAGGGTTGATTCCCACCATGGGCGCCCTGCATTCAGGTCACGCCGCCCTTGCCCGTACGGCCGTGGCCCAGAACGACGTCGTGGTGGCCACCATCTTTGTGAACCCCTTGCAGTTCGGGGATGCCGTCGACCTTGACCGGTATCCGCGGACCCTCGAGGCAGATATGGCTTTGCTGGACGCCGAAGGCGTGGATCTGGTCTTTGCGCCGTCCGTTGATGAGATGTACCCAGGTGGCCAGCCGTTGGTCCGGGTCACCTCCGGCTCCCTCGGCGAGAAATGGGAAGGCGCCTCCCGGCCCGGCCACTTTGACGGTGCACTGACCGTCGTCGCCAAGCTGCTGCATCTCGGGCTTCCAGGCGGTGCGGCTTTTGACGGTTCGACGCCGGCCTACCGCGCCTACTTCGGCCAGAAGGACGCCCAGCAATTGGCCCTCGTGAAACGCATGGTTGCCGACCTCAATTTCCCTGTCGAGGTTGTCCCTGTCCCGACTGTCCGCAGTGAAGACGGCCTGGCCCTTTCCAGTCGCAACCGTTTCCTGTCCGACGTCGAGCGTGACGCCGCACTGGTGTTGTCGCGGGCTTTGCGCCTGCTCGAAGCGCGGGCAAATGCACACGAACCGCTCGACGTCGAGTCCGCCGTCGAGCTTGTCCGCTCCCAGCCGCTGGTGGAACTGGACTATTTCGACGTCGTCGATCCCCTGACGCTGGAACCTCTCGCCGAGAACTGCCGGGAGACGCCGTTCCGCGGCGAAGGGCTCGCCATCATTGCCGCCAAGGTGGGTCCTGTGCGCCTGATAGACAACGCACCACTGGATTCCTAACGTTTGGGTTTCCTACTGACGGGAATGTAGCTGACGTTTAGACTGTTCCTGTCTTTACCGGCAACGATCGCCGGACACCCACATCAACTTCAGGGACCCTCATGTCTACCGACGTCACTTCCGACGCCAACGGCGATGCCGTTTCCGGCGCTGCCAGTTCAACAACGGCAGCCGTTCCATCCAGGCCCGAGACTTCCGCTGACGCAGCGCGGCAGGCTCCCGCGTCAGGAACGACGTCGGACAAGATGTCACGTGAGTCCGTGACGGTCATTGTCACGTTGTTGGTGGCCACGTTCGTGGTGATCCTGAACGAGACCATCATGAACGTCGCGCTCCAGCGGCTGATGACCGATCTGCAAGTGACTCCGTCTACGGTGCAGTGGTTGGCAACCGGCTTCATGTTGACCATGGCCGTGGTCATTCCCACCACGGGTTTCATCCTGCAGCGAATGACCACCCGCGGTGCTTTCATGCTTGCGATGGGCCTCTTCAGCGGTGGAACGCTGCTGGCTGCCCTGGCTCCGGGCTTCCTGGTGCTGCTCCTTGCCCGAATCGTCCAAGCCGGTGGCACCGCCATTATGCTGCCGTTGTTGATGACCACCATCCTGACCTTGGTTCCTATGTCCAAGCGGGGTGCAGTCATGGGTAACGTGAGTATCGCTATCTCTGTGGCTCCCGCCATGGGGCCCACAGTCTCCGGCATCATCCTGGACCACTTTTCTTGGCGTTTCATGTTCGTCTTCGTGTTGCCGGTAGCGTTGGCCGCTTTCGCCATTGGTGCCAAGTACCTCACCAACGTGGGGGAGCGCGGCAAGACCACCTTGGACGTTACCTCTGTGATACTCACCGTTCCGGCCTTTGGTGGGCTGGTCTACGGCCTGAGCCAGATTGGTGGCGCCAACGCCGGAACCGTTCCGGTTGTAGCCTTGGTAGTCGGGGTCCTTTGTTTGGCGTTGTTTGTTTTCCGGCAGCTGCGGCTCCAGAAGTCGGACGCGCCGCTGTTGGATCTTCGCGCCTTTAAGTTCCGCATGTTCACAGTGTCAACGCTGCTGATGGTGGTTGCCATGATGGCCCTCTTCGGAGGCGTCATCCTGCTGCCCCTCTACCTGCAAAACACCCTGCACTTGCAGCCGATGGAGACCGGATTGGCGCTGTTGCCGGGCGGCCTGGCCATGGGGTTGCTGGGCCCGGTCATCGGACGGATTTTCGACAAGGTGGGTCCGTTGCCCCTGACCGTGTCCGGATCCGTGTTGATGGCGCTGACGCTGTGGCAGTTCTCCCGGCTGAATGAGTCGAGCGCCCTTGCTTGGGTCATCGTGCTGCACGTTGCGCTGAGCTTCGGCTTGGCTCTGCTCTTCACCCCAGCCTTCACCACCGGGCTCAACCCCCTCCCGCCGCACCTGTACTCACATGGTTCGGCGATCATCAGCACCGCCCAGCAGGTTTCGGGTGCAGCGGGAACCGCGCTCCTGGTGTCCATCTACGCTGCGGTGTCCGCAAGCTCCGGTTTGGTGGCCGGCATGCAAGCAGCCTTCCTGGCTGCAACCATCGTTGCCCTTGCAGCCGTGGTGCTTGGGGCCATGATGCGCAAGACCGAAGGAACCGGCGGTCACTGACGCTCCCTGGTGCTTGCCCTCCCACCTGCGGTGGAGCTTTCGGCATGTGATGGGCTTCACTGGAAAACGTCACGGGGTATTTGGCCGCTTTGAACCTCGTATTTGGCCTGTTTGGCGCGTACTTACGGGGGTTTCCAAGGTGTTCACGTGGATTTGGTTTGGCGGTGGGGCGCGTGTAAAGTAATTCGAGTCGCCGCCGCTGATGCGGAAATATGGCGGCCAAACTCCCTTCAAATTATCAATTTAGTTAGCGCCTTTTGTGTGCTTCTGATTGGTAGGGGAGGCCCGGGATCTGGTTTGCTTCGTGCGGCAGATTCGGGTAAGTTTGAAAAGTTGCTCCGGAGCGATCCTGGACCCTGTGGGGTGTGGGTGGTGCCGGTTAGTGTCTGTTGTTT
>NZ_JAWRXG010000157.1:0-274 GCF_046535135.1 Arthrobacter sp. SIMBA_036
GGCAGGCGGATTTAGTAAATCTGAAATAGAAAACGAAAAAAAAGAAATTTATTCTCGCCTATCTAAAGATAATAATTGTTTAGAAAGAGATTCTAAAAAATGTAAAGTACGAAACAGTATTTTAAACTCAAAGTAACTAAGATGGATTAAATCTTACATTTCATCTTTCGATAAGAAAAACAAATGTTAAAATTTTTGTGCTACACCATTATACTTATAGCTATGATTAGTTGTAAGAGCAGGAATACTGTCTTTAATAAAAAGAAAGTGAGTG
>NZ_JAWRXG010000158.1:0-274 GCF_046535135.1 Arthrobacter sp. SIMBA_036
GGCCTATTTGAATAGTTGAATATAGACAAAATCCAGATCGTGAAATTTTAGTTTATTAAAATTCTTATTTGGAATTTGAATTCCATTTAAATTATCAAAAAGAATTGAATAATCTGCAGAGCCAAATTCCTTTTGCATAATTTGCTCTGTTTTGTCCCGTGTTACTTTTACTGTCTTTTGATATTGGGTATAATATTTTGTCTGATCTTTAAAATCAATCGGAATGGATGTTATTGTGATATTTTTAGTTGAGGTTTGGGCGAATACCTGAAAT
>NZ_JAWRXG010000159.1:0-274 GCF_046535135.1 Arthrobacter sp. SIMBA_036
CTTCGTGCAATCCCGCCTCGGCGCATTGCCAGGCGGCGATTGCGGCAGGCAGGCATGGCACTTCCTCGCCGATCAACCGTTCTGCGATCAGCCGGTCGATGCGGCGCCTGTCGGTTTTCAGGAGGCTGCCATAAGCGGCCTCCTGCATCAGCACATGCCGGAACCGGAAAGTGTCGCGAGCCTCCGACACGCGCTCGATAATCCCCTCAGCAATAAGCCGCGCGACTGGATGGTCGGGCGGCTGCCGGGCAATGCTGTCGAGAAGATGCATCAG
>NZ_JAWRXG010000160.1:0-273 GCF_046535135.1 Arthrobacter sp. SIMBA_036
GACGTTGCGCATCAGCATGCTGAGGATGCACGTCAACAGCTGGAGCCGCAAGGCGAGCCCCCGGCAGTGCACTAGGTTTTCTCGTCTTGGTAGGCGTTCGGATTGGTAGGTGTTCGGAGGTCTGTCCTGCCGATTGGCTTTGGGCAGGTGAGCCGCCCATAGCGTGGCCAGGAGTTCGTGCCCCGCTCTAACAAGCCGGACAACCCGATCACTTCCGTGTCGTCACCCCTCATAGCGTCGGGCCGAGTGGGTGTGTTGGAAGATCCAGGGAAG
>NZ_JAWRXG010000161.1:0-273 GCF_046535135.1 Arthrobacter sp. SIMBA_036
GGGTTTTCCGCAAGCTCGCCTATAACAATGCGCTCGCCAATGTCAGATTGCTCGACGCCTGCCTCCGGCTGCAGTCGGGCGAGTTCGAAGCGCATCGCACCAGCTTCTTCCCTTCGATCAAGATGACGCTGAATCACATCATCACCGTCGACTGGTTCTACGTGGATGGGCTGGAAGGCGGCAGCCTCGGACCCGATGCATGGAAGATCGAAGAGCCGTTCGATACACTTGAAGCGCTGAGCCCCGAGCAGCGGACTGTCGATGCACGCCTTG
>NZ_JAWRXG010000162.1:0-273 GCF_046535135.1 Arthrobacter sp. SIMBA_036
CCATCCCCGGATTTGCATTATTTACGCGTCAAGTTTTTGGGCAGGTTCACCAATAGATCATTCTCTTCCATCTTTTACCAGTTCGACCCCCCGCCTCGCTTGGCGCAGATCCTGTCGGATCGTGTATGCCCATGCTATGTGCACGATTCCACAATTCAATTGGGTTCGGCCTAACAGGCACAGCGAATGCTATTTATCCATCGGTTCTGACAGTGTCTGTCACGAGCGTTTTCATCGCTCAAAGGCTCACGATAGAAAACCTGGTACACCGCT
>NZ_JAWRXG010000163.1:0-273 GCF_046535135.1 Arthrobacter sp. SIMBA_036
TCTATACCATCATTGGTGGATTGTTGTTAATATTAGGTTTTGTTGAACTATTTAAATCTAATAAGCTCTTAAATAAAATCATCAAAATCATCATTGCTTTAGGGTTAATCGGGTATATCTGTCATTTCTTAGGATTGGTAGCAAGATGGTATATTTCTGGACATGCGCCTTGGAGTAACGGATATGAAGCAATTATCTTCATCTCGTGGGTAGGAATTTCAGCAGGTTTAGTGCTGTACAGAAACTCCAACGCTTTAATTCCGGCAGCCGGAT
>NZ_JAWRXG010000164.1:0-273 GCF_046535135.1 Arthrobacter sp. SIMBA_036
GGTTCGGCTTTCCAAAGCCCGCTCGGGGAGCGGCGACCCGGCTCAGGTGCGATCATATTGCAATCCCCGTCGACGACGGAGCAATGGGCGCGATAAAGGCCGGCCGGATCGCGGTTGTCCGCGAGGTTGACCGCGTGCTTGGCGGCAGGGTTCATTTGGCCGGCGGCGAGATTGTCGACCCAGACATTCTCATCGCCGCGACGGGTTACGGCCCAAGCCTCGGACGCGCCCTTGGCGGTCTCTCAGTGTTGAGCGCTGAAGGTAATCCAATCG
>NZ_JAWRXG010000165.1:0-273 GCF_046535135.1 Arthrobacter sp. SIMBA_036
CCGCGCGCGGTCAGGGCGAAGAGCAGGCCCGTCGCGATCGAGAACCCTGCGATACGCAGGAAGATCATCTGACAGGCAAGACCGGCAATCACCCAGAGAACGGGTGGTACTTCCTGCTTTTCGCGCTCGGGAAATTCACCACGCCAGGCTTCGGCAACGGTCCAGAGACCGAGAGCCGCCAGGCCGAAGGCGACGAATTCCGGCACGGTCGATGGGCCGATACGGTCATACTGTGCGATGGCGCTGAGATGAGAGGCATCCCAGAACATGATG
>NZ_JAWRXG010000166.1:0-273 GCF_046535135.1 Arthrobacter sp. SIMBA_036
GGCATGGTGTTCCAGCACTTTCATCTCTGGCCCCATCGTACTGCGCTTGAGAACGTGACCGAGGCACTGCGTTTGGTCAACGGCCTTTCCCGTCGCGATGCCGATGTAGAAGGCATAGCCATGCTCGAACAGGTCGGCCTTGCTGACCGAGCGGGTCACTTTCCAGAGAGCCTTTCGGGCGGTCAGAAGCAGCGCGTGGCCATTGCTAGGGCGCTCGCCATGAAACCCCGGGTAATGTTCTTCGATGAGCCCACCTCGGCGCTCGACCCTGAG
>NZ_JAWRXG010000167.1:0-273 GCF_046535135.1 Arthrobacter sp. SIMBA_036
TTTCATCCTCACGAATGTAATCCGGACGTGGCTGGATATTTTTACCGTATTTCTTTCTTAGTTTTAGGATACTTTCCTCTAAAAGATCCCAGTCTTTAAAATACAGGTCTCCTGCAATCACTTTATTATAAGTAACATCTTTTATAAAATCATAGTATTGCCCGGGAATATAAATGGTAGTCGTAGCCTCATATACTTCATCAGAGTTTCTTTTTCGGCCTCCTTTTTTTGCTTTTTCTTGTTCGCGGATAAAGTCCGGCCTGGCATTAATGG
>NZ_JAWRXG010000048.1:0-443 GCF_046535135.1 Arthrobacter sp. SIMBA_036
GTGATTTCCACCGTGCCGCCGAAGGCTTTCTCGGCGATGTCCAGGGAGTGGTAGCGGCGGGTCCATTCCGGGTCTTCAACCGTGGTGACTTTGTGCCAGAGTTCAACGGTGTCCGGGCGGGTAGCGCGCTCGGGGGCATATGAGTCCACGTGGTGCCACGCGCCGTCCTGCAAAGCGACGGTGAAGATGTACGGGATGGAGTGGTCCAGCGTTTCCCGGGAGGCGGTGGGGGAGTATTTCTGGGGGTCGTTAGCGCCGGAACCGATCACGTAGTGGGTGTGGTGGCTGGTCTTGATCAGCACGGAGGCGACGTTGGCGGGGTCGGTGGTTTCGGGGTGTTCGCGGTGGAGCTTCCGGGCCAGGTCGATCCAGGCCTGGGCCTGGTATTCGGCGGAGTGTTCCTTGGTGTAGGTGTCCAGGATCGCGCGTTTCGCCTCGCCCGG
>NZ_JAWRXG010000168.1:0-273 GCF_046535135.1 Arthrobacter sp. SIMBA_036
TGGCGTTTACTTCCGCTATTTGGCGCATGATTCGCAATAAGCAGGCGGTCGATTCTCAGGAAGCCGGGCAGAAACGGGCGACAAGCGCATGCCGGTCGCCAGGATAGGTAAAGCGCACGTGGGTCACCGGCCCGGCATTGCTCCAGGTCCGGCGCTCGATGACGAGGCAGGCCGCGCCGCGGGCAATATCCAGCGCGTCAGCAGCAGCATTGCCCGCAGACAACGCGTGGATCTTGTGCTCAGCCGTCGTCCACGGCACCTGCTTCAGCAGCC
>NZ_JAWRXG010000049.1:0-443 GCF_046535135.1 Arthrobacter sp. SIMBA_036
CCGGGCGAGGCGAAACGCGCGATCCTGGACACCTACACCAAGGAACACTCCGCCGAATACCAGGCCCAGGCCTGGATTGACCTGGCCCGGAAGCTCCACCGCGAACACCCCGAAACCACCGACCCCGCCAACGTGGCCTCGGTCCTGATCAAGACCAGCCACCACACCCACTACGTCATCGGCTCCGGCGCCAACGACCCCCAAAAATACTCCCCCACCGCCTCCCGCGAAACCTTGGACCACTCCATCCCGTACATCTTCACCGTCGCGCTGCAGGACGGCGCGTGGCACCACGTGGACTCCTACGCCCCCGAACGCGCCACCCGCCCGGACACCGTGGAACTCTGGCACAAAGTCACCACGGTCGAAGACCCGGAATGGACCCGCCGCTACCACTCCCTGGACATCGCCGAGAAAGCCTTCGGCGGCACGGTGGAAATCAC
>NZ_JAWRXG010000169.1:0-273 GCF_046535135.1 Arthrobacter sp. SIMBA_036
GTACCGCCTCCAGCTTTTCGATGTTGGGATGATAAGTAATAACAACAGCACCGACCCGTGCGTCGACGAAGTCATCGCACCGGCGTCCGATTTCTATTTCCGCGAGCTTTCGGCCTTTACTTACTGCGTTCATTGCTCGTCCAGTACTAACACACCGCGCTTCGCATATCGCATCGGATCTAGGGGCCTATCGACATCAGCAGTAGACGCGCTATAGAAACCGCTATAACTAGCCGAAAGTGAAAAGACGCGCTCAATCACATGAGCGAGCGT
>NZ_JAWRXG010000170.1:0-272 GCF_046535135.1 Arthrobacter sp. SIMBA_036
CTTGACGGGGGAAGCCGCGATGAAGACATATGCGTCATTCCAAGGAGGAATACCCCATGAACCGGCTCGCTGCCATGGATGCCTTTGTGCGCGTCGTCGATACCGGATCATTCACCGGTGCCGCGCGGCAGTTGCGTGTCGGACAGCCGGCAATTTCCAAAATGATCGCCCAACTCGAAGAGCGCGTCGGCACCATGCTGCTGTTGGGGACGACGCAAGGCTTGATGCCGACGGAGGCGGGCGAGAATTTTTATGAACACGCCAAGCGCGCT
>NZ_JAWRXG010000012.1:0-177217 GCF_046535135.1 Arthrobacter sp. SIMBA_036
GTTGTTAGCAGCTCCTTAGAAAGGAGGTGATCCAGCCGCACCTTCCGGTACGGCTACCTTGTTACGACTTAGTCCCAATCGCCGGTCCCACCTTCGACGGCTCCCCCCACAAGGGTTAGGCCACCGGCTTCGGGTGTTACCAACTTTCGTGACTTGACGGGCGGTGTGTACAAGGCCCGGGAACGTATTCACCGCAGCGTTGCTGATCTGCGATTACTAGCGACTCCGACTTCATGGGGTCGAGTTGCAGACCCCAATCCGAACTGAGACCGGCTTTTTGGGATTAGCTCCACCTCACAGTATCGCAACCCTTTGTACCGGCCATTGTAGCATGCGTGAAGCCCAAGACATAAGGGGCATGATGATTTGACGTCGTCCCCACCTTCCTCCGAGTTGACCCCGGCAGTCTCCTATGAGTCCCCGCCATCACGCGCTGGCAACATAGAACGAGGGTTGCGCTCGTTGCGGGACTTAACCCAACATCTCACGACACGAGCTGACGACAACCATGCACCACCTGTAAACCGACCGCAAGCGGGGCACCTGTTTCCAGGCATTACCGGTTCATGTCAAGCCTTGGTAAGGTTCTTCGCGTTGCATCGAATTAATCCGCATGCTCCGCCGCTTGTGCGGGCCCCCGTCAATTCCTTTGAGTTTTAGCCTTGCGGCCGTACTCCCCAGGCGGGGCACTTAATGCGTTAGCTACGGCGCGGAAAACGTGGAATGTCCCCCACACCTAGTGCCCAACGTTTACGGCATGGACTACCAGGGTATCTAATCCTGTTCGCTCCCCATGCTTTCGCTCCTCAGCGTCAGTTACAGCCCAGAGACCTGCCTTCGCCATCGGTGTTCCTCCTGATATCTGCGCATTTCACCGCTACACCAGGAATTCCAGTCTCCCCTACTGCACTCTAGTCTGCCCGTACCCACTGCAGAACCGGAGTTGAGCCCCGGTCTTTCACAGCAGACGCGACAAACCGCCTACGAGCTCTTTACGCCCAATAATTCCGGATAACGCTTGCGCCCTACGTATTACCGCGGCTGCTGGCACGTAGTTAGCCGGCGCTTCTTCTGCAGGTACCGTCACTTACGCTTCTTCCCTACTGAAAGAGGTTTACAACCCGAAGGCCGTCATCCCTCACGCGGCGTCGCTGCATCAGGCTTGCGCCCATTGTGCAATATTCCCCACTGCTGCCTCCCGTAGGAGTCTGGGCCGTGTCTCAGTCCCAGTGTGGCCGGTCACCCTCTCAGGCCGGCTACCCGTCGTCGCCTTGGTAGGCCATTACCCCACCAACAAGCTGATAGGCCGCGAGTCCATCCAAAACCACAAAAGCTTTCCACCCCCCACCATGCGATGAGGAGTCATATCCGGTATTAGACCCAGTTTCCCAGGCTTATCCCAGAGTCAAGGGCAGGTTACTCACGTGTTACTCACCCGTTCGCCACTAATCCCCCAGCAAGCTGGGATCATCGTTCGACTTGCATGTGTTAAGCACGCCGCCAGCGTTCATCCTGAGCCAGGATCAAACTCTCCGTTGAAAACAAAAAATCAAACAGACACAACCACACCCACCGGAAATAACGGCAAACACGGCTGCACAAAATTCGAAACCAGCTGAAAACCAGACCACCACACACAGGAGTGCGCAGGGCCCAGCCATAATTTCAACCAATCAAAAAACAATCGGCATCAACAAACTTGGCACACTATTGAGTTCTCAAACAACAGACACTAACCGGCACCACCCACACCCCAACAGGGTCCAGGATCGCTCCGGAGCAACTTTCCAAACTTACCTGATCAACTTGGTCTTGGCAACTCAGCGTTTCCGCGATTCCCAGCCCATCTGATCAGCCCCCACCCGTCACCGGCGCACTGGCAAGCGCGCCAATTTCAGGCTCATATTGAAGGGGGTTGGCCCCCGCGGTTACCAGCCCTAGGCTGCCTCACTCGCGGCGACTCAGAAGACATTACACGCTCCATGACCTCGGCACAAATCCGGCCCCGCACCGCCGTCGAACCGGGCCAAACCACGCGGGACGTTATGGCGGAAACGCCGGGTTAAAGGCGGAGAGGGCCAGCAACCGTAGCGGTTGCCGGCCCTCTCCGTGCAAGGACTTCTCCGGGCAGGGACTTCTCCGTGTTAGGACTCTAGGCCGACACTTCGATCGTGGCGAGGTTCTTCTTGCCACGGCGAAGGAGCAGGTACCGGCCGTGAAGCAAGTCATCCTGCGCAATGACGGCGTCAGGATCGGACACCTTGGTGTTGTTCACGTAGGCACCGCCCTCGCCGACAGTACGGCGGGCTGCAGATTTGCTGTCCGACAGTCCCGAGGCGACCAAGAGATCGATGATTCCCAGGCCGTCAGCGCCGACCTTCGCCGAAGGAAGTTCTGCAGTGGCTGCTTCCAACGTCTGTTCGTCCAGCACAGTCAGGTCTCCGTTGCCGAACAGCGCCGCCGAAGCGGTGATGACTTTCTCGGTCGCGTCGACTCCATGCACGAGTGAGGTGACCTCGAAGGCAAGCTTCTTCTGTCCCTCGCGGGCAAACGGGCGTTCGGCCACCGCTTGTCCGAGTTCCTCGATCTCAGCCCGTGAAAGGAAAGTGAACACCTTAAGGCGGTCCACCACATCGGCATCGGCGGTGTTGAGCCAGAACTGGTAGAACGCGTAGGGGCTGCACATGTCCGGATCAAGCCAGATGGCGTTGCCTTCGCTCTTGCCGAACTTGGTGCCATCGGAGTTGGTGATGAGGGGCGTGCCCAGGGCATGCACGCTCTTGCCTTCGACCTTGCGAATGAGCTCCGTGCCACTGGTGAGGTTGCCCCATTGGTCCGAGCCGCCCGTCTGCAGGGCGCAGCCATAGTCGCGGAAAAGCTGGAGGTAGTCCATTCCCTGCAGAATCTGGTAGCTGAATTCGGTGTAGCTGATGCCCTCGTCCGAGTTCAGTCGGGAGGCAACTGCATCCTTGCGGAGCATGGTGCCCACGCGGAAATGCTTCCCGATTTCACGGAGGAAATCGATGGCGCTCAGTGGCGCGGTCCAGTCAAGGTTGTTGACCATCCGGGCCGGGTTCTCGCCGTCGAAACTCAGGAAGCGGCGTACCTGCCCCTGAAGGTAACCGACCCACTCCGCCACGGTGTCTTTGGTGTTCAAGGTGCGTTCCGCCGTCGGACGCGGATCCCCGATGAGTCCGGTAGAGCCACCCACCAAGCCGAGTGGCTTGTGGCCGGCAAGTTGCAGGCGGCGCATCAAAAGCAACTGCACCAAGTTGCCTAAATGCAGCGAAGGCGCGGTGGGGTCGAAGCCACAGTAATAGGTGATCGGGTCCCCGGCGAGAAGCTTTTCCAGTTCCGTTTCGTCCGTGGAAACGTGCACAAGACCCCGCCATTTAAGCTCCTGCCAGATGTTGGCAAAAGCGGGATCGTTGTGTTGGGACTCAATGTTGTTTACGTGTGGCACGAGATCTAAGTTAGCAGGATTGACGCGCCATTTTCCTAGCGTTCGATGCCGGCAGGAAGCGGGGCGGCGGCGATGAGGCGAAGACGTTGCGTGGCCCGCGTCATGGCAACGTAAAGGTCGCCCACCTTTCCGTGCTCGTGATTCAGCATGGCTGCAGGCTCCAAAACCACCACGCCGTCGAACTCGAGGCCCTTGGCTTCCTTGGGACTCATCACCACGATGTCCTGCTCGTAACTGCCTGCACCACCACCGACACGCCGTCCGTACACCTTCCGGAGCGCGGCGGCGGCCTGCGGCAGCAGCGGTCCGTCGGCAATCACGGCGAGCAATCCGCTGTCGAGCGCTGTGATTTCCTCGGGCAGGACCTCAAGGAGGCGCGGCACGATCCCATCCGCGTCGACACGGTCCACGATTGGCGACCATTTGCCTTCCCGAACAGCCTTGGGGGCCGAGACCACCAAACCCGCGCGGTTGGCCATGCGGACCGCCGCCTCGGCGATTTGCGACGGCGTGCGGTAGTTCACCGTTAGTTCTTCCAACGACCACCGGTCACCGAACGACGGCGCCAGGGCGCTCTTCCACGAATTGGCACCGGCCGCTGCACTGGTCTGCGCGATATCCCCCACGATCGTGAAGGACTTCAGCGGGCAACGACGGACCAAGAGGCGCCACTGCATGGGCGAAAGTTCCTGGGCCTCGTCAACAATAATGTGTCCAAAAGCCCACGAGCGATCGCTGGTGGCTCTTTCGGCCGCGGTCAGGCGGGTTTCGCGTTCCTGATTCTGGTCTGCGAGTTCTTCGGCCGTGACCAGGACGTCGACGCCCATCGATTCCATGTTGGCCAAGGTCTGCTTGGCGTTGGCAAGATCCCGGGCACGGTCCGCTTCCTGCTGGGCCAATCCCCTGCCTGCGGCCGGATCGAGTTCACCGAGCAACTCGGCAGCCTCGTCCAGCAACGGCACATCTGCCTCAGTCCACGGCGCGTCGGCAGGACGCTCCAGCAAGGCGCGTTGCTCCGGCGTCAGGTGTGGCGTGCAGGCCTCGAGGATGGCGGGCTTGCTGAAGAGCTCGGAAATCAGCTTCTCCGGTGTCATCGGCATCCAGCAAAGGTTCAGTGCAATGCGAACATCCCGGGCGGACCGGACGTCCTCTGCCAGGTAGGCGCGATCCGCATTGTTGCCGATATTCGACTCCTCCACCAGATCGGTCAACTGCTCTGTGAGCTCACGCAGGAGGATCTTCACGAACGTCAAGCGCGCCTCATTGTGGGGTTTGCCGGTGGCCCGTGCCTTTTCGCGGGCACGGCGTACCTGCCTGACAGAAAGGGTCAGCTTGCGCGAGTCAACTTCGAGGACCAGGTCCTGGGCAGGGGTCCGTTGGCGGTTGGCGACGGCGTTGGCCACCACCTTCGCCATGTCGAGCTTGCCCTTGAGGGCCGCAACGTTGCTGTCCTCCTCCGGCACGGCATGGATTCCGGGCATAAGGCGGCCGAGGCTCGCCATGACCACGCCGGTCTCGCCGAGCGATGGAAGCACGCGTTCGATGTAGTGCATGAAGGAGGACGACGGTCCCACCAAGAGGACGCCGGCGCTCTTGAGCCGGTCCCGGTGGGTGTACAGCAAGTAGGCCGCCCGGTGCAGTGCCACGGCGGTCTTTCCCGTACCGGGACCACCTTGGACCACCAGGGCGCCGGAGATGGAGGAACGGATGATCCGGTCCTGCTCGGACTGGATGGTGCCCACGATGTCCGACATGCGGCCCGTGCGCTTGGAGTTAAGGGCAGCAAGCAGCGCGCCCTCTCCTTGGAGTGACTCGTTATCGGCCAACAAGCCAGCGTCCAGGACATCGTCCTCGATGGCTTTGACCTCACGTCCTTGGAGGATCAGGTGACGACGACGGCGGACACCTTGCCGGTCGAAGGCAGTCGCTTGGTAAAAGTGGCCGGCTTCGGGCGCCCGCCAGTCAACCATGAGCCGCTGGAGGTCAGCCGTGGTCAAGCCAATGCGGCCGATGTACTGCTCCTCACCGGAGTCGAGGTCCAGACGGCCGAACACCAGACGGTCATCGACGGCGTCGAGCTGGGCAAGGCGGTCCTCGTACAGCGCCGCGAAAGCGTCACGTTCGGACACATTCTGCATGGTTCCCACAGCACCGGCCCTGCGTACCTGCGCCAGCTGGGCACGCTTTTCTTCACGCAGCTCATCGAGCCGGGCATACAGCCCGGCCACATATTCCTGCTCGTGGACCAAATCAGCGTCGTGCATCGAACCGTACCCCTATCGCAAAAGACAGACCGTCCATTCTACAGTGATTTTGGTAAACGCGGTGGGGTGGCGGTCACATGCCGGACGGCGTCAGATCGTGACGGCGCGCTTCCGCGGACGTGCCGCTTTGTAGCGCGAGACGGTGGGATCGTTGTCGACCCAAAAGCGCCATGGGTATTCGCTCGTTCCACCCGGTCCTGCCACCCCGACTCTGGGTCCGCTGGACACCGCCTCCGCCGGCGAGCGCGGCAACCACAAGCTGAAGGGTTCTGCGAGCGCGTCACGGCCTGTGTCCGCCGTCGTAAGTCCCAGCGCGGACGCCAGCCTGGCAGGTCCGCTCGCCAGATCCTTTGGCGTTTTGGCGGCGGGGCGGCGGGCCGCGGCAAGGCCTTCGCCGTCGACGATCTCACCTGCCCGCAGCAAGAGGGCGGACGGTGCGTCCTCCGGACCGCAGACGATGTTGGCGCAGTAATGCATGCCGTAGGTGAAGTAGACGTAGAGGAATCCCGGCGCCCCGAACATCGGGGCGTTCCTGGCTGTGCGTCCGCCAAAGGTGTGGGAGCCGGGGTCGGGGTGCTGGGAATCACGTGGGCCCATGTACGCTTCCACCTCGGTGAGCCTGACGGACACCGGACCCGCGTCGGAGTGGTGGGTCAGCACCGCTCCGAGTATCAACGGGGCGATGACGCGGGGGTCGCCAGCGAGGAATGCACGGACGTCCGCTGGTTCTGTCATGAAGGCTTCCATGGACGGGCTCATGCCCAGACACTAGCAAAAAGACCTGCAAGGGCCATGTCCGATTCCCGCTAGAAGTGTCCCCCCGTGGCTGGCAGGATGGGGAGATGGACTTCTGGCAGCGCTACAGGGCAATCGATGCCCGCGACACCCGGTTCGATGGCCAATTCTTCACCGCTGTCAGCTCCACCGGCATTTACTGCCGCCCGTCATGCCCCGCCCGGACACCGAAGGCGGAGAACGTCACGTTTTACGAAACCTCCGCCGCGGCGCACGAGGCCGGGTACCGCGCTTGCAAACGCTGCCTCCCCGAGGCCGTTCCGGGAACTCCCGCGTGGAACGTCCGCTCCGACGTGGCGGGCCGCGCCATGCGACTCATCAACGACGGCGTCATCACTCGCGAAGGCGTCGAGGGCCTGGCGCAACGTTTGGGCTACTCCCCGCGGCAACTCAACCGGATCCTCAGCCAAGAACTCGGCGCGGGTCCTCTCTCCCTGGCGAGGGCGTGCCGGTCCCAAATAGCGAGGACACTGCTGGCCTCCACGGATATGCTCCTTGCCGATGTTGCGTTTGCATCAGGGTTCAACAGCGTGCGGCAGTTCAACGACACCATCGGTGAGGTCTTCGCGATGACGCCGACGGCGTTGCGGGCCACTGCTGCCAAGCCCCACCATGGCGGAGCTGCTGCAGCTTCCACCGCGGGCCCGGTGCCCTTGACGTTGAATTTGCCGTACCGGGAACCCTTCGATCCCGGCATATTCGACTTCCTGGCCGTCCGCGCTATTCCCGGGATCGAGGTGGCCAGCACCGGGCCGAACGGAACGGCAACGTACGCCCGCACCCTCCGCCTCCCACGCGGCAGCGCCTCCTTCTCCGTGACGTACACGCCGTCGAAGCCCGGCAGTTCGTTACAGCTAACGGCTACTGTGGCGGATCTTCATGACCTCCCCGCACTGTTGAGCCGCGTCCGGAGGTTGTTCGATCTAGACGCTGATCCACAGGCAATCGACGAAGCTTTGGCGGCGGACTCGAGGCTTGCAGACCGGGTCGCGGCCATTCCTGGAATGAGGCTGCCTGGTGCCGTCGATCCCCAGGAACTGTTGATCCGGGCCATGATCGGCCAGCAGATCACCGTGGCGGCTGCCAGAAAAGCCCTGACGCAGCTGTCAGTTGCCGGCTCCCCTGCCGGGCCGGGTGCCCCTGGCCTGGACCGCTTCTTCCCGACGGCGGCGGAACTCGCTGACCAAGGCCGCGCCCTGCTCCGGGGTCCCCAGCGCCGCATTGATTCCATCGTGGCGGCGGCCGAAGCGATGGCGAGCGGGGCGTTGGACTTCGGCTACGGGGATGACGTGCCGAGCCTGGAACGCAAACTGCTCCCGCTGCCCGGTGTTGGACCGTGGACAGTCGGATACGTCGCAATGCGCGTGCTTGGCGCCCCGGATATCTTCCTGGCCAACGATGCCGCCGTCCGCAACGGGTTGAAGTTACTGCCTCCCCGGGAGGGCTTGAGTGCCACATTCCAAGAGGTCAGCCCGTGGCGCTCCTACGCCACCATGCACCTGTGGCGGACGGCGGCAAAGAAGCGGGCGTGAGGGAGCAACTGGCTTAGCGGGTTGCCGGCAGCGCGGCAGGCCATGGAAGGAGCTCGGGTAGCTCGATTCCATCGGCAGCGGCTGTTGCGCGCAGGCTTCCTAAGGTCGGTTCCCGTCCGGCGAGCCACGCAGCGATGTCTGTCAGCATGCCGGTGATGGCAACGGACGTGCCACCGGTGCCGATAGCCAGTTGGGGAAGACCGGTGGGCTGCAGGATGAACTTATACTTCTCAGGCACACGTGCTGCCAGGAAGTCGATGAGATGTTCGCAGAAGGGGCGGCTCCACGTCTCGGGCCCGTAACCCAGGCCGAGGTCCGAGGCATGGATGGTGAGTTCGCGCCAAAGCGCCAAACCGCCGTCGAGCACTGTTCCGTCCCTGTACGCGATGCGGGCGTTCCAGCCGTCCCCCTTCATGTGGTCGAACGCGGCTGTTGCGGCTCCCAGAGCGGCAGAAACAGCTTCTGTGTGCTGCGCGAGGCTATGCCCGGCGGCCAGGTCGATCGCCTTGTTGCGGCCCTCCATGCCGCCGTCGTACAGTTCCACGGTCTCGCCGCGGAGGGCGTAGTCGAGTTGGCGGGCCATAGCCCGGCAAATCCCGCCGATGTGCGCAAGGACGTGTCCGCGTGTCCAGCCTGGAAGCTCCGACGGTTCAGCGACGGAGGAATCGTCCATGGTGGCTAGGAGGCGGGTGACGACGTCGGCGGCTTTGTGAAGCTCTGCGGGCAGCGTCTCAGGGGTGATCGGGGTCATAGCGCCATGCTAACGCACCAGTTAAACAGCTGTGGGACAGCACTTGACGTGCCGTCCCACAGCTTCTTTTGCGTCGTTAGCCCGCGTAGGAGCGGACTGCGCCCAGCTCCGCTTCGAGAGCCGCCAGTTGGCGTTCGACGGCGGCCGGCGCCGTTCCGCCCTGCGAGTTGCGGCTGTTCAGCGAACCCTTGGTGCTGAGGACAGAGCGGACTTCAGGAGTCAGGTGCTCCGAAATCGCCCCGTATTCCGCGTCCGTCAGGTCCCACAGCTCCACGCCACGGCTTTCGGCCTGCTTGACGGCGGCACCGGAGAGCTCGTGGGCCTCCCGGAAGGGTACGCCCTGGCGGACCAACCACTCGGCGATGTCCGTGGCCAACGCGAAGCCCTGCGGTGCAAGCGACTCCATACGCTCTGTGTTGAACGTGAGCGTGGCAATCATGCCCGAGACGGCCGGAAGCAATACTTCCAGTGTGTCGGCGGCGTCGAATACCGGTTCCTTGTCTTCCTGCAGATCGCGGTTGTAAGCGAGCGGCAGGCCCTTGAGAGTCGCCAGGAGACCCGTCAGGTTACCAATGAGGCGCCCTGCCTTGCCGCGGGCGAGCTCGGCAACGTCCGGGTTCTTCTTCTGCGGCATGATGGAAGATCCAGTGGAGTAGGAATCATGCAGCGTCACGAAGGAGAATTCCTTGGTTGCCCACAAGATGACTTCCTCGGAAATGCGGGACAGGTCCACACCGATCATGGAACACACCCAGGCGAACTCGGCGAAGACGTCGCGGGATGCGGTGCCATCGATCGAGTTGTGGACGGCCGAGAAGAAGCCCAAGTCCGCGGCAACAGCCTCAGGATCGAGCCCCAGCGAAGAACCTGCCAACGCACCGGAGCCGTAGGGCGAGACGCCGGCACGCTTATCCCAGTCCTGGAGGCGCTGCACATCACGAAGCAGTGCCCACGCATGGGCAAGCAAGTGATGGCTCAGCAGCACCGGCTGGGCGTGCTGAAGGTGCGTCCGGCCGGGCATAGCTACACCGTGGTGGGCCTTGGCCTGCTCGACCAGCGCATCGACGGTGGCGAGGACACCGCGGGCTATAATCCGGGCGTGGTCACGCAGGAACATCCGGCCAAGGGTTGCCACTTGGTCGTTCCGGGAACGCCCCGCGCGGAGCTTGCCACCCAATTGGGTTCCGGCACGCTCAATCAGCCCACGTTCCAGCGAACCGTGCACGTCCTCGTCACTCTCAGCCGGGACGTAGGCGCCGCTCGCAACGTCCTCGTCCAATTGCTGCAGTGCCGCGAGCATGCCTTCGAGCTCGGCATCGTCCAGCAAACCGGCCTTGGCCAGCACCCGCGCGTGCGCCTTGGAACCGGCGATGTCGTACCGGGCAAGCCGCCAGTCAAAGTGGGTGGACTTGCTCAAAGCGGCCAGCGCATCCGCGGGGCCGCCGGCGAACCGGCCGCCCCACAAGGCACCTTCATTCGTGGACGAGGTCATTACTGGCCTGCAACCCGGAGGTCGCGGCCGGAAGCAACCTTGGAGGACATGCCCCACAGCTCGATGAAGCCACGGGCCATGGACTGGTCAAAGGTGTCGCCGGTGTCGTAGGTGGCCAGATCGAAGTCGTAGAGCGAGGTCTCCGAGCGACGACCGTTGACGATTGCCTGGCCGCCGTGAAGGACCATGCGGATGTCGCCGGAGACGTACTGCTGGGTGTCCTCGATGAATGCGTCCAGGGAGCGCTTCAGCGGGGAGAACCACTGGCCGTCATACACAAGCTCGGACCAGCGCTGGCCAACTGTGGCCTTGAATCGGGCCTGCTCACGCTCGATGGTGATGTCCTCAAGGTGCTTGTGCGCAGTGATCAGAGCCATGGCACCGGGTGCTTCATAGATCTCGCGGGACTTGATACCCACCAAGCGGTCCTCGACGACGTCGATGCGGCCAACGCCTTGGGCGCCGGCACGGCGGTTCAGTTCCTGGATGGCCTGCAGTGGGGTGACCTTGACGCCGTCGATCGCTACCGGCACGCCGGCCTGGAAGGAAATGGTGACCTCATCCGGGGCCGGAGGGAATTCCGGGGTGGCGGTGTAGTCGTAGATGTCCTTGGTGGGAGCGTTCCAAATGTCCTCAAGGTAGCCGGTCTCGACGGCGCGTCCCCAGACGTTCTGGTCGATCGAGTACGGGTTCTTCTTGGTGGTCTCGATCGGGAGGCCCTTTTCCTCGGCGAAGGCAATGGCCTTGTCGCGGGTGAGCGCGAGGTCGCGGACCGGTGCGATGCACTTCAGGTCCGGGCCGAGGGTCTGGATGCCAACTTCGAAGCGGACCTGGTCGTTACCCTTACCGGTGCAACCGTGGGCAACGGTGGTGGCGCCGAACTCGCGGGCGGCCTTCACGAGGTGCTTCACGATGACGGGACGCGAAATGGCCGAAACCAACGGGTAGTGGCCTTGGTAGAGTGCGTTGGCCTTCAGCGTCGGCATGGCGTACTCGTTGGCGAATTCGTCACGGGCGTCAGCGACGTAGGCCTCGACGGCGCCGCAACCGAGTGCGCGCTGGCGGATGGTCTCCAGGGACTCGCCGCCCTGTCCGACGTCGACCGCCACGGCGATGACCTCGGCACCGGTGGCTTCACCGATCCAGCCGATGGCTACGGATGTATCAAGGCCACCGGAGTAGGCCAGAACAATGCGCTCAGTCACGAGAGTGCTCCTTTGTTGTTGCTTGGTTTCATTCATTCGAATCAATGCTGTGTGAAGCTTTTAGTTGCCGGGGCCGGCTTCCTCGGCCATGTGGAGGAAGCGCGCTGCGAGGTCCGCTCCGCCGTCGGGATCCCGGGCCACCAACAGCAACGTGTCATCGCCTGCGATCGTACCCAAAATGGACGGCATCACCGAGTGGTCGATGGCCAATGCCAAGAAGTTTGCAGCCCCCGGAGGTGTACGCAACACCACGATGTTGCCCGAAGCTTCCGCCGTCACCAGCAGTTCGCCGCAAAGCCTGCTCAGCCGGGCATCCAGGATTTCCTGCGTGACACCGCTCTTGGCGTTCCGGTCCCCGCCTTCGCCCGGAACGGCGTAGACCAAGACCCCCTCCTTGCCGCGGACCCTCACCGCGCCCAGTTCCACCAGGTCCCGGGACAGGGTCGCCTGGGTGACCTGGACGCCGTCGTCCGCCAGCAAAGCTGCAAGCTCGGCTTGCGAGCGCACGGACTCACCCGTCAGGATCGCGGTGATACGCGCCTGGCGGGCTGTCTTGGTGGCCGGGCTGACCGGTGGCACGGACGGGTTGGCGGACACTAGAACGTGCTCTCCCCGGTTCCCTCTACCGGAGCAAGCCCCTCGACGAAAGCAAGGCCCGAGCGGTGCATCAGCCAGGCCATGAGCGCCTTCTGGGCGTGGAGCCTGTTCTCTGCCTCATCCCACACAATGGACTGCGGACCGTCAATGACGCTGGCCGAGATCTCATAACCGCGGTAAGCCGGGAGGCAGTGAAGCACGACGGCGTCCGGCGCCGCTTGCGCCATGGCCGCCTCGTCCACGGAGTACTCGCGGAACAACTGCATCCGCGCTTCCTTTTCGGATTCCTGCCCCATGGAAACCCAGGTGTCCGTTGCCACCACGTCGGCACCCTTCAGGGCCTCCGCCGCATCGCTGGTGACCAGCACGGACCCGCCGGTCTGGGCAGCCCGTTCTTCTGCGGCAGCGACGATCTCTGCCGCTGGCAGGTAACCGTCAGGGCCGGAAATGCGGACGTGCATGCCGGCAGTGACCCCGGCCAAGAGGTAAGAGTTCGCCATGTTGTTCGCAGCATCGCCCAGGTAGGCCATGGTCAATCCGGCAAGTTCGCCCTTGTGTTCCTTGACGGTCAGGAGGTCGGCAAGGAGCTGGCAGGGGTGGTAGTCGTCGCACAGGGCGTTAATCACCGGGACCTTGGAGTTTTCCGCCATGGCCACCAAGCCTGCGTGGGCACCGGTCCGCCACACAATGGTGGAGACCATGCGCTCCAGGACCTTCGCTGTGTCCTCCACGGATTCCTTGTGGCCGATCTGCGCCTCGCCGGGGTTGATGATCAGGGCGTTGCCGCCCATGTCCGCGATGCCGGTGGCAAAGGAGACGCGCGTACGGGTTGAGGTCTTATCGAAGATCACCGCAACGGTCTTGCGTCCCTGGCCGTCGGCAGCGAACGGCTGCACGCTGTAGGGAGCCGCCTTCATCCGCGCCGCGAGTTCGAGGACCTCCCGCTGCTCGGCCGGGCTGAGGTCCGTGTCCTTGAGGAAGTGACGTGTGGTGGTGGAAGTAGTCACTGTGAGTCCTTTGCAGTCGTGTCTTTGGCCGTGGCAATCAGGTCCGGCAGTGCCGCCAAGAAGTGGTCGGCCTGCTCGGTGGTGACGATCAGTGGCGGGGCGAGGCGGATGGTTCGCGGGCCGGGGCTGTTGATGATGAACCCGGCGTCCAGGCCTGCGGTCACCATGGCAAGTGCGATGTCCGCATCGAGGTCGAAGCCAATCAGCAGGCCGTCACCGCGGACTTCGGTCACGCCCTCGACGCCGGCAATGCCTTGGCGTAGGTGGGCTCCGACAGCCTGCACCTTCTGCAGGACGCCCTGGCTTTCGATGGCGTGGAGCGTGGCAAGCGATGCCGCCGTAGCCACCGGGTTCCCCCCGAAAGTGGTGCCGTGCTGGCCTGCGGTGAGCAGGGCCGACGTCGTACTTCCGAAAGTGATCAAGGCACCCACCGGGAAGCCGCCGCCCAGTCCTTTGGCGAGCGTCACGGCGTCCGGGACGATGCCGGCGTCCTCGCTGGCGAGCCATTTTCCGGTGCGCCCGATACCCGTCTGGACCTCGTCCAGGATCAAGAGTGCACCGGCCTTGCTGGTGGCTTCGCGGGCCGCCTGCAAGTATTCGTCGCTGAGCGGCCGCACACCCGCTTCGCCCTGGATGGGTTCGAGGAAAACGGCCGCGGTGGCATCGTCGACGGCGGCACGCAAGGCTTCGATGTCACCGAACGGTATGTGGACCACGCCACCGGGCAGTGGCTCGAAGGGCGCCCTGTAGGCTTCCTTGGCCGTGAGCGCGAGGGCACCCATGGTGCGGCCATGGAAGGCGCCTTCGAGGGCGATGATCTTGGTGCGTTTAGCGTCTGGGTTGGTGTTGTTGCGGCGGGCCAGCTTAAAGGCGGCCTCATTCGCTTCAGTCCCGGAGTTGGCAAAAAATACCTTGGAGCCCTCCGGCGCGTTGCTGATGGCCAGCAGTTTTTCGGCGAGCGCGATCTGCGTGGGGCTGGTGAAGAAATTGGAGATGTGTCCCAGCGTGGCGAGCTGGCTGGAGATCACCGAGGTCACGAACGGGTGGGCGTGGCCCAGGGCGTTCACGGCGATGCCGCCGAGGAGGTCAAGGTATTCCTTGCCGTCGGCGTCCCACACCAAGCAGCCTGCACCCCGGACCAGGACGCGCTGCGGAGTGCCGAACACGCCCATCAGTGAGGACGAGTAGCGGGCCAGCCAGTCAGCGCCCGAGCTCTGGGTAACGAGCGTGGTTGCGGCGGCCTCCGCAGCGATGGGGGCGCCATCGCCGGTGGGATTGAGGCCAACAGTTTCGCTCATGCGTTCACTTCCTCGTCCGGTACTACTTGGGTGCCAATACCCGCCGTCGTGAATGTCTCCAACAGCATCGAGTGGGCGAGGCGGCCGTCCACGATGTGTGCCCGTTCCACGCCCTCGTCAATGGCTTTGAGGCATGCGGCCATTTTGGGAATCATGCCGGATTCGAGCGTGGGCAGCATGTCGCGCAGTTCCGATGCGGTCAGAGAAGAAATCAGCGACGACTTGTCCGGCCAGTCGGCGTAAAGACCTTCCACGTCCGTGAGGATGACCAGCTTTGTAGCGCCCAATGCCGAAGCGACAGCCGCAGCAGCGGTATCTGCGTTGACGTTGAGCACTTGGCCAGTGGTCTGGAAGCCGCGGGAGCCGTCAGCCCGGGGCTCGCCGTCGACAACCTCCGGGGCGACCGTCGAGATGACTGGAATGCGGCCGGCGTCAAGGATGTCCTTGATTCCGGCGGGATCAACGCCGACAACCTCGCCCACCAGGCCGAGGTCCACTTCTTCGCCGTCCACAACGGTGCCCGTTCGGACCGCGCGCAGCAGTCCGCCGTCCTCACCGGACATACCCACGGCGTAGGGTCCGTGGGAGTTGATCAATCCGACCAGCTCCCGGCCCACCTGTCCGGTCAGGACCATCCGGACCACGTCCATGGCCTCCGGAGTGGTGACGCGGAGGCCACCCTTGAACTCGGACTCGATACCCAAACGGCTCAGCATCGAGTTGATTTGCGGTCCTCCGCCGTGCACCACCACAGGGTGGATGCCCACATGGTGGAGGAACACGATGTCTTCGGCGAAGGCCCGGCGAAGGTCCTCGTTGACCATGGCGTTGCCGCCGTACTTGATCACCATGGTGGTGCCGGCAAAGCGCTGGATCCACGGCAGGGCTTCGATCAACGTGCCGGCCTTGTCCTGGGCGGTCTTTGCCGAATCCCCGCCGATGGATGCAGTGTCGCGGGTTTGCGCAGTCATTGTCATTCCGCTCAGCTCGAGTACGCGCTGTTCTCATGCACGTAATCGTGCGTGAGGTCATTGGTCCAGATCGTGGCCTCGGCGTCGCCGGCGTTAAGGTCGATTTCCACCAGCACTTCACGGGGTTCGAGGTCCACCAGGTTGCGATCATCTCCGATCGCGCCGTTGCGGCAGATCTGTACGCCGTTCATGGCGACGTTGAGTTGATCGGCTTCAAAGACGGCGTCCGTGGTGCCCACAGCCGAGAGAACGCGACCCCAGTTGGGATCCTTGCCGAAGATGGCTGCCTTGAAGAGGTTTGAACGGGCCACGGCCCGGCTGACGATTTCCGCGTCGCGTTCACTGGCCGCGTTGAAAGTGCGGATAGCGATATCGTGGCTGGCCCCTTCTGCGTCGCCGATGAGCTTGCGAGCCAGTTCGGCGCACACCTGCGTGATTCCTTCGCCCAGCTTTTCCGTGGACGGCAGTGCCTCGGACGCGCCCGAAGACAGGAGCACCACTGTGTCATTGGTGGACATGCAGCCATCGGAGTCAGCGCGATCGAACGTGACGCGCGTGGCGTCGCGGAGCACGACGTCGAGCTCGTCAGCCGGGACCTGCGCATCGGTGGTGAGCACCACCAGCATCGTTGCCAGGCCCGGCGCCAACATGCCGGCACCCTTGGCGATGCCACCAACGGTGAACTGCTTGCCTTCAGCATCGGTTCCCGTGAAGACGGCTTCCTTTGAGACGCTGTCCGTGGTCATGATCGCAGTCGCCGCAGCAGAACCGCCGTCGTCGGACAGCTCACCGAACGCGGCCTCGACGCCCGGAAGAATCTTGTCCATGGGAAGTTGCTCGCCGATCAGGCCGGTGGAGCACACCACGACGTCGGAAGCTGAGACTCCCAGCACCTCCGCCACCTTCTCGGCGGTGGCGTGGGTGTTCTGGAAACCCTGCGGACCGGTGCAGGCGTTGGCGCCGCCGGAGTTCAGGACCACAGCGTCCACCCGGCCATCGCTGACCACTTGCCTCGACCAATGCACGGGGGCGGCGGCTACGCGGTTGGACGTGAAGACCGCGGCAGCGGCCTTGGAGGGTCCGTCGTTGACCACCAGGGCCAGATCGGGGTTGCCGGAGGCTTTGATGCCGGCTTTGATGCCTGCGGCACGGAATCCTTTGGGGGCGGTAATGGTCACGGTGCAACTCCCTGCAGGTTCAGGCCGGCGGTTTCATCCAGGCCGAGGGCAATGTTCATGGACTGCACGGCGCCGCCGGCGGTCCCCTTGGTGAGATTATCGATAGCGCACGTGACGATCACGCGGCCGGTGTGCTGATCGAACGCCAACTGCATGACCGCATGGTTTGACCCCTGCACCGACTTGGTGGTGGGCCACTGACCCTCGGGCAAAAGGTGCACGAACGGCTCGTCATCGTAAGCATCTGCCCACGCTTGGCGAAGTTCGGCTTCGCTGACACTGCGTCCTGCCTGGGACCGCACTTTGGCCGTCGCCGTGGTGAGGATACCCCTGCTCATCGGAGCCAGTGTGGGGGTGAACGAGACAGTGACCTGCTCCCCTGCCGCATTGGAAAGGCCCTGTTCAATCTCCGGAGTGTGCCGGTGTCCCCCGCCCACTCCGTACGGGCTCATGGAACCCATGACTTCGGATCCGATCAGGTTGACTTTCGCGGCCTTGCCGGCACCTGAGGTACCCGAGGCGGAAACAATGACAACATCATCCGGTTGAAGGATCCCCGAGGCGAATCCCGGCGCCAAGGCCAGCAAGGCCGACGTCGGGTAGCAGCCCGGAACAGCGATGCGGTTGGCGCCCTTGAGCGCATCCCGCTGCCCGGGGAGCTCCGGCAAGCCATAGGGCCACGTGCCCGCGTGCGCGGAACCATAGAACTTTTCCCACGCTGCGGGATCCTGCAAGCGGTGGTCCGCGCCGGCGTCGATGACCAGGGTGCCTTCCGGCAACTGGGCCGCGATCTCCGCTGAGGTGCCGTGTGGGAGTGCAAGGAACACCACATCATGACCGGAAAGGTTCTCAACCGTGGTGTCTTCCAGGATCCGGCTCGACAAACCGTGGAGATGCGGCTGCAACTCACCTAGTCTGGAACCAGCGTTGCTGTGCGCTGTAATGGCACCGATGGTGACATCCGGGTGCCCGGCCAGCAGACGAAGCACTTCCCCACCGGCGTAGCCGCTGGCGCCGGAAACGGCAACAGAAATAGTCATGAGTTCACTATACAGCAAACATATTCATGCTGTCCGATATTTATGCATTCGCCTTGGGCTGCCTATATGACGGGATAGCACGTATGCTTAGTGAAGGGTGATCAAGACCGTGCAGTCCGAACGTCGGCTGCAACGTTGCCCGTTAGCGATACGGGGCAACTCTTGCCACCCACCTCCACTTCCGAGCGCACTCCACCCCGCGGCATTCAGCCAAATCCTGTGGTCAAAAGCTATTCCGAACTCCTCAAAAGCGTGAAATCAGCGGGCCTTCTTGAACGGCGAAGCGGATTCTACATCTGGGTATTCGCGGCGCTCGTCCTGCTCATGGCCGGTACCTGGCTTGGTTTCTCCCTCTTGGGGGAATCGTGGTACCAACTCCTCATAGCCGCCGCCGTCGGCATTCTTTGCACCCAACTCAGCTTCCTGGCACACGAGGCGGGGCACAAGCAGATCTTCGCTTCCCGCCGTGCCAACGATTGGTCCGCCAGGCTCCTGGCAACTGCCGTTGCGGGGATCAGCTACTCCTGGTGGGAACAAAAACACGGCGCCCACCATAACAACCCCAACGTGATCTCCAAAGATCCTGACATCAAGAACAACCTCTTGGTCTTCCATGCGGATGCTGCGGCCGAACGCAAAGGTCGGCTGGCGTTCCTCACCAAGAAGCAGGGTTGGTTCTTTTTCCCGCTGCTGACGCTGCTGGGGTTGAGTTTGCAGTTCGACTCCCTCCGCTTCGTCTTTGGAAAGCAAACCATGCGCTATCGCTGGGTGGAGTCTCCCATCTTGATTGCCCGGCTTGTGGCTTTGCCGCTGCTGGCCTTCTCATTCCTGCCCCTCGGCATGGCCTTCGCCTTCCTTGGCGTGCAGATCATGGTTTACGGCTTTTACATGGGCGCCTCGTTCGCGCCCAACCACAAAGGGATGCCGGTCCTGCCGAAGGACAGCCGCGTGGACTTCCTTAGCCGCCAAGTCCTCACCTCCCGCAACATCTCGGGCGGGCGGTTCATGGACTTCCTCCTGGGCGGGCTGAACCGGCAGGTGGAGCACCACCTTTTTCCGGATATGGCCAGGCCCCAACTTCATCGGGCGTCGGGAATCGTCCGCGAATTCTGCGCGGCGCACTCCATTCCGTACACCGAAACCACTTTGGTGAAGTCTTACGGGATCGTAGTCAGCTACCTCAACGAGGTCGGCTTGGCCGCGGGCCGCGGTTTCGACTGTCCGGTGGCCTCGACGCACGGACGCTTCTAGTTTTTCGACGCCGGGGCCGCCAACATCCCTAGGATGGATGGAGGAACCGGGAGGAGAGACCGCCCGGCCGGGAGGAGCCACTATGACGCACGCGATCGTTGCAGGCCAAGCCGGAGGACCTGACGTCCTCACCTACACAGAGGTGGAGCCCCCCGTTCCAGGGCCGGGCCAGCTGCTGATCAAAGTGGCAGCGGTGGGCGTGAACTTTATTGACACCTACCAGCGCAGCGGAATCTACAAGGTGGAGTACCCCTTCACCCCTGGGGCCGAGGCCGCCGGCACTGTGGACGCTGTGGGAGACGGCGTCGAAGAATTCTCCGTAGGTGACCGGGTGGCCACGGCCGAAGGCATCCGGACCTACGCTGAATACGCCCTCGTCGATGCCAGCAAGGCACTGCCTGTACCGGACGGCGTCGATGACCATACAGCGGCGGCGCTCCCCCTCCAGGGAATCACAGCCCATTACCTGATGAATTCCTCTTTCCGCGTGGAACCAGGGCACAACGTCCTTCTGCATGCCGGAGCCGGCGGAGTTGGCTTGCTGCTGACCCAGCTCTTGAAAGCGCGGGGAGCCCGCGTCATCACCACAGTGTCCTCGGATGAGAAGGCCGACCTTTCCAAGCTCGCCGGCGCCGACGACGTACTCCGCTACGAGGGATTCGCCGACAAAGTCCGTGAACTTACCGACGGCGAGGGCGTGCACGTGGTCTATGACGGCGTCGGCAAAGACACGTTCGACGACTCGTTGAAGAGCCTCCGCATCCGCGGAGCCATGGTGCTCTTCGGTGCCGCGTCAGGCCCAGTGCCCCCTGTGGACCCCCAGCGCCTGAACGCAGGCGGTTCCCTGACACTGACCAGGCCCACCATGGCCCACTTCGTGCAGAATTCCCAAGAGCGCCGGTGGCGCTCAGCTGATATTTTCGACGCCGCGGCCCATGGCACCCTCGCCGTGCGGGTTGGTGCAACCTATCCGCTCGCGGAAGCAGCCCAAGCGCATAAGGACTTGGAAGGACGCCTCACCACCGGAAAAGTCCTCTTGCTCCCCTGATGGGCATGGCAGGCGAAAACCTGCACGACACGGTGTGATGACCCATATCCGTCCGACACCTCCCGTTCACCTTCCTGGGGAAAGATGGGGCCGTGAGCACTGACCATCCGGTGGCGGCCGGGCCCGCCGCTGCCCTGACCACGTCACGTCCCCAACTGCCGGGAAGCGGCGCTGCCCCTGACGAACGTACGTTGGTGGACATCCTGGAGGAGACAGCTGCGTCTTTTCCGGAGTCTTCGGCCTTGGACGACGGCCAGGAATCGCTGAGCTATCACGAACTAATGCTGGCAGTGCGCACCTTCGCGGGCACGTTGAACTCCCTGGGCCTTGGCCGGGGAGACAAGATCGGCCTCAGGATCCCCTCCGGGACCAATGAGCTGTACATCGCTATCTTGGGGACTGTCACCGCGGGCGCCGCCTACGTTCCGGTCGACGCCGACGATCCCGAAGAGCGTGCGCGGTTGGTCTTCGGGGAAGCGAAGGTCGCGGCCGTGGTGGGCGCGGGACTTGATGTCCAGCTGCGCGCTGAACCGAGGGAACCCCGGCACGGCGTTCCGGCACCTGGCGCACCCGGGTTGGAGGACGACTCGTGGATCATCTTCACCTCCGGTTCCACCGGAACGCCCAAGGGCGTGGCCGTGAAACACCGCTCCGCGGCGGCGTTCGTCGACGCTGAAGCCCGCATCTTCCTCCAATCCGATCCCATAGGACCACAGGACCGGGTCCTTGCCGGCCTGTCGGTAGCCTTCGATGCTTCGTGCGAAGAAATGTGGCTGGCGTGGCGGCACGGTGCCTGCCTGGTCCCTGCCCCGCGTGCTTTGGTACGTACAGGCATGGATCTGGGGCCGTGGCTCATCAACCACGGCATCACCGTAGTGTCCACTGTTCCCACTCTTGCCGCCCTCTGGCCCATTGAGGCACTCGAGAACGTGCGGCTCCTCATTTTCGGTGGGGAAACGTGCCCTCCCGAACTTGCCCAGCGACTTGCAGTGGACGGCCGCGAAGTGTGGAACACGTACGGGCCCACGGAGGCGACGGTGGTGGCGTGCGCTGCGCCCTTGGGCGGACCGGGCCCCGTTCGGATCGGCCTGCCACTGGACGGATGGGACCTCGCCGTCGTAAATTCCGACGGCTTGCCGGTGGCCGAAGGTGAGGTTGGCGAGCTCATTATCGGCGGTGTCGGGCTGGCCCGGTACCTGGATCCGGCCAAAGACGCGGAAAAGTACGCGCCCATGCCCACCCTCGGTTGGGACCGGGCCTACCGTTCGGGCGACCTCGTGCGCTTCGAGGTTGACGGATTGATCTTCATGGGGCGGGCGGATGAGCAGGTCAAACTGGGCGGCCGGCGTATTGAACTCGGTGAGGTGGATGCAGCATTGCAGTCCCTCCCCGGCGTGGCCGGCGCTGCTGCCGCGGTCCAAACGACGGCGGCGGGGAACCAGATCCTGGTCGGCTACTTGGCTCCGGCCGAGGGAGTCGAGCTTGACTTGGATATTGCGCGGGCGCAGCTGGGCGGCAGCCTACCTGCAGCGCTGGTTCCCCTGCTCACCATCGTGGACTCGCTGCCCACCAAGACCAGCGGCAAAGTGGACCGCCGTGCATTGCCCTGGCCGCTGGCAGGCGCCGGTGCCGCGCAAGCCCGCGAAGCCCCGCTGAACCTTCCCCCCGATGCTGCCTGGGTAGTGGAGCAATGGGAATCCGTCCTAGGGAGTCCCGTGGGATCCTTGGATGCGGACTTCTTCGCCTACGGTGGCGGATCATTGGCCGCCGCCCAGCTGGTTTCTGCGCTCCGGCTCCGCTATCCCACCATCACAGTGGCAGACATTTACGCGACCCCGCGCATTGGGGCACTGATAGACACTGCCCGCCAATCACTTCCCGAGGGCGGCACGGCCGGTCCCGCGCCGGAACGCACCGTCCGGCCCACTGCTCTGAAATCGCAAATCTTCCAAGTCCTCATGGGCGTCCCGCTCCACATCCTGGTCGGGATGCGCTGGCTGACCTTCCTCATGGCCATCAACAAACTGCTGGCGGCCTACGCCGGCTTTACGGCGACGCCAACTGTTTCCTGGTGGTGGATCGCGGCCTCATGGCTCTTGTTTGTGAGTCCCTTGGGACGCATGGGCATCTCCGTCGTCGCTGCCAGGGCGTTGTTGGGCAACAGGGTAAAGCCCGGGACTTATCCGAGATCGGGCAGGATGCACTTGCGGCTATGGCTGGCGGAGCAGATCCAGGATCTCGCTGGTGCCATCGGATTGGCGAGCGCGCCGTTCGTCCCGTACTACGCCCGCGCACTCGGCGCGAAAATCGGCAAGGACGTGCATCTGCACTCCCTCCCACCGGTGACAGGCCTGCTATCCCTGGGAACCGGTGCCAACATCGAGCCGGAGGTGGACCTCTCCGGCTGGTGGGTGGACGGAGACTCTGTCCACATCGGCCAAATACATGTAGGTGCCGGTGCAGTTGTGGGTTCCAGGAGCACGCTGATGCCAGGGGCAACCATCGGCGCAGGTGCCCACGTTGAACCAGGCTCTGCGGTGCTGGGTAAGGTCAAGGCGGGTCACCTGGTGGCCGGCTCTCCTGCTGTCCGGCGCGGGAAAGCGAAACACGATTGGCCTGAGGCCACCTCGCACAGCAGCGCCGTGGACCGCCTTTGGCTAACCGCCTTCGCAGCCGCCTCGGCGCTCCTTGCCCTGATTCCCTACCTCTCAGCATTGCTCGCGGCTCTTTTGGTCTTGGCGTTTATCCGGAACCATGACTCGTTGGAATCAGCGATTCCCCAGATCATCATGTCCGTCCCCCTGGCCGCAGTGGTGTGGTTCTTGGGCAACTTGCTCCTGATCCTCGCCACCGCCAGGCTCCTCGGGCTTGGGCTAACGGAGGGTTACCACCGGGTCAGGAGCCGTATCGGTTGGCAGGTCTGGGCAACCGAACGGCTCTTGGACATGGCCCGGGACCTGCTCTTTCCGATCTACGCCAGCCTGTTCACGCCCTTATGGTTGCGCATGCTGGGCGCGAAGGTCGGAAAGAACGTCGAGGCCTCCACTGTGCTGCTGGTCCCCCGCATGACCACAATCGGCGACGGCGCGTTCCTCGCCGATGACACCATGGTGGCGTCCTATGAACTTGGTGGCGGCTGGATGAAAATCGCACCGGCGAAGATCGGGAAACGCTCATTCCTCGGCAATTCGGGGATGATCGCCGGCGGCCGCAATGTTCCCAAAAACTCCTTGGTGGCAGTGCTGTCCGCGACTCCTGCGAAGGCAAAGTCCGGCACCTCATGGCTGGGCAGCCCGCCGGTCAGGTTGCGCCGCACCGTCGTCGGCGCCGACCAGGCGCGCACCTTCCAACCGTCGCTGAAGCTCAAGTTGGCAAGGGCGCTTTGGGAACTGTGCCGTTTGGTGCCGGTGATCCTCACGGTGGGCATCGCCGTCGGCGTCATGCTCGTCCTCGACTGGATGGCCCGCGAGTGGGGGTACTGGGCGGCAGCGCTCTTGGGCGGGGTAGTGTTGCTCGCCGCCGGCGCCGTGGCGGCCCTGAGTTCCATCGTGGCCAAGTGGGTTTTGGTGGGCACTATCCGCGCCGGTGAACAGCCGCTGTGGAGCTCGTTCATTTGGCGCAACGAAGTCGTGGACACCTTCATCGAGATGGTCAGCGCCCCCTGGTTTGCCCGCTCCGCGGCAGGAACTCCGGCATTGGTGTGGTGGCTGCGTGGTCTCGGGGCCAAGATTGGACGCGGTACCTGGTGCGAGAGCTATTGGCTCCCTGAGGGTGACCTCGTTGAATTGGGTGAAAACTCCACCGTCAACAGGGGGTGCGTCGTCCAGACCCACCTGTTCCACGACCGCGTGATGAGCCTGGACTCCGTCACGCTCGGTAAGGGTGCCACGATGGGCCCGCATGGCGTGATCCTCCCTGCGGCCAGTATCGGCGACGGCGGCACCGTGGGTCCGGCGTCGTTGGTGATGCGAGGCGAAACGGTTCCCGCCGGAACCTACTGGATGGGGAATCCGGTGAGCCCTTGGGTGGGTCCGTCTGCACAGGCTCCCCGTCTCAAGTAGATTGGGCAGACCATGACCCACCCCACCAGCTCTCCCCCGAACCCAGCGGACCCCTACGCCTTGAACCATGGCAGTACCAGTTATCGCGTCGATCGGTACGAACTGGATCTCGATGTGAGGCTGGGCTCCAACAGGCTGATCGGCAAGGCGGTCATGCTGTGCACTGCCCTGGAGCCCCTGCGGCAGGTCGTCTTGGATCTGGTGGGATTGCGGGCCAGCAAAATTCAACTGGACGGCAAGAAGCTCCAGAAGTTCAACCACCGCGCCGAACACCTGGTACTCACCCCCGCCTCCACCTTGAAACCGGGCCAGCAGTTCACGCTCGAGATCCGCTATGAGGGTAACCCGAAACCGCGAAGGGGGCTGTGGGGAGATGTGGGCTGGGAAGAATTGACCGACGGCGTGCTGGTGGCCGGACAGCCCAACGGCGCCGCCTCGTGGTTTCCCTGCAACGACCATCCCCGCAGCAAGTCGAGCTACCTGATTTCGGTTACCACGGATGAGAACTACCGCCCCGTGTGCAATGGGCGGCTTGTGTCCAGGTCCCGCAAGTCCAGCCGCGAGACCTGGGTTTATGAGCACGCCGAGCCCATGGCCACCTACCTGGCAACAGTCCAAATCGGCCGCTATCTCATGGTTTCGCTCAACCGCGACGATCACCATCACCGTGTTCCCCAATTCGCGGCCGTCACGCCTGACCTTGCAGACGCCGCGCGCAGGGGCTTGGGCCGCCAGCCGGACATGATGCGGACGTTTGAGGACTGCTTTGGACCATACCCTTTCGCCGATTACACCTCTGTGGTGACCGAGGATGAGCTCGAAATTCCACTCGAAGCACAGACGCTGTCCATCTTTGGCCGCAACCACCTGAGTGAGGCGTGGGAGGCGCAGCGCCTGATCGCCCACGAACTCTCCCACCAATGGTTTGGAAACTCGCTGACTGTCACCACTTGGAAGGACATCTGGCTCCACGAGGGATTCGCCTGCTACGCGGAATGGTTGTGGTCCGAGGAATCCAGGACCATGACCGTCGCCGACCGCGCGTCGGCGGCGTGGAAGAAGCTCGACGCCGGACCCCAGGACCTTCTGGTCGGCGACCCCGGCCCGGAGCTGATGTTTGACGATCGCGTCTACAAACGCGGAGCCTTGGCTGTCCATGCCCTGCGGGTTGCTGCCGGCGATCTAGCCTTCTTCAGTTTCCTTCAGCACTGGACCGGCGCCAACCGCCATGGCTCGATTTCAAGCGAAATGCTGGTGGAAGCTGCGGATGCTTTTATCCCGGGATTCGATGCTGCTGCGGTGCTGCGGCCATGGCTTTACGAAGCCGCGCTGCCACCCCTGCGCTAAGTGCTCAACCCAGTGCGAATGCCGCCACCAGTCCGCCCGGTAGGTCCACGCCGCCGAGGTCGGACAGGCCTGGCAGGTCGGACAGGCCTGCCAGGTCCTGGACATCCACTTCTGCGGGGTTATGCCGCAGCCCTTCCCCCGTCATTTTCAGCCACGCCTCCTTGCGCGCCCACAAGCGTGCGCGCTCGACGGCCCGTTGCACGTCAGGCACCGTCAGCAGATACCGTTGCTCGTTTTCGGTCAGGGCAACGTTATCGAAGCCGTCGAAGTCAACCCTAGCTACCGTTTCAAGGTCCACTCCCAGGCGGAGGCCCTCGGGCGGATGCACGACGCCGGCGAGTAGCACCCAGCCCGACGCCCGGGAGGCGCTGAGCGCCAGAGGTGCGGGGCCGCCGTCGAGCGTGAAACCAGGGCGGCCGTGGTCTTGACCCGGACCGCACTGCGGACAGTCGTAAGCCGGGACCAGCCTTTCGGGTTCCACGTCGAGGAGCGACCCGGCAAATTGTTGAAGGGAGATCCGGCCGGCGACAAACCCATCCCGGTCCGCAGGGTCGGCGAACCGGGACGCACGCTGGTAAGCCGGCTCCCCCAGCGCCTTGAAGATGTCATCTGGAAGGGGCACGCCACCGAGGCGGCGCAGCGCAAACACCGGCACAACACCCTCCCTCAGATCCCCGGGACCAATGGCCCCGGGGATCTTTGCCCTACTCGAGAAATATCAGCGCTGAACAGCTCCAAAGCGCTCCGCGGCGACAGCCACTGCTGCCCCGCGGGCGTCGGAAGCCTCGTCAGCGGTCAGCGTGCGGTCCTCGGCACGGAAACGCAGCCCGAAAGCGAGCGATTTCTTCCCGTCCTCAATACCCGGTCCAACGTACACGTCGAACAGTGCAACGTCCTCGAGGAGCTCCCCAGCGCCTTCACGCAGCGCGGCCAACACCTCATCCGCGGGCACACCTTCGGCAACCACCAAGGCGACGTCCTGCGTCGCAACGGGGAACCCTGAGATGTGCTTGGCAACGATCACGTCAGCGGCCGCCTCGAACAGAGCCCCTGCATTGACCTCAAAAGCCACGGAGCGAGCCGGCATGTCATGGGATGCAAGGAGCTTCGGGTGAAGCTCGCCCGCGTAACCCACCACGTCACCGTTTCGCAGCGCAAGCTGGGCGGCACGACCCGGGTGGAAGGCTTGGTGACTGCCTTGGCTTACAACCAGCTCGACGCCCAGGACGTCAGCCATGATGCGGGCAACGTCAATGGCATCGGCCCAGTCCCAAGCACGAGGCTTGTGGGTCGCCGCCGCCGGGGAATCATGGCCGGTCAGGAGGGCGCCGATGTGAAGCGGCTGGGGGGGGACGCCGTCGTACAGTTCATCAAGAACCTCATCCGTGGGCTTGACGCCCAGCGGCGGGATGGACCCGGTACCGAGCTTCTCGCCGGGGAGAAAGACCGAACCGGCCTCATACAGCGCGAGGTCCCGGAATCCGCGCGAGTGGTTTCGGCGGGCAACCTCGATGAGCCCGGGCAGGATGGAGGTCCGAAGGTATCCGTGCTCCTCGCTGATCGGGTTGGCCAGCTTCAGGGCCGGACGGGCCTGGCCCTCCACGGCAACACCGAAGGTGTCGTTTGCCGCCTTCGTAACGAAGGGGTAGGACAGCACCTCGGTCAGGCCGGCGTCCGCGAGCGCCTGGACGACCCGCCGCTTTTGCTGCTGGGTGCGGCTGAGACCGCGCCCGGGAGGGGCCACCGGCAAGGTGGCCGGGATCATGTCGTAACCGACCAGGCGGGCGATCTCCTCGGAGAGGTCGTCCTTGGTCTCGAGGTCATTGCGCCAGCTCGGAGCCGTGACCAGGTAGCCGGGGCCGCCCTTCTCAACCACTGCACCCAAGTCCTGGAGCGAGGTGGTGATCTGCTCCTCGCTGAAGTCGATGCCGATCCGCGCGGACGGGTAACCAGCCGGCAGCTCAATGGTGACGGCATCCGGCGCGGTCCCGACGTCGGTCCCGTTCTCGTCTGCGGTGCCACCAGCGAGCTCCACCAAAAGGTCGACGACGCGCTGGGCCGCGATCCCGGCGATGTGCCAGTCCACGCCACGTTCGAAGCGCTTGGAGGCCTCTGAGGGGAGCTTGTGGCGCCGGCGGGAACGGGCAATGGATACCTCGTCGAAGTGTGCCGCTTCCACCAGGATGTTCGTGGTGGAGTCCGAGACTTCAGTGTGCGCGCCGCCCATGACGCCAGCGATGCCGATGGCTCCGGAGTCGTCCGTGATCAGCAGGTCCTCGGCGTCGAGCTTGCGTTCCTTGTCATCGAGTGTGGTGATCTTCTCACCCGCGACGGCGCGGCGGACCACGATGTCGCCGGTCAGCTTGTCGAGGTCGTAGCAGTGGTTCGGTTGTCCGAGCTCAAGCATGACGTAGTTGGAGATGTCCACGGGCAGCGAAATCGACCGCACGCCGGCAAGACGCAGCCGCGCGGCCATCCATGGCGGGGTGGGCCGTGAAGGGTCCACTCCACGGACGGTTCGCGCCACGAAGCGGTCACAACCTTGCTTGCCGTAGATCGGGGCGTCGTCGTTGAGCTTCACTCCGTAACCACCGTGCAGTGAAGCAGGTGCGGTGACCCGCGATGCGGGATCCACGAACGACGTTCCGGTGGCGTGGGCGTACTCACGCGCGACGCCGCGGATGGAGAACGCGTATCCCCGGTCAGGGGTGACGTTGATCTCTGCGGCTTGGTCATACAAGCCCAGGAGTTCCATCGCGTCGGTGCCCACCTCGGGATCGAGACCAATGCGGGAAAGCACCAAAATGCCATCATGGTCATCGCCGATACCGAGTTCACGGACGGAGGCGATCATGCCGGCGGACAGGTGCCCGTACGTCTTCCGAGCCGAGATCTGGAAGTTTCCAGGCAGGACTGCTCCGGGAAGGGTGACCACAACTTTGTCACCTTCAACGAAGTTGTGCGCACCGCAGATGATGCCCTGCACGCCGGAAGGATCGATGCCCTTACCGCTGAGCGTCTGCTCCTGTCCTTCAGGCACGACGCGGACTTGGCACCAGTTGATGGTCTTGCCATTGGACTGGGGTTCCTTAACCAAGCTCAACACCTGGCCGACGACGATCGGACCGCTGAGTTCGTTCGTGGGACGGTGGACGTCCTCCTCTTCGAAACCGACCCTTACCAGGTCCGCCATGACGTCTTCGGCCGTTGCATCTGCCGGAACCTGCGCGAATTCACGCAACCAGGAAAGTGGGATACGCACTGTTAGATCTCCATCCCGAAGTGCTCGCTGAAACGTACATCGCCTTCGATCATGTCGCGCATGTCGCCGACCTCATTGCGGAACATAAGCGTCCGCTCAATGCCCATGCCGAAGGCAAAACCTGAATAGATATCCGGATCAATACCTGCCGCCCGCAGGACGTTGGAGTTGACCATGCCGCAGCCACCCCACTCGATCCAGCGCGGCCCGCCCTTGGCGCCCGGGTGCCAGATGTCCAGCTCGGCGGAGGGTTCCGTGAACGGGAAGTAGTTGGGGCGAAGCCGAATAGAAGCTTCGTCACCGAACATCTGGCGTGCGAAGTGCTCCAGCGTGCCGCGTAGATCAGCCATGCTGAGGTTCTTGTCGATAGCGAGTCCCTCGAACTGGTGGAACACCGGCGTGTGGGTTGCATCGAGTTCATCGGTGCGGAACACCTTGCCTGGGCACAGCACGTAAATGGGCACGTCCCGCTCCAACATGGAGCGAACCTGCACCGGGGAGGTGTGCGTGCGCATCACCAGATGCGCCTCAGGCGGCTCCACGAAGAATGTGTCCTGCATTTCACGCGCCGGGTGATCAGGCTTGAAGTTCAGCGCGTCGAAGTTGAACCACTCGGATTCCACCTCGGGACCTTCGGCAATTTCCCAACCCATCCCGACGAAGATGTCCGAGACACGGTCCTGCAAGGTCGACAACGGGTGCCGGGCACCGGCACGACGACGACGAGGCGCTGCCGTGACGTCGACGGTTTCCTCCACCAGGATGCGGGCGTCATTCTCCGCTTCGAGCACCTGGGTCCGGGCTGCGAGCGCTTGGTTGACACGCCCACGGGAGGAGCCCATGAGCTTGCCTGCGGCTGCCTTGTGCTCCTTGGCCAGCGAGCCAATTTCACGGTTGGCCAGGCTGAGGGGCGACTTCTCACCCGTGTGCGCGAGGCGGACGGCCTTGAGTTCTTCAAGGGAGGACGCGGCGGCAATTGCTGCGACGGCATCCTCGACGGCGGCGGTGATGGCGGCTTCGTCCAGCGGATTGGGGCTGGCAGCGCCTGGCAAAGTGTCAGTCATCTACTGTTCTTAGCTACGAGTAGGGAGCGGCCGGCAAGCCAGCCTGCAAAACGAAAAGGTAGCGCTCACCGGGTACGGCGGGCACTACCCCACAGTCTAGTAGAACGCCACAGTGGTGATTCGCCCGGGACGCGACAGCGCCGCGGAGGCTGCTTGCCGGGCGCGGCGACGACAGGTGAATGCCTTGACATTCATTCGAACATACATTCGAATAGGGGTTATGAGATGGGACGCGCAAGCACTTTCACCCGCACGTGGAACGGCACGTGAAAACGGCGGCGGGCTTCCGGGCCCTGCCCCGGCTTTGGACGCCCTGCTACCGCTGTCCGGGCTTGTGCGTTCCATCTCAACACCTGAATTCTCCGGAGTCACCTTCCATGAGGTCACCGCAAAGTCAGTGCTCAACAAGGTGCCGCCCGGTTCCAACATGCCGTTTGAATGGACGGTGAACCCTTACCGCGGCTGCAGCCACGCCTGCGTCTACTGCTTCGCACGCAAGACCCATACCTATCTGGAGTTCGACGCCGGGCGTGATTTCGATTCCCAGGTGGTGGTCAAGATCAACGCCGCGGAGGTGCTGACCCGGGAACTCGCCAAGGCTTCCTGGGCCCGGCATCAGGTAGCGCTTGGAACCAACACTGATCCGTACCAGCGCGCCGAAGGCCGGTACGCGTTGATGCCCGGAATCATCAGGGCACTCGCGGATTCGGGCACACCGTTCTCCATCTTGACCAAAGGCACCCTCCTGGCTCGCGATATTCCGCTGCTCAAGCACGCGGCAACGCAGGTTCCAGTTGACCTTGGCATCTCCTTGGCCATGACCAACGAGGACCTCGCGGAACTCATCGAGCCCGGCACCCCCTCCCCCAGGGCGCGCCTCAAACTCATCGCCCGCCTTCGCGATGCCGGTTTGGGATGCGGAGTCATGGCAATGCCCATATTGCCGTGGCTCACCGATTCGGACGCGGCCCTTGAGTCCTTATTCAGCGAATTGGCCAAGGCCGGCGCTACGGGGGTCACTGCAGGAGCCCTGTACCTCAAGCCTGGAACACGCGATTGGTACATGAAATGGCTCGCGGAGCAGCACCCGGAGTTGGTGGGGAAATATCGTCGCCTCTACGGCCAAGGCTCATACGCGTCCAAGGAATACCGCACCTGGCTGTCCCACAGAGTCAATCACTTCAAGGCAAAGTACGGCTTCACGGCCACCCACGGCTTCAGCCATCGGAACGCCCGGGCTGCCGGTGGAACCCGGCAAGGTACTGATTCCATGCCCGGAACAACTCCGCTGGGGCCAGGAGCAGGGGCTCCCCTCAACGGTCAACAGCCGCTGTTCTGAGGCCCAACAGGGATACTGCTCCAAATCACCGGGCCCTAAGCCACCGCCCCCTAAGCTAATGCGCCCACGTGGTCCAGCAACTCCATGACGATCGGCAAGTCGGCAGGAATCCAGCTGAGCCCAAGCACCTGCTCGGGATCTCCCACGGTGACCCAGCGCAGTTCATCATGATCTTCCAAGGGCCGTGGTTCGCCGACAACGAGCTCAGCGAACCAGACACGCATCACGGCCCGATCATTCAGCCGCCAACCGTGCTCCTGTCCGGAGGCCAGTTCCGTCCCCAGCCGCACCTCAACGCCCAACTCTTCGGCCAGCTCACGGTGAAGTGCTGCTTCCGGCGACTCCCCGGCTTCCACTTTGCCGCCCGGAAACTCCCACATCCCCGCGAATTGCGGAGGCGCGGTACGGCGCGCGGCCAAGAGTCGGGTCGGAGCATCCAAGGAGTCGACGACGGCTGCGCCCACCACATGTATCAGTGCAGTCACCGCAACAGTCTAGGGCCACTGCGAACCATGGGCCTTGTCACAAAGCCGCCCTTTACTCCAACGACGGGACTAGACTAGTAATCGGATTTTCTCCGCTCTCCCAGCCGGTCCGGCGCCCTCCAGAAACAGGTCTATGACTACCACTGTGTCCCCCTCCACCGTCGCCACGCGGGCAAAACGCCACCTTGGCTTGGCCATCGTGGCCTTGGCCACCGGCGGGTTCGCCATTGGAACCACAGAGTTCGCCATGATGGGACTTTTGAAGGAGATAGAAGGCGGCCTGCACATCAGCACACCTGAAGCCGGCAACCTGATTTCCGCATATGCCCTCGGCGTAGTCATCGGCGCGCCGGTGTTCGCGGCCGTCGGGGCGAAACTTCCCCGGAAACACTTGGCGCTGGGCCTGATGCTCTTCCTTTCGCTGGCGAACCTGTCCTCGTTCATAGCCCCTGATTACGGCCTCATGCTGTTCTCACGCTTTGCCTCCGGCCTCCCACACGGGGCTTTCTTCGGCGTGGCAGCAGTGATAGCCGCCGGCTTGGTCGCCCCCACCAAACGGGGCTGGGCGATCTCCATGGTCATGGCAGGCCTGACGGTCTCCAACGTGATCGGCGTGCCAGTGGCTACCTGGGTTGGCCAGACCTTCGGCTGGCGGCTGCTGTTCATCATCGTTGGCGCGATCGGGCTCCTGACCGTCGTCCTGATCTGGAAGTTCGTTCCCTTTGAAGCCGCGCATCCCGAAGCCAGCATCCGGCGCGAGCTCGGCGCCCTCAAACGCCTCCAAGTGTGGCTGGCGCTCCTGATCGGCATCATTGGTTTCGGCGGCTTCTTCGCCGTTTACACCTACATAGCTCACACGATGACCTCCGTGGCCGGCATCCCGGAAAGCCTCCTTCCCTCCGTCGTTGCCCTTTATGGACTCGGAATGGTTGCAGGCAACATCATTGGCGGGCGGATCGCAGACAAATCCGTCATGGGCACCATCTACTGGGTGATGCCCGGAATCGCAGCAGCCCTTGTGGTCTACGCGATCTCCGCCCACTGGGCGCCGGCAGCTTTCTGCATGGCGTTCGTTGTTGGCGGCACCGGCTCGATGCTCACACCAGCACTGCAAACCAGGCTTTTGGACGCAGCCCCCGGCGCCGCGTCCTTGGCATCTTCGCTGAACCACTCGGCCCTGAACGTTGCCAACGCCTTGGGAGCGTTCCTGGGCGGGACAGTCATCGCGTGGGGCTGGGGGTACACCGCTCCGGCCCTCGTAGGCGCCGTACTGGCCATGCTCGGCCTCGCCGTTGCGGTGATCAGTGGCCTGCTTGAGCGCCGGAGACCACTGGTCAGCTGATGGGCTAAGCCTGTTCCAGCTTCGCCCGCTCAAGGTCGGGCTCCAGGTAGATCACCCGCGCGATCGGGACAGCCGTCCGGATCCGCCGTTCGGCGTCGTCTATTGCCTGGGCAATTTCCCGGCCGGTGTCGGCCGCGCCGATACTGATCTTTGCCGCTACCAGCAGCTCCTCCGGCCCCAGGTGCATGGTCTTGAGGTGGATGATGCCTGTTCCGTCGGCCTCCAGTGCGGCAGTAATCCGAAGAACATCTTCCCGCGTGGCCGACTCGCCAAGGAGCAGGGACTTGGTCTCGAGGGCCAAGATCACTGCGATACAGACCAACAGCAAGCCGATCATGCCTGTGCCAACAGCATCCCAAACGCCGTTTCCCGTGACCAGCGTCATGCCAACGCCGAACAGGGCAAACACCAAGCCAATAAGGGCCCCGAAGTCCTCAAGCAGGATGACGGGGAGCTCAGGCTGCTTGGCGTTGCGCACGAACTTGACCCAGGTTTGTTTACCGCGGGTCTGATTCGATTCCTTGATGGCGGTCCGGAACGAAAATCCCTCGGCGATGATGGCGCCCACCAAAACAACCAGCGGAACCCACCAAAAATCGCCCTCTATGCCGTGCGGGTGCAGGAATTTCTCGTACGCCTCGTACAGGGCAAACAAGCCGCCAACACTGAAGAGCACTATGGAAACGATGAACGCGTAGATGTAGCGTTCCCGGCCGTAGCCGAACGGGTGCTCGGGGCTGGCAGCCCGCTTGGACCGCTTGCCGCCAACGAGCAGCAGAACCTGGTTGCCCGAATCGGCCACGGAGTGGATAGCCTCAGCCAGCATGGACGAGGACGTCGTGAGGAAGAACGCGAGGAACTTCAGCACAGCGATGGCGAGGTTAGCCGCCAGTGCCGCCACGATTGCCTTGCTACCGCCACCTGCAGCCATGAAAGCCCCACCTTTTCACATACTGGAAAGTTCAAAACCGGAAAGAATCTGATGTGTCCAAGAAGAGTCGCCATTGGCTGTTCTTGCAAGCAATACCGTACCGGCCGGGGCACGGTTTACATATTTGGGACTCTGGCACCCTGCTGCGATCGGGCACTTGCATAGAGGCAAACAGTGGCAGCCGTTCCCACGTTCAAGCTTTCCGCGGCTCCATATACCGGCACCGCCACACGGTGGTCCGCCAGTGCCAATTCGGCCTCGGACAAACCTTGGGCTTCATTGCCGAAGAGCCACGCTGTGGGCCTTTCCAAAGCGTAAGGGGACTCAACGGAAGCTTGCCCGAGCCGGCGGGCAGCGTTCTCGTCCTGCAGCCGGTCCAGGTCCAGTGTTCCGTAGCCATCGGCTGCAAGGATCCCGATTCCGAGCCCTTTGCAGCGCGCCACCACGTCTTCGACGTCGGCGCCCAGGACCACCGGCAGGTGAAAAAGCGAACCGGCCGTTGAACGGACGGCTTTTGGATTGTAGATGTCCACGCTGGAGCCCGTCAGGACCACGGCATCCGCACCAGCGGCGTCAGCAGCACGCAGGACTGTCCCGGCGTTGCCGGGGTCGCGCACCTGGCACATCACAGCGATAAGCCGGGGCCCGGCGTCGAGCACTGAATCCAGGCTCACGTCCACAAAACTGCAGACGGCCACTATCCCCTGCGGATTGACGGTGTCCGCCATGGCGGCCAGAACCTCGTCGGTGGCGAGCCGCAGCAGTGTCCCCTCGGCAAGTTCGGCAAGTTCGGGCAGCCGGTCCAGGCACGCGGCACTTGCGAATACTTCATGCACGACGGCGGGACCACCACGGGCGGTGCGCTCACGGTGCAGGGTCAGCGCCTCGCGAACAGCCTGCGGCCCCTCAGCGAGGAAACGCCCGCGCTTTAAACGGGCCGGGCGCCCGGCAAGCTTGGCGACATCCCTCACCCGATCAGCTCGGGGGTTGGTCATCGGAAAGTCTTGCGGGCGCCCGGTTTGGTTCATATAAGAACTTTAGTGGCAGTTGCGACTAGTTCTTGATCTGCTGGCGGGCTTCGCCGCCGGCCGGCTCGAAGCCAGCAGCCTTTGCAGCCTCAACGGTGGAGAACCAGTACTCAGCAGCCGTGGTGTTGTACCAGGTGGAACCCGGAACGTGGTACTTCTTGGACTCGGCGTTGCCCTTGATGGCGTGGCCTTCCGGAGCTTCGTCGCCGTCAGCGGCAATAGCGCCATCGATGGCCGGCTTCTCGGTGACAACAGCCTTGACAGCAGTAGCCGTAGCGGCAGCCGGAGCAACCTTTGCAGCCTTGGGAGCTGCAACCTCAGCCTTGGCGGCAGGAGCAGACGTGTCAGACGGCAGGGCAGCCTTTGCAACGTTCACCAGAGCAGCAAACGCGTTGGCGTCAGAGACAGCCAACTCGGCCAGCATACGGCGGTCAACCTCAACCTCAGCGGCCTTCAGGCCCTGGATCAGGCGGTTGTAGGTGAGGCCGTTGGCGCGGGATGCAGCGTTGATGCGCTGGATCCAGAGGCGACGGAAGTCACCCTTCTTCTTACGGCGGTCGCCGTAGCTGTACACAAACGAGTGCAGCAGCTGCTCTTTGGCCTTACGGTACAAGCGCGAGCGCTGACCGCGGTAACCCTTTGCGCGTTCGAGGATAACCCGGCGCTTCTTGTGGGCGTTTACCGCCCGCTTCACACGTGCCACGTGCGTACTCCTTCAGAAATCTTTATCCCAAGCTGCTACTGCCGGGAATCCGGCCGGCCTGAGAACGCTTTTGGTGTAGTTGGTTGCTGCCGGTTGGCATCAACCAATGACTTGGAACTTAGACGCCGAGCATCTTCTTGATGACCTTGGCATCGCCCTTGAAGACGATCTTGTCGCCGGCGAGGCGACGGGTCAGCGTGGAGGACTTGTGCTCCAGGTAGTGACGGCGGTTGGCCTGCTGACGCTTCAGCTTGCCGGTACCGGTCAGCTTGAAGCGCTTCTTGGCACCGCTGTGGGTCTTCATCTTCGGCATGGGAACCGATCTCCTTACGTAATCCACGGACAAGTCCGCGATTCTTTTGTGCAGCCGGCCTCTAGGGGGCCTGCGTGCTGGTTGCTTGCCGGAGGAGGCCAGGCCTCCAAGGCGTCGAACTAGGTGGTCTTGCGTGATGCCGGCTTCGGGGCAGCTTTGGGAGCTGCCGGGCGTGCCGCCGGCTTCGGGGCAGCCGGCTTGGCGACCGGCTTCGGAGCCGCAGGAACTGCAGGCTTCGGAGTTGCCGGTACAGCCGGCTTTGCTGCAGCCGGAGCTGCCCTGGTGACCGGAGCTTCCTTGGCAGCCGGAGCTGCCTTGGCGACCGGGGCTTCCTTGGCAACAGCAGGAGCCTCTTGTGCAACAGGAGCCTCTTCAACTACCGGGGCTTCCTTGGCAGCAGGTGCTTCGGGCGTTGCCGGAACTTCCTCTGCCGGAACCTCTTCAGCTACGGCAACCGCTTCAACCTCGGGGGCTTCCTCTGCTGCCGCCTCGACTGCCGGAGCCTCGTCCGTTTCCGGGGTCAGCTCTTCGGTCGCGTCCACAGCATCCTGAGTCGACTCGTCGTCGCTGGTCAGGAAACCTGCCGGAAGAAGGTCACCGAGGGACTGCGTCAGCGGAGCCTGGTCACCGGTCGTGTCCACACGCCCAGCAGCCTTGGCTTCGTTCTCCGCCTTGGCTTCAGCGCGCTGCACAGCACGGCGGGCTTCAGCCTTGGCTTCTGCCTTGTTCTTCAGCGGGCCAACCACCATGACCATGTTGCGGCCATCGATGCGCGGGCTGGACTCTACGATCCCAACCTCTGCAACATCTTCAGCGAAGCGCTGCAGCAAGCGGATGCCCATCTCGGGACGCTGCTGTTCGCGGCCACGGAACTGGATCATGGCCTTGACCTTGTCACCGGCGCCGAGGAAGCGAAGGGCATGTCCACGCTTGGTTTCGTAGTCGTGCTTGTCGATCTTCAAGCGGAAACGGATTTCCTTAAGAACCGTGTTGGTCTGGTTCTTGCGGGCCTCACGGGCTTTCACAGCGGCTTCGTACTTGTACTTGCCGAAGTCCATCAACTTGCAAACAGGAGGTTTAGCCTGCGGGGCAACTTCAACGAGATCGAGATCGGATTCGGCAGCAAGACGCAAAGCATCTTCGATGCGGACAATTCCTACCTGTTCGCCGGCAGGGCCGACCAGCCGCACCTCGGGGACGCGGATACGCTCATTGATTCTTGGCTCGCTAATGTTAAAGCTCCTGTGGTTGTGGTGATTATCACCGGCAAATAGAGAAGGCCTCCAATTGCTGGTGCAATCGAAGGCCTCAAGGATCGGATGCGCTCCGCGGTGGGAGCACGCAGTTTGGGAGGTCAAACCACCCGAACTGCCCGACCAGTACCCGGCAACCTCTTGTCCCGTCAAAGGGATCTTGTCCCCGAGGGGAACGGCTGACGCGGGTGGGAGAGAACTCCGCTTGCAAACTGAAAGTCAATTCTACAGAAATAACCCGCCATGCGCACATTCCACGCGGCGGGAAGATTGACTGCTGGCCAACATCTGCAAATAACGACTTCCAGTTGGTCTGTGACAAGCTTACCAGTATGAGTACTGAAGACAGCAATTCCCGCAACTCCTTTGGCGGCGACGCCACCTCCGCCGCTGACGCCGGGGTAGCCCAGCAGATCCGCGACATCGCCGAGGTCCCGGCTGTGGAAGTCATTACCACCGGCGCGGTCCACCTCATGAGTGCCGCGGCCGTGAAGGTCGGCCTTGCTGACGATCCGAACGCTGAAGACCTCAAAGATCTCGACGAAGCACGTAAGTTGATCACTGCACTGGCCGGCCTGGTATCGGCCGCCGCCCCGGAAATTGGCTCGCAGCACGCCGGTCCGTTGCGTGACGGACTGCGCTCCCTGCAATTGGCCTTCCGCGAGGCGTCGATCATCCCCGATGCACCGGGCAAGGGCCCGGGCGAGAAGTTCACTGGACCGGTGAACTAGCCAGCCGAAAGAACAGATCGGCTCAGGCCACAGAACTGCCGACGGCGGTCAGCCCCACAGGGTGCTGGCCGCCGTCGTCGTTTTCCTGCTGTCAGAGGCGGGGCTGTCAGACGCGGGCCGTGCGGCGCCGCAGCGACATGAGGGCGAGTCCGGCAGCGCACAGCACAACGCCTGCCACGCCAACTGCCGCAAACCCGGCCGAGGGTCCAACCGCGTCGATGAAGACTCCTGCAAGGGGTGAGCCGAGGGCCACGCCGGCAGTCAGTGCTGACCCGTACCATCCCATGGCTTCGCCGCGGCGCTCCTCATCCACGAGGTCGGCCACTTTTTCGGAGGAAGCAGACAGGACCGGCGCGCACAGCAACCCCGGCAACAGGGATAGGAACGCCAAGGTCCAGGTGTCGTGCGCGAATCCCATGGGAATCGTCAGGGCGGCCATACCAAGGAGCAGGAGCATGGGTGAGATGGGACGCTTCATGGCTCCATAGATCAGCCCTCCCACCACGGAGGATGCGCACCAGAAGAAGAACACGATTCCGATTTGGTTTTGGTTTCCACCGCGCTGCAGCAGGCCGACAATGCTCACATCGGAACCACTCAGCACCATCCCGGAACCTGCCGCAACGGCAAACAACGCCGCCACGGCAACGGTAAACCAACTGAAATTCCTTGCCACACGGCCCCGCATGGCGGACGCCCTTGACCGGGAAGAAGCCATCTCGGATGCCGCTTCCTGAACATGGGAAGGTGCCGAAGCGACAACGGCGGCCTCGGCTGCGGCCAGATCGGCTGCCGCTTGTTCGAGCGTTTCCTGCGGCGTGCTCGCCTTATCGCTGCGGGTGGGCGGGTTGAACCACATCAGGAACAAACCTGCCGCGGAGACGGAAACCCCGACGGCGGTGAGGCCCACCGCAGCGAACCCGCTGGTCGCAACGATGGCGCCGACGGCCGGTCCGATCATGAACACGATCTCCGTGGCGATCGAATCGAGCGCGAAAGCTGACCTCCGCTGCTCACCGTCCACCAACACTCCCAAGGATTGGCGGACCACGCTGAATATCGGCAGTGTGAAGAGTCCCCCCACGAAAACCAAGGGAAGCAGCCATTCGTAAGGGACGTGCGGAACGATCGACCAGATAACGGTTTCCGAGACCACCGAAGGGATCAGCGCTTTCCGAAGCCCCACCGTGTCCACCCGCCGGCCGCGCCATGGAGCTCCCACCGCGATGCCGATGGTCATCACCGCGGCGGCCGCACCGGCGGCGGCGTAGCCCTCCCCCAGGGTCAGGACGATATGCAAAGTCAGCAGCACACCGGCTGCAGAGTGCGGTATGCGGGCCACCATGCCCACCACCAACAAACGCCGGACAGGTCGGATGGCCAACATCTCTTTGTAGAGAGCGAAGTTCACGCGTTGATTCCTCTGGTTCCCCCGGGGCAGTCCCGGGAAACCGGTACTGCCTTACTGACGCAACTGCGGCTCCTGCGCCGCGCGCTGCAATTTCACTTCTATGGAGTCCACGTTCTCAGCGAACAACTCCAACCCCGCCCACGCTTCGTTGAGACCGCCCACCAGGGCTTGAACCGCCGTGGCATCCAGCCCGTCATCGAGGAACAGGACTACCTGCAGTTCCGGCCCCGGACCGCCACCGGACACGGAACGGCCGTCTGCCGTCAAAGACGCGAGGCCTCCCCCGGGTCTGGTTTCCAGCCGCCGCACGGCAGGGAAATCGGAAGCAGCTGAAGCGAGAGCAGACTCCAGTTGATCATCCAGGTATGACGGCGTCCAGTCCCGCTGCTGCGCCAAGGCCCACATGGCTGGACGCCGCACCACGAAGGTGTATGCCGAACCGGGATCGACAACCAGAAGTTGAGCATTCTCAGACACCGCGGACAGCGCTGCACGAGCAGCATAAACGGCCACCGGACGCGCCTCGGCGTGCCAGTTCTCCAAGGCAGCGGAGGAGGTGAACACGGGCATGGCCCTGCGGCCATCCGGAGCCGTGAGGGTGACCAAGGCCATATCCGCTTGTTTATCGGCATGCAACCCGTCAACGGCCTCGGCTTCCTCAGCAAGCTGCGCCACAACAGGAACGAAGACCCTCGCTGTCGCCAGGGAGGCCACAACATCGGCCTCGCTGCCGGTGCCATCCAACAACGCTCCGACGGCGGCGAGGTACCCGGCGTCGGGCTGTCCGTCGTCGTTGTCGAAATTATGGATGACGGCGTGATCCCCGCTGAGGCTTCGACCGGCCCACGGCTGACCTGCTGAATCGGTTGCTCCGCCGGCACCGGCCAGTGCCGCCGCGATATGCCCCGGCAATTCCCGTCGTCGTGATTCCTCGGCCATCAGCGGCGGCCGGCAACATCCAGGGCCTCGGGCAAAGTGAACGCGCCTGCGTACAGCGCCTTGCCCACAATCGCACCCTCGACACCCATGGGAACCAGCTCACGCAACACCCGGAGGTCTTCCAGGCTCGATATTCCGCCAGAGGCCACCACGGGCTTGCCGGTCTTCTCGACCATTTGGCGCAGCAACTCAACGTTCGGGCCTTGCAGAGTACCATCCTTGGTGACATCGGTGACCACGTAGCGGGCGCATCCCGCGTCCTCAAGGCGGGCCAGGACGTCCCACAGGTCTCCGCCTTCTTTCGTCCAGCCGCGGCCAGCCAATGTGGTGCCGCGAACGTCCAGCCCGACGGCGATCCTGTCACCGAAGCGTTCGATGGCGCGGCGGGTCCATTCAGGATTTTCCAAAGCTGCAGTTCCCAAATTAACGCGGGCGACGCCGAGGCCAAGGGCGCGTTCCAGGGACTCGTCGTCCCTCAACCCACCGGACAATTCCACCTTGACGTCGAGTTGGGAGACCACCTCATTGATAAGGTCCGCGTTGTTACCGCGCCCGAAAGCGGCGTCGAGGTCTACCATGTGGACCCATTCGGCACCGGCTTCCTGCCAGTTCAGCGCAGCTTCCAAGGGCGTTCCGTAGCTGGTTTCCGAGCCCGCTTCACCTTGCAAAAGCCGGACTGCTTGGCCCTCAACGATGTCGACGGCGGGCAGGAGTTCCAGGATGGGCTGTGAGGTGGTCATGTAGGTCCTAGGAGAGTCAGGGGAACGCAGCGGTTCAGAGACAGAAGCGGAGTTGGGCGTAATCAGTGGATCCTGATCAATTGATCACGGTCACTTGCCCGGCAGCGTGAGCAGGTAGGCCGCCAGCAGGGACATCGCCGCCAACACGTAGAAGGAAATCGAGACCCATCGGGGCTTGTTCTGTTGATGGAAGGAGATTCCTCCGCCAACCATCAGGCCACCGAGTCCCATCAGGAGCACGGACCACATTTAGGCCACTCCCGTTCCAGGGTCAACGGGTGGCTGCTGCTTGCGCAGGCCATCCACCCAGTTGCGCAGGAGCCGCGCCCCGGCGTCGCCGGACTTTTCCGGGTGGAATTGCGTGGCGCAAAGGGGCCCGTTCTCGACGGCGGAAATAAAACGTGCGCCATGCTCGGACCACGTCACCAGGGGCGGAGCCATGCGAGGCTGGACGACGTCGAAATTCCATTCCTGCACACCGTACGAGTGCACGAAATAGAAGCGTTCCTGCTCGACACCGGCGAACAGTTTGGAGCCTTCCGGCACGTCAACGGTGTTCCAGCCCATGTGAGGGACCACTGCGGCGGGAAGGAGTTCCACCTTGCCGGGCCACTCGGCCATGCCCTCGGATTCGATGCCGTGCTCCACCCCGGCTTCGAAGAGAACCTGCAACCCGACACAGATGGCCAGCACGGGACGCCCGCCGGCGACGCGGCGCCCGATCATCCTGATGGCGTCAACGGCCTTGAGCTCCCGCATGACGGTCTCGAAAGCACCGACGCCTGGAACCACCAGGCCGTCGGCATTCAGGACGTCCTCGGGCTTGGCACTGAGAATGACATGCGCTCCGGCACGCTCGAGTGCCCGAACGGCTGACCGGACGTTGCCGGAACCGTAGTCCAGCACCGTCACCGTCGGCTTACCCTCGGGAGATTCCGGCTTCCGCGCGGCTATGGCATCCGTGACGGCACCAGCGGCCACAGACTGGCCGCTCACAGTGCGCCCTTGGTGGAGGGAATGCCTTCAACGCGGGGATCGGACTCTACTGCCGAGCGCAGGGCGCGTGCAAACGCCTTGAATTGGGCTTCGACGATGTGGTGCGGATCCCTGCCGGCGAGAACGTTCATGTGCAGGCAGATACCGGAGTGAAGGGTAATCGCCTCAAAGACATGCCGGGTCAAGGACCCGGTGAAGTGCCCGCCGATCAAGTGGTACTCCTGGCCGGCAGGTTCACCGCTGTGGACAAGGTACGGACGGCCCGAAACATCGACGACGGCCTGCGCCAAAGCCTCGTCCAAAGGAACCGTTGCCTCGCCGAAGCGACGGATGCCCGCCTTGTTCCCCAATGCGGTGCGCAGCACCTCGCCAAAGGTGATGGCCACGTCTTCCACCGTGTGATGCGCGTCAATGTGGGTGTCCCCGGTGGCTTTGACGGTCATGTCGATCAAAGAGTGCTTGGACAGGGCAGTCAGCATGTGGTCGTAGAAAGGAACCGACGTACTGATCTCGGAGACACCCGTGCCGTCCAGGTTGATCTCCACCAGGACGGAGGACTCGCTAGTGGTGCGCTCGAGCCGCGCGGTGCGGGCAGCGGTGGGCACTGAGCCGGTTTCGCTCATTGGGACGTCCTTATACACGAAGAATGGGTTGGGTCTATAGACAAGTTTAGGCGTGCGGGGCGGCTGGTCCGCGCCGCAGGGATTCCAGGGCCTCAAGGAAGACAGTGGTCTCCTTCTCGGTACCCGCTGTCACCCTCAGGTGGCCCGGGATACCGACGTCGCGAATCAGTACACCGGCGTCGAGAAGCCCCTGCCACACTTCATGCGGGTTGTCCAAGCCACCGAAGAAGACATAGTTAGAGTCAGACACCGACGGTTTTAGGCCCATCCGCAAGAGCTCAGTCACAATACGATCGCGCTGAATCTTGATGTCTTCAACGTCAGCCATCAGGGCCTCGCGGTGGTTCAGCGCGGCCAGCGCAGTCGCCTGGGTAATCGCGGACAAGTGGTACGGAAGCCGGACGAGCCGAATCGCGTCGGTGACCTCCGGCGCTGCTGCCATGTATCCGAGACGGGCCCCAGCCAAGGCGAACGCCTTGCTCATGGTTCGGGAAACGATCAACCGCTCGCGGCCTGGCAACAAGGTCAAGGCACTGGGCGTGTTGTCGTGCGCAAACTCGTGGTAGGCCTCGTCAACGATCACTATGGCCTGGCTCGCTTCGCCGGCGTCGTACACAGCCTCGACGACGTCGAGTGTCAGGCCGGTCCCCGTGGGGTTGTTGGGAGAGCAGAGAAAAACAATGTTCGCGGCGGTGTCGCGTACTTGCGCCGCGGCAGAGGCAGCATCCAAGCCGTAGTCGGCCGCGCGGAAACCGCGGACGTATTCGGTGTCGGTGCCGCTGGCCAGTAGCGGATACATGGAGTACGTCGGCGGGAAACCCAGAGCCTTGCGGCCAGGACCGCCGAACGCCTGGAGGATTTGTTGCAGTACTTCATTTGAGCCATTGGCCGCCCAGATGTTCTCCGGAGCGAGCCCGTGACCGAGATATTCCGCCAATGCCTGGCGCAACTCCGTGAACTCCCTGTCGGGGTAGCGGTTGAGTCCAGTGGCAGCGGCTGCGACCGCCTCCGTAATGGCTGCCTGGACATCCACCGGCACGCCATGGGTGTTCTCATTGACATTGAGTAGAACGGGCACATCCAGCTGCGGCGCCCCGTAAGGGCTCAGTCCACGCAGGTTGGTCCGGAGGGGAAGTCGGTCGAGTCGCTCAAGCTTGTCACTCACAGTTTCCAGTTTAAGGGCCTCCGTGGATGGGTGCGTAACTGTGACCCCTTGGACCGCGCGACGGGCATGCCCGGGCACTCGCCAGATTCCCTGGGCACGGCCCTCTAGCCGGCTGGAACGAACAACTTCTGGCCGGGATGGATGCTGCCGCCACTGAGGTCATTTAGCTGGATGATCTCGGCAATGACATCCCTGGGATCCCGGCCGGGCGCGGCCGCCCCCGCGATGCCCCACAGGGACTCCCCGGGCTGAACCGTGACGGAAATCGCAACCGGTGGACGCAGTTGAGCCTGGGTGTCTGAGGCTTTTGCCGGGGAAGTGACGAAGCCAAGAAGGGTGATCAACGCGGCCACCAGCAGCATCGCGGGGATGCCGAAGAAGACGATCCGCCCCCTGCGCGTCAGGCGAAGCCGCGTGGACTTCGATTTCACGTCCATGACTGGTGCCGGCTGCGCCACTGCAAGTGCAGGCGCTGGCCCTCCGAGAAGACCCTCAAGCGTTGATATTGCAGACATGAGCTTTGCCCTTCTGAGCGATTGCCGTGCCCCGGGTGTCCGATGCGCGGCGGTCAATTCCGTATGCTCTCCCGACGCCACCCGAACCGTTCGAACACTTTCTTCGAACATCGGCACGGTTTGCGGTGTTGTTAGAACACATATTCGAACCTTGCTAAGACCTTTTTAGCACTTATCAACGAACGGTGTCGAGACTCGCTAGAACAAATGTTTGATAAAGGTCTGCGCCTGCCCTACGTTTGATGGAAGAAGCAGCCACTGTTTCAGTGAATCAACAGGGTCTGACATTTTTAGGCCCGGCATCATCGGCGCGGTCCGTATCGCGCCCGGTCCGGACGGAAAGGCATTGGCAAACATGGCAGCGAAAGCCACAGGAGGTAGCGCTCCCCTGCGTAGCCAACAGCCTCAAAAGAGCCCCAAGAGCCTGACGGTCCGGCAGAAGAAGATCCTCGAGACCATTCAGCGCTCGGTCAATGACAATGGATACCCGCCCAGCATGCGTGAGATCGGGGATACGGTGGGCCTTGCGAGCCTTTCCAGCGTGACCCACCAGCTGACCCAGCTGGAGAAGCTGGGCTACCTTCGCAGGGACCCCAAGCGCCCTCGGGCAATGGAAGTCTTGATGCCCTTGACCCTCGACGGCGGCGGGCCCATTCCCGGGGTTGAGGAACCTGCCCGCCTTCGCAGTGCCGGTGGGCTCGCGGTCACCGAACTGGCCAGCGCCAGCGACACAGCCATGGTGCCGCTGGTAGGCCGCATCGCAGCCGGTGGGCCGATCCTGGCCGATCAGACAGTGGAAGATGTCCTTCCCCTGCCACGACAGCTCGTGGGACACGGCGAACTGTTCATGCTCAAGGTTGCCGGAGATTCAATGATCGACGCCGCCATCTGCGACGGTGACTGGGTGGTGGTGCGACGGCAAAACGACGCCATCAACGGCGACATCGTAGCTGCCCTCTTGGATGACGAAGCAACCGTGAAGACTTTCCGCCAACGGGACGGCCACACGTGGTTGCTGCCGCAAAACACCCAATATGAGCCCATCCTCGGTGATCAGGCCACCATTATGGGCAAGGTCGTCTCGGTGCTGCGTTCCCTCTAGGCGCAGTTCCCTCTAGGCGCAGTTCCCTCTAGGCGCAGTTCCCTTTAGGCGCTCTTCCTACTCAGGCGCTCCAGTACACCCCTTACCACCGTTCGGTCCACCGTGGGCCAGAACGGCGGCAGTGCCGCCCGCAGGAACGCGCCGTAGCGTTCTGTCGAAAGCCTGGGATCCAAAACCGCCACAACTCCCCGGTCTCCTGTGGAGCGGATGAGCCGGCCCGCGCCTTGCGCCAAACGGATGGCCGCGTGCGTCGCCGAAACTGCCATGAATCCGTTGCCGCCGGATTGTGCGACTGCCCTGGAACGCGCTGTCATCAGCGGGTCGTCCGGACGGGGGAAAGGAATACGGTCAATCACCACCAGGCGGCAGGAACCCCCCGGAACGTCCACCCCTTGCCACAGAGACATGGTTCCGAAAAGGCAAGTGTCTGGCTCGTCTGCGAATTGCTTGACCAGGGCCGCCATGGTGGACTCGCCTTGGCAGAGGATATCCACATCCAGCCGCAGCCGCATGGCATCAGCGGCTTCTTCCGCGGCCCGCCGGGAGGAGAAGAGGCACAAAGCTCCGCCGCCGGAGGCCCGAATCAGGTCCTCTAATTCATCCAAGGCCTCCAAGGAAGTACCGCGGCCTGGCTTCGGCAAGTGTTTCGCCACGTAGAGGACCCCCTGTTTGGGGTAGTCAAAGGGGGAACCGACGTCGATCCCGGTCCAGCTCGGCGCGCCGTCGCCCAAGAGGCCCAGCCCGCCGGCCGCAGGTTCGAACGCAGCCCCGATTGCCAACGTAGCCGACGTTAGTACCACTGTGTGGCCCGTGAACAGGCCCTCCCGCAGCCTTCCAGCGACGCTCAGGGGCGCGATATTAATGAGGGCCGGTGCGGTCTCGTCCGGCTGGGAGTACCCCTGCTGGGGGTCGAAGGTGCTGTTGCGCGAGAACCAGACCACCTCCCGATTCTCCTTGGCGGCGAGCAACCGTTCGCAGAGTTCCAGGATGAGCATGAGCCGCGAGCGCGCCAGCTGCCTCCCGCCGTCGGCAGAGTTTGATCCCGAGGAATCCGGCTTCGAATCCGAGAGCGCTGCGCGCGTTGCCTCACGCAACTGGTCCAGGCAATCGAGTTGTTCGTCATCAAGCCCGTTGGGCAGCAGCCCGTTCGGGGCTCCGGCGATCGCCATATCCAATCGATCAGCAGCGGCGTTGAGGGCGTCAACAGTGATGGCGGTGTGCTTTCGGGCGCTTGAAGCTGCGGCATGGACCATGGCGACTGAGAGCTGGCCCGAGACGGCGCCCGTGACGCGGTCCTGTAGCTCGTGGGCCTCATCCACCACAACGACGTCATACTCGGGCAGAACAGCGAGGCCCTCGAAGGCACTGACGGCCAGCATCGCGTGATTCGTCACCACGACGTCGGCCTCCCCGGCGCGGGATCGGGCCAGCTCACTGAAGCACTCCTCAGCCATCGGGCACTTCTGTGCCCCCAGGCACTCCATGGACGTGACTGACACCTGGCGCCACGCCCTGTCCGTCACGCCTGGCATGAGCTCATCCCGGTCCCCCGTGGTGGTCTTTTCCGCCCACTCCCGAAGCCGCACCACTTCCTTGCCAAGTTGGGACGAAGGTCCCCCCAAGGAAGCGGCGAAGTGCGGGACGCTGGTGTCCTCACCGAGTGAGAACAGTTGGCCCTCGGAGGGCTCCTCGCTGGGAAATCCGCCGTCGAGCTTCTGCAAGCAGACGTAGTTGGCCCGGCCTTTGACGAGCGCAACGTTGACCGGGCGTTCAAGGGCAGGGCTGATCGTTTCCAACAACCGCGGAAGGTCGCGGCCAACGATCTGCGTCTGCAACGCCAGGGTCGCGGTGGACACCAGTGTCGGTTTGTTGCTGACCATGGAATGGGCGATCAGGGGAATCAGGTAAGCCAAGGACTTACCTGTTCCCGTTCCGGCCTGGACCAGCAAATGCTCACCGGTTTCAATGGCCCGGGTGACGTGCCTGGCCATCTCGTGCTGGCCGGCACGGCTTTGACCGCCCATGCCGGAGACAGCGCGGTCCAGCAATTCCAGGGTGAACTTCTCCCCCACCGACTCGACGGCGTCCGCCGCGACATTCTCACCCATTACTGACGAATGACTCCAGTTCGGCAGCGAGGCCCTCCCGGACCATCGCCACGACGCGCGTCCCACTTTCTTCATGGTCCAGGCTCAGGATCTCAGCATCGGAACTGTGCAGCTTGCTGATCATCTCGCCGCGCTCGTAAGGAATGAGCATTTCAAGCCGAACACCAGGCCGCGGAATTGACCGACTGATCTCCTCCAAAAGCTCAGAGATTCCGAGTCCGGTCCGGGTGGACACCACCGCGTGCCGGGGTTCCTTCTGCTTGAGGCGCTCCACCACGAAGGGATCGGCCACATCGACCTTGTTCAGGACAATGATCTCGGGGACCTTGCGCGCATCCACCTCGCTGAACACTGAACGCACTGCGGCGATCTGCCCCTCGGGGTCCGGGTGCGAAGCATCCACGACGTGCAGGATCAAGTCGGCATCCGCCACTTCCTCCAGGGTGGAGCGGAATGCTTCAATCAGCTGCGTCGGCAACGAACGAACAAACCCGACGGTGTCCGCAAGTGTGTAACCGATGCCGTCCGGTGTCTGCGCCTTACGCACCGTGGGGTCCAAGGTGGCGAACAGCGCGTTTTCCACGAGCACGCCTGCGTCCGTCAGTCGGTTCAGCAGCGACGACTTGCCGGCGTTGGTGTACCCGGCAATCGCTACGGAAGGGACAGCATTACGACGGCGGTTGGCCCGCTTTGTCTCACGGGCCGGCTTCATTGCCGCGATTTCGCGACGAAGCTTAGCCATCCGGGTCCGGATACGACGGCGATCGAGTTCGATCTTTGTTTCACCCGGACCACGCGAGCCCATACCTGCACCGGCCCCACCAACTTGGCCACCGGCCTGCCGGGACATCGAGTCACCCCAACCACGCAAGCGCGGGAGAAGATACTCGAGCTGGGCGAGCTCCACCTGTGCCTTACCTTCGCGGCTCTTGGCGTGCTGGGCAAAAATATCCAGGATCAAGGTGGTCCTATCGACAACCTTCACCTTGACAATGTCCTCGAGGCCACGGCGCTGGGAAGGCGCGAGTTCGGTGTCGACCACCACGGTATCGGCACCTGTGGCGGACACAATGTCTTTGAGTTCCTGCGCTTTGCCCGAACCAAGGAACGTACCCGGGTCAGGCTTCGCCCGGCGCTGCACCAAACCGTCGAGAACCTCGGAACCAGCTGTTTCTGCCAAGGCCGCCAGCTCACGGAGTGAGTTCTCGGCGTCGGCCAGGGTACCTTCGGTCCACAGGCCGGCCAAGACCACGCGTTCAAGGCGCAACTGCCGGTATTCGACCTCAGTAACATCTTCGAGTTCGGTGGAGAGACCTGCGGTGCGGCGCAGGGCCCGCCGCTCGGCGAGGTCTTGCTGGTCGCCGTCGTAAATGCTGTGCTCTTGATCCAAGGCGGAAATTGCCTGCGCCTTGCCGAAGACGCCCTGGGGGTCTTCACGGCTTGCTGGCTGCTCAGGTGCATCCTTGGAAAGTATCCGGTCGATAACGGCCTGGATTTGTTCAGGACTCATGTCCTGGGCGTCGGAATCGGATCCGGAGTGCTTCTGGGTGGTCATGGTCTCCTTAGACTGTTCGGCTATTCCAGAATAGTGCTGATTGCTGTTCAACGGGGCGCTCTTCGCGCTGGGCTGACCTGGCTGGGCCAATGGGCCTCCTGTGTGTTGCGCCGCGGCGTGCCGAACACAGGGTTCGGGCGCGCGCCTGCTGGCGGATCAAGGTGTGAATAGTTCCGCAGGAAAGGGTGGCCGGCAGGTCAAAAACGGTTTCCCCGGTGGGATGCTGCACTACGGGCAAAATGCCGGGCATCAGGGGAGGTGATTTTCAGGGACTCCCGCATCCACAATCAGTGGTGTGCGGGAGGTTGCCGGACGGACCTTGGACTGCGGAAAGGCCCGGCGTCGGCGGACGTGCGCCGAGCGGGACCTGCATCGCTGTGGGACCGGTTGTTTGGGATCATCCGGCAATCGTTGCACCGGAAGCTCAAACGGCTACTGAAAATTCAAGATCATGGAGTTAATCTTACCATTCGCGTCGAATCGGGCCCCGGAGCCTGCAGTTTCCCAAGCGGCCCACAGCCAACTAGTCTGGCAAATTATGGAGTCTGCTCACTATTTCAGTGCCCAACCGGCCGGACCGTTCACCCGCAAGCCCCTCACCGTGGAACTCGTCGGAGAAACACGGCATCTGCAGACTTCCTCCGGGATCTTCAGCCCAGATGCGGTGGATAAGGGAACGCTGATACTGCTTTCCGAGGTCCCGTCCCCGTCCCCGCGTGGGAACCTCTTGGACATCGGCTGCGGCTGGGGTCCTATCGCGCTGACCATGGCATTGAAGGCGCCCCACGCCACAGTCCACGCGGTGGACGTGAACGAACGCTGCATCACCCTGACCAATGAGAACGCTGCCCTGCTCGGTCTGGGCAACATCACGGCGAGCCTGCCGGACGAAGTGGATCCTGGCATCGAGTTCGATACCATCTGGTCCAACCCACCGATCCGCATCGGCAAAGATGAACTCCATTCCCTCTTGCTTACGTGGCTGCCGCGACTCGCGCCGGGCGGAAACGCCTGGCTCGTGGTTCAGAAGAATCTGGGCGCCGACTCACTGCAACGGTGGCTCGCTTCGGAACTGGATGACCGTTTCACGGTTTCGCGTGAAAGTACGTCAAAATCTTTCAGGATCCTTCGGGTTAGGAAAGCGTCCCAGAAGCAACTATGACGGCGGGGCCGCTCAGTTCCACGTGCTCCCGACCGCCAGCACCGGGGAAGAACTTGACCCCCACCACCCCGCCGGGGACCTTCACATGCCAGTCGTTGGGCGCGGTAGGGCCAGCCCAATGCCGGATGGCAACAGCCGCGGCGCAGGCGCCCGTGCCACAGGATTGGGTCTCGCCCACTCCGCGTTCGTGAACGCGCATGGTGATGGTTCCGACGCCGGCCTCCACCAGAGGCTCAGCGGGCACCACAAATTCCACGTTCGTTCCGTTGACTGGCTTGGGCTCCACCACCGGAGCCTTGAAAAGTTGCGTTGCGGACAGTTCGGCCAACTCGGCCAGCGCCACGACGGTGTGGGGGTTGCCCATACTCACGGAAAGGCCCGGACGTGCCACTTCCAGCCCGTCGGCGCTGACAAGGGCGTCCATGGCTTTACTGGTGGCCTCACGGGGAAAGATGAACTCCCACGGGCCCATATCCACCGCATACCCGTTGGTTGTCCGCACCACTTTCTTCACGCCACCGCGCGTACCGATGGTCAGGGTTTGTCCCTGTGCCAAGTCCACCAAGCCTTCAGTGATGAGGAATTGCACAAAGACACGGACACCATTGCCGCACATCTCTGACAAGGAACCGTCTCCGTTGCGGTAATCCATAAACCACTCGGCGGCCGGATCCTGCTCCAGCAATGCCCTACCCTCAGGAAGGAAACGCGACGGAACGGCGCGGATGAGGCCGTCGCCACCAATTCCCACATGGCGATCGCACAACAATGCCACCTGCTCCGGCGTCACCTCGTGTGCGTCCCCCGCGTCCGCGATGAGGACAAAGTCGTTGCCAGTTCCATGCCCCTTTGAGAACGCCAGTCCCGCGAGGCCGGCGAGTGGCGTGGAGGCGCCCACAGCTGCTGGCTGCTGGGCGGGAAATGTGGTGGTTTCATCCATGGCACTAGGCTACCTGCCACGGTTGTTCGCCCCGAAATTACCGCCGCCGAAATTGAATCCGTGGAAGTTAGTCTTGTCCAGCCGCAGCCACGGTTTTGGAGACGAGGTCCGGATCCTGCCAATCAAACCATGCAATGCGGGGATCGGCCCGAAACCATGTCAGCTGGCGTCGTGCGAATTGCCTGGTGGCGACGATTGTCTCCGAGGCCGCTGCAGCGGCGTCCGCTTCGCCGTCGAGCACTTTCAGGAATTGTGCGTACCCCAAGGCACGCGATGCCGTCTTCCCCTGCCGCAGTCCCGCGTGGTCCAGCGTTCGCACTTCGTTGAGCAGGCCCGCGTCCACCATCGAGTGCACCCGCAACGCCAGGCGCTCCCTCAGCACCTCCCGGTCCACCGAGAGGCCGATCTGCAGGGCAGGCTGGAAGTACTGGCGCCGGGGCATGAACGAGCTGAACGGGCGGCCCGTCAGTGCATGCACCTCAAGGGCTCGGATCACGCGGCGGGCATCGCCGAGCCGGCCCGCGGACACCGGATCGACGTCCTCCAGACGGGTCCGTAGCGCCGCTAGGCCGAGAACCTCGCACTCCTCTTCCAGCTGCTTCCGTACCGAGGGGTCCGTGCCGGGGAACTCAAGGACGTCCAGGCCGGCGCGTATGTACAATCCGGACCCACCCACCAGGATGGCCCGCTTGCCCCGCGAATGAATCTCGGCGATGGCGGCCCGGCATTGTTCCTGGAAATCGGCCACGCTGGCTTCCTCAGTAACATCCATGATGTCCAAGAGGTGATGCGGGATGCCTTGCCGCTCTTCAACACTGATCTTTGCGGTACCGATGTCCATGCCGCGGTAGAACTGCAGCGCGTCTGCGTTGATGACCTCACCATCGAGGGCTTGGGCCAGGCTGACGCCGAGATCCGATTTTCCGGAGCCGGTTGGCCCCACGACCGCGACTACAGGCCCCGGGTTACGAAGGACGGGACTCGTCATGTGATCTTGAGTCCGTTGCTAGGCGCGACGAGGCGGCAAGGAGGGCATGCCCAGCGAAACACCCGCCGACGAGCCGGAAGCTGATCCGGGTGCCGGGACTCCGCAGGAGTCAGCCTGGGACCGGTCCCACGCGTCACCGGCGCGCGAACGGCGCAAGTGGTAGTCCGCAGCAGTCAAGGGATCCGCGACGAGGTGGAATGCTGCGGCCTCCGTAACGGTCACAGTGACGAAATCACCTGGACGCGGCGCTTCTGCCCCTTCCGGCACGGAAAAATGGACCAGCCTCTGGTCCTTGGAACGGCCGGATAAGCGGTGCGTTTCTTCGGCTTTACGTCCAGCCTGGGAGGTCACTAGGACTTCAACTTTTTGCCCAAGCTGCCTGGCGTTCTCTTCAGCGGCGATACGGTCCTGGAGCGCCGTCAGGCGCTCGTAACGCTCCTGAACCACGTCTTTGGGGAGTTGTTCCGGCAAATCAGCAGCGGGTGTGCCGGGCCGCTTGGAGTATTGGAAGGTAAATGCCGAAGCAAACCGCGACTTCTCCACAACGTCCAAGGTGGCCTGGAAGTCTTCCTCGGTTTCGCCCGGAAAGCCCACGATAATGTCGGTGGTGATCGCCGCACGTGGGATCCGCTCGCGCACTTTATCCAGAATCCCGAGGAACTTGCTGGAACGGTAAGACCGGCGCATATCCTTGAGGACCTTGTCGGATCCCGATTGCAGCGGCATGTGCAACTGCGGCATGACATTAGGTGTCTCAGCCATGGCGTCGATGACGTCGTCCGTGAACGCTGCAGGATGAGGACTGGTGAATCGGACCCGTTCGAGGCCATCGATCTCACCGCAGGCCCGCAGAAGCTTCGAGAACGCCAGGCGGTCTCCGAATTCAACACCGTACGAGTTCACATTTTGACCCAGCAAGGTCACTTCCACTGCTCCGTCATCGACGAGTGCCTGAACCTCGGCCAGGATCTCTCCCGGACGTCGATCCTTCTCCTTGCCCCGCAGCGAAGGAACTATGCAGAACGTGCAGGTGTTGTTGCAGCCCACGGAGATCGAGACCCAACCGGAGTAGACAGAGTCCCGCTTGGTAGGCAGCGTGGACGGGAAGACGTCCAGGGATTCGAGAATCTCCAACTGGGCTTCGTTGTTGTGGCGGGCACGGTTGAGCAAGGCTGGAAGGGCCCCGACGTTGTGGGTACCGAACACGGCGTCCACCCACGGTGCCTTTTTGACGATGGTCTCCCGGTCCTTCTGGGCCAGGCAACCGCCAACAGCGATCAGCATCCCGGGATTGGCGGCTTTGACCGGCCGCAGCTGGCCCAGGTTTCCGTAGAGCTTGTTGTCCGCGTTCTCGCGCACAGCGCACGTATTGAAGACCACGACGTCGGCGACGTCGGCCTCTGCCGGTACGTAACCCGCCTCCTCGAGAAGTCCCGCCATGCGCTCAGAATCATGGACGTTCATCTGGCAGCCAAAGGTCCGGACCTGATAAGTCCTGGGGTGGGCCAAAGGAGCAGGGGCAGCTGTTGGGGAGGGAATGGTCAAACTCACTACTCAAGGGTACCGGCTTCCGCCAGTACCTCACCGACGATCCTGAATGCCAACGAAGGTGCATAACCCTTACGGGCGAGCATGGACGCCAGCCTGCGAGTGTATCTGTCCCTTTCGGCACGGTCCGACAAATCAACACCGGACCGCAGTTTTCGCTGGACGAGCTCCCGGGCGGCCGATTCCTCATCTTCATCGCTGAGCTGCGACAAAGCTTCCTCTGCCGCCTCCAGGTCGATGCCCTTCTCGGTCAGTTCACGCCGGAGTGCGCCCTTGGCCAACTTCTTGGTCTGCGCACGACTCCGAACCCACATCCGCGCGAACTCGGCGTCGTCGATGAGCTGTACTTCCGCGAATCGGTCCAAGACCGTCTCAGCGACGTCCTCGGGAACATGACGCTCGGCAAGTTTTCGCGCGAGCTGCAGCCTGCTCCGTGGCGCCATTGTCAACTGCCTCAGGACAATGGCACGCGCCACGGATTCAGGATCAGGTTCGCGTTCCGGATCGGTTTCGGCATCAACGGGCACGGGCGAACGCCGGGTTCTATTAACCGTCAACGGCCTTGAGCTTCGGGGAGTCCGCTTCCGGCTTGACACCCACGCCGAGCTTTTCCTTGATCAATCGTTCGAGCTCCTGGGCCAATTCGGGATTGTCCCGCAGGAAGCGCCGCGAGTTCTCCATGCCCTGCCCGAGCTGGTCTCCGTCGTAGGTGAACCACGAACCGGACTTCTTGATGATGCCGTGCTCGACACCCATGTCGATAATGCCGCCCTCGCGGGAGATGCCCTGCCCGTAAATGATGTCGAACTCGGCGATCTTGAAGGGCGGAGCCATCTTGTTCTTGACGATCTTTGCCTTGGTGCGGTTACCAACGGAATCCGCACCCTCTTTCAGTGTCTGAATCCGACGGACATCGATGCGGATTGAAGCGTAGAACTTCAGGGCCTTACCACCGGTGGTGGTTTCAGGGGATCCGAAGAAGACGCCGATCTTTTCACGGAGCTGGTTAATGAAGATGGCGGTGGTCTTGGTTTGGCTCAAGCGGCCGGTGATCTTACGCAACGCCTGGCTCATGAGGCGTGCCTGCAGGCCCACGTGGGAGTCGCCCATTTCGCCTTCAATTTCAGCGCGGGGTACCAACGCTGCCACGGAGTCGATGACGATGACGTCCAGTGAGCCCGAACCGACCAGCATGTCCATGATTTCCAGGGCCTGCTCTCCGGTGTCCGGCTGGGAAACCAAGAGTGCGTCCGTGTCCACGCCAAGCTTTGCTGCGTAGTCTGGATCCAGTGCGTGCTCGGCGTCGATGAAGGCTGCAATGCCACCGGCGCGCTGTGCGTTCGCCACCGCGTGCAGGGCCACAGTGGTTTTACCCGAGGATTCCGGGCCGTAGATTTCCACGACGCGTCCCCGCGGCAGGCCGCCAATGCCAAGGGCGACGTCCAGGGCTATGGAGCCGGTGGGAATGACCTCGATAGGAGCGCGGGTGTCATCACCCAGGCGCATGATAGAGCCTTTGCCGAACTGCTTATCGATCTGGGCAAGCGCTGCTTCGAGCGCCTTTTCACGATCCGGGGCTGCCGCCATGGTTCACACCTCTGATGCTTTCTCGCTGTGGAGTGGCCCGAAGGGCCGCTTTCCTGTCATGTCAGACGCTATTACGGTGCCCTGACATTTTTTCAAGCCGATCCCTGCTATGTGGATAAACGGGGCTGCCGGATGCTCTGGAACGCGTCTTTCAGGATCAATTTTCCTCTTTCAGGAGCATATCCCCATCCGAACAGATATTCGAACAAATGAACGCGGTGTGTCTCCGGCGGGTCGAACGTCAGCGCCAAGTGGGTAGGGCCTCAGTTGGCTGCGGGCTTGATATCCCGGCCAAGCCTTCGCTCCGGCGGGACATCCTGGACCTCGCACATCGCCAGCCAGACATCGCGGGGCTGAAAGCCCGAGGCCAGGGCGTCCACGGCCGTTCGTCCGCCTACGCCGGCCAGGACCAGGGAACTGGCAAGGACCCGGGAGTAACCGGACCCGAACTCGTCGTCCATCAGCCGCCAAAAGTCACTTGCCCTCACGGATAGAGTCTCTCACAGCGACGGACTCTAGAATGGTTGCCATGAGCAATCCTTTCCCGAACGCGCCGTTGTCGGCCGTCGGAGGCGACGCCGAAGATGATGCCCTTCGGCAAGTGGAACACCAACTGAGCCTGCTCCTGCGGCGGGCGCGTTCGCTGTCCCAGCAACTGTCCCGCCAGGTTCATCCCGACATGGAGCCTGCGGCTTACGGGCTACTGACCGTCATTCGTAAAGATGGTCCGATCCGGCTGACGGAGCTTGCAACCTGCATTGGCGTCGGAAAACCATCAGTCAGCCGGCAGATTGCCTTCCTTGAGAGCATCGGGCTCGTCTACAAGGAAGCCGACCCGCAGGACGGCAGGGCCCAGTCAATCCGATTGACGGACAAGGGCGAAGAAAAGATGCATCAGGTCCAGGACGCTCGGAAGCAGGTTTTTCGCGAACGCCTGGGCGAATGGCCGGCGGAAGATGTCCAAGCGTTGGCAGACTACATGGGCCGGCTCAACGCCGTATACGGAGACGGACTCCTGAGGGAACCCTCTTCCAAGGAGCTGGCCCCCAAGGAACCGGCCCCCACCAACTCAGGTTCCAGCCAACAGGCACGCTGATCCTCTCCGTACAACAAAGGGTCCCCAAGCCGACAGGCATGGGGACCCTTTGTGCTCCTCGTGGAGGACTCTTAGCGAGCGCCGGACAGCATCCCCTGGGGGAAGTCGTCGGTGAGGTCCATATCGCGACCATAGCGCTGGGAAAATTCTTGTGGAACGGTGTCCGGGACTGCAACACCTTCGGCTACTGCCACACGGTCGCTGACTTCACGAAGCATCAGGGACAACGGGACGTCCAAGGCGGTGCAAATGGAGGACAAGAGTTCCGAGGAGGCCTCTTTCTGGCCACGCTCAACTTCGCTCAGGTAACCAAGCGATACACGGGCACTGTGCGAGACCTCGCGAAGGGTACGGCCCTGGCGCTGGCGGACATCGCGCAATACATCACCAATTTCGTGGCGTAGTACAACCATTTTGCGCTCCTTCTGTTCGCTCTGTGCCTGACTAGCCAAGCCCACATCCCTCCAGCGGACAACGCCGTTTACGGATACGGGCTGCTTTACCATCTGGATCGCCTTACTCCCTCGTTCATCCGGATCGCTGGCTTGCGGACCCGGTTAATGTCTTCATCCTAGGCGCCCCGGCTCATCCGAGGCGACACAATGACACAACTATTGGGAATGACTTTTTGTTCCCGGCTACTTTACGAACGGTAACCAACCTCACCAAGGGCGGCAAGAAGACGCGCCAAAGCGGCTTCGCATGACTGCTCCCTGATACTTTGCCTGTCCCCGGAAAAACGGTATTCAAACGATGTTTGTCCCGTTTGTGTGGCAACACCGATGAAAACCGTGCCCACGGCTTTGCCGTCGTGCGGCTCAGGACCGGCCACGCCCGTGGTCGAGATTCCGACGTCGGCGCCGCAGACTCGCCGGGCGCCGCTGGCCATTTCCGCAGCCACCCCGCCGTCGACGGATCCGACGTCGGCCAGCAGTTCCGTAGGGACGCCGAGGACACCGGCCTTGACTGCATTGTGGTACGCGACAACGCCGCCCTGCAGCATGCCTGAGGCGCCCGGCGTATTGGCAAGTGCCGCAGCGACCATCCCGGCAGTGAGCGACTCCGCAGTCGCGACGGTGAGGTGCTGCTCGATGGCGCGGGCAACCACTGCGGCCGCGGACTGTGCCGAGCCCGAGGCCACTACCGGCATGCTCACGCGCGCCGTCCGGCCGCGCGGAGTTTCATCGCCTGGATCACGTACTCCACACCGGTCCACAGCGTGATCGCCAGTGCAACCATCATGACTCCGAACGCCACGTACACCAGCCAAGGGGCCATCGCCCCCAGCGGCAGGATGTAGAGGAAGATGGCCGCGGTTTGCACCACGGTCTTCAGCTTGCCGCCCCGGGAAGCGGGCATGACCCCGTAACGGATCACGAAGAACCGAAGGGCAGTGATCCCCCACTCCCGGACGAGGATGAGGATGGTGGCCCACCACGGGAGCTCGCCGAGTACGGACAGAAGGACCAAGGCCGAGCCGATCAGCAGTTTATCGGCAATGGGATCGGCGATCTTCCCGAAGTTCGTGACGAGGCCACGGGCCCTGGCGATGTCGCCGTCGAGCTTGTCTGTGTAGATCGCGACCGCAAAAGTGAGCACGGCGGCCCAGCGCCACAAGCCGTTCCGGGAATCGTCCGCGAGCAGGAACCAGATAAAGAACGGGACCAGGACGATGCGCAGCATCGTGAGGATGTTGGGCAGGTTCCAGATGTCGGAACTTCTCGACGCGGTGGTATCGCCCTCGGCTGTAGTCACCCTTCTAGGCTACAGTCTTTGGAGCTACCGCCCGGTGAGCGACCAGGCGTCCTCGCCGCCGTCGTCGTCATCCGGACCGTCGGCACCGTCGTGGTACTCAATGGCCTTCGTGCGATTGTCCAGGTCTGCTGCCACAAGGTCTTCTGCGTAACCGCCGACGGCGATATTCGAGTTTGCGTTGTCGCTGAGGGCAGCCGTGTACGCGTCAGGAGCAGCCGGTGATTCCTGGCCCTTCATCGCTGCGAGGACCGCCGCGAGATCGTCCGGCTTGACCAGGACGTCCCGCGCTTTGGAGCCTTCGGAAGGGCCCACCACGCCCCGCGATTCAAGAAGATCCATGAGCCTGCCGGCCTTCGCGAAGCCGACGCGAAGCTTGCGCTGGAGCATTGAGGTGGAGCCGAACTGCGTGGTGACCACCAACTCGGTTGCCTGCAACAGGACCTCGAGATCGTCTCCGATGTCGTCGTCGATCTGCTTCTTGGGCGCCTCTGCGGCAACGTCGTCACGGTAGACGGCTTGGAGCTGTCCCTTGACGTGCTCCACCACCTTATGGATCTCCGACTCGGTGACCCAGGCGCCCTGGACGCGCATCGCTTTGGAGGCACCCATCGGCAGGAACAAGGCGTCACCTTGGCCGATGAGTTTCTCGGCACCCGGCTGGTCCAGCACAACGCGGGAGTCGGTAACAGACGAGGTAGCGAAAGCCATCCGGGACGGAACGTTGGCCTTGATCAAACCTGTGACCACGTCAACGGACGGGCGCTGGGTCGCAAGGACCAAGTGGATGCCAGCGGCGCGGGCGAGCTGGGTGATGCGGACAATCGAGTCTTCGACGTCGCGGGGAGCCACCATCATGAGGTCGGCGAGTTCGTCCACGATCACCAGCAAGTACGGGTAGGGCTTGATGACGCGCTTGGAGTCCACAGGCGGCACTACCTTGCCCGCCCTGACCGCTTTGTTGAAGTCGTCGATGTGCTTGTAGCCGTAATTTGCGAGGTCGTCGTAGCGGGCGTCCATTTCCCGGACGACCCACTGCAACGCCTCGGCTGCCTTCTTCGGGTTGGTGATGATGGGCGTGATGAGGTGCGGAACGCCCTCATAAGCCGTCAGTTCCACCCGTTTGGGGTCCACCATGACCATACGGACTTCGTCGGGGGTGGCCCGCATGAGGATCGACGTAATCATGGAGTTCACGAAGCTGGACTTACCGGCACCGGTAGCACCGGCCACCAGCAAGTGCGGCATCTTGGCAAGGTTGGCTACCACGTAGCCGCCCTCAACGTCTTTGCCCACACCCATGACCATGGGGTGGTCCGTTCGGCGGGCATTCTGGCTCCGCAGGACATCGCCCAAAGAGACAGTTTCGCGGTCCGTGTTGGGAATTTCGATGCCGATGGCGGATTTGCCCGGGATGGGGCTCAGGATGCGGACATCGCTCGACGCCACGGCGTACGAAATGTTTTTGGACAGCGCCGTGACGCGTTCAACTTTGGTGCCGGGCGAGAGCTCGATCTCGTAGCGGGTGACCGTTGGACCACGGCTGAACCCGGTCACCGCGGCGTCGACGTTGAACTGGGTGAGCGTATCGGTCAAAGCAGCGACGACGGCGTCATTGGCCTCCGTGCGCTCCTTCGGAATGGAGCCCGGCGCCAGGTAATCGGAGGAAGGCAGCGTATACGTGACATCTCCGGCGAGCGAGAGTTGCTCGGTGCGTTGCGGGATGGGGGTGGGAGGTGGTGCCGGCGCGGCCGGACGGGCCGGAACCTGTTCCATGGCGTGCGCGCTGACCTGCGGCGCCGCCTGTGGCGTGATCATCGGGATGGCTTCGGTGGGGTTGTCTATGCCGGCAGCCCCACCCACGCCTTGGGCGGCCTTGATCTTGCCCACTGCGATCTCGGCCTGCGTGGGCCGCCGCACGCCCGGCGGCACACGGGGACCGGAACTACCCGCTGCATGGGAGTCGTCGGAAGCTTGGGTCGATTCGTCGTCGTCGATGATTGCGTGCTCAAAGGCCTCGTCACCGACGTAACCCTCAAGTCCGGGGCCAGGGTCCGTATCCTTGCCGAAGAAGCGAGAGCGCCTCTTTTTCTTTGGAGCGGCGGCGGCCTGGCTCTGGTACAGGTAGCTGCGATCGTGGCCGTCATCGCTGGCGTCGTCCATCAGGTCAATGCCCATGAGGTGGTCATAAGCCCCGCGGATACGGGACGGAATGGCGCCAAAGGGTGTCGCCGTCACAATCAACACGGACACGAAGGCCAAGAAAGCGTAGAGAGCCAGCGGAACGGCACGATGAATTGCTGCCAAGGGCGCTGCTGCCAGGAAGCCGAGCATTCCGCCCGCGTTCCGGAGGCCTTCGAATCCATCGCCCACCGTGGGGAGGCCGCCGAAGACATGGGCGAGCCCGCATCCGGCAAGGGTCATGATCATGAATCCGATGCCAACGCGGTTGTTCCCCCGCCCATCCTGGGGACGGCGGAACAGCCGGAAGGCGCACACAAAAAGCATGAACGGCAGCAACAGCGTCATCCAGCCGAAAGTTCCGTTGACGACGGCATGAATGGCGTCAGGAAGCCAGCCTGTTAGGCCCCACCAAGCGAAAGTGGCAATAGCCACCGCCAGCACGAGATTGAAAAGTGCCGCTCCGTCCCGACGGTCGGCCGCATCAAGGTCGCTGACGTCTTGGCCTATACGGCGGACCCCTGCGCCTACAAGATGGCCCAGTCCTTGCCACGCGCCTGAAAGCATGCGCAGCGGCGGCGGAACCACAGGCTCGACGGCGGCTGCTTGCTTGCTGCGGGCAGTGCTGCCGCGACCGGTCCTGACGGCAGATGAACCGCTTTTCGATGCGGCTGCGCTGGTTTTGGATGCGGCTCCGCTCCGGCCTGTTCCGCCGGGTTTACTGCTGGAGCTGCCTCGTGGCGTGGAGGTAGTACGGGTCGCCATACAAGCCACGCTACCTCAAGGGGGCCTGAAATCCGGGGATTTCAGGCCCCCTTGGGGAACATGTTCAATGGCATGGACGGCCCATGCCCGCAGACCGGTTACTGAGGACTACGCCTCCAGGACCACCGGGATGATCATGGGACGCCGGCGGAGCTTGCGGTTGACCCAGGTGCCAATGATTCGCCGGACCACCTGTTGCAACTGGTGGGTAGTGTGGTCCGCGTGGTTGAGTACCGCTTCTTCGAGGGCGGCATTGATCTTGGGGATGATCTCGTCAAAGACGGAATCGTCCTCAGCAACTCCCCTGGCGTGGATTTCCGGTCCGGACACGATCTTTCCGGTGTTTCTGTTGATGACCGTGATGATGGAAATGAATCCCTCATCGCCCAGGATGCGGCGGTCCTTCAAATCGGCGTCGGTAATTTCTCCCACGCTGGACCCGTCCACATAAACGAAGCCCACCTCCACTTGGCCCACAATGTTGGCCACGTGGTCTTTCAGGTCGATCACGGTGCCGTTGTCGCTGAGGATGATGCCGTCGGACGGCACTCCTGACTCCAGCGCAATGTTGCCGTTGGCAATGAGGTGCCGCGTTTCGCCGTGGACCGGCATGGCATTGAGCGGCTCGAGAATGTTGTAGCAGTAAAGGAGTTCGCCTGCTGCGGCGTGCCCGGAGACGTGGACTTTTGCCGTGCCCTTGTGTATTACGTCAGCGCCGAGCTTCAGGAGTCCGTTGATGATGCGGAAGACTGCATTCTCGTTACCCGGAATCAGGCTGGAGGCGAGGATCACGGTATCGCCTTGGCCTACGACCACGCGGTGATCGCCGTTGGCCATGCGGGAAAGCGCAGCCATGGGTTCACCTTGGGAACCCGTGGACATGAGGACCACACGGTCATCGGGCATAGTGTCAATGTTCTTGATGTCCACCACGATGTTTGGCGGCACATCCAGGTAGCCGAGCTTGGCGGCAATGGCCATGTTGCGCACCATCGACCGGCCCACGAACGCGACTTTGCGGTTGTGCTTTGCAGCCGCATCCAGCACCTGCTGTACACGGTGCACGTGGGACGAGAAAGACGCCACGATGATGCGCTTCTTGGCCTGGCCGAACAGGCGATCCAGAGTGGGACCGATCTCCTTTTCGGCCGTGGTGAACCCGGGCACGTCGGCATTGGTGGAATCTGCCATGAAAAGGTCCACGCCTTCTTCACCCAAGCGGGCGAAGTGCCGGAGATCGGTGATTCGGCCATCCAACGGCAACTGGTCCATCTTGAAGTCGCCTGTATGGAGGACGTTTCCGCCGTCGGTCCGGATAAAGACCGCCAAGGCATCCGGGATGGAGTGGTTGACAGCAACGAATTCACATTCGAACGGCCCGAACTGCTCCACCTGGCCCTCGGTCACGGTCAGCGTGTACGGCTTGATCCGGTGTTCCTGCAGCTTTGCCTCGACCAGCGCGAGGGTCAGCTGGGACCCGATCAGCGGGATATCAGCCTTCAGGCGCAGAAGATACGGGACAGCACCAATGTGGTCTTCGTGGCCGTGCGTCAGCACAACTCCAACGACGTCCTGCAGACGGTCCTCGATGTACGAGAAATCGGGCAGGATCAAATCGACTCCGGGTTGGGTCTCCTCAGGGAAGAGCACGCCACAGTCAACCACCAACAACTTGCCGTCGATTTCGAAGACAGCCATGTTGCGGCCGATCTCTCCCAGTCCACCAAGCGGAACTATCCGCAACGTACCTTTCGGCAATTTAGGCGGAGTAACCAGTCCAGGAAGGGCGGTTTGGGTCATATTTTGCTACTTTCCGGCGAAACGGTCCTAGACAGAGAAGTCCATTCCGGCTTCGGCCAAATCCCCGCGGATGGTGTCGATCTCGGCCTCGTCCGGCTCCACGAGGGGCAAACGGACAACCGAGTTGGGCAGGACTCCCTGCCACTTGAGAATCTGCTTGGCGGCTACTGCGCCTTGGACCCGGGTCATGGTTGCACGGACCACAGGCTCCAATTCAAAATTGATGGCTCGCGCTGTGGCGAGGTCACTGGCGTTCATGGCGTCTACCAAGTCACGGAAGCGACGCGTGGCAACATGGGTGGTCACACCTACGAGCCCCACTGCCCCCAGCGCCATCCACTGCAGCGTCAATCCGTCATCGCCGGAGTAGAACACCAGATCCGTCTCGGCCATGACGCGGGTGGCGGCGGCGAAATCGGCTTTGGCGTCCTTGACGGCCACGATGTTCCGGTGCTTGGACAACGCGATCATGGTTTCGGGTGCGATCGCCACCGATGAACGGCCCGGGATGTCGTACAGCATCACCGGCAGGTCCGTAGATGAGGCAACAGCCTCGAAGTGCGCACGAAGCCCCGACTGACTCGGCTTGTTGTAGTAAGGGGTAACCACGAGAAGGCCGTCGACGCCGACTTCGGCAGCGCGCTGGGAGAGATGCACGGAGTGCGCCGTGTCGTTGGTCCCGGTCCCCGCGATGATGGCAGCTTTGCCACCGACAGCTTCCTTGACTGCGCGGAACATGCCCAGGTTCTCGTCGTCCGTAAGGGTGGACGTCTCGCCGGTGGTGCCCGTGACCACCAGGCCATCGCAACCGTCCTCGACGAGTTTTTCCGCAAGGGCCGCGGCCTGGTGGTAATCCACCTTGCCGTCCTCGGTGAACGGAGTAACCATGGCGGTCAGCAGGGTACCAAGGGCGGGAATGCGGGCGTGCGAGTCAGACATAGGAAAAACGTTACCTTGTCCGGGGCATGTTAGAAGAATGGGTCCGTGTGATGGTACTCATCCAGGCTGTTGGGCAGGGGTTACGGGGTGACTGTCCGCCGACCGGGATGGCCGGCACAATACTGCTCCACGGCCCGTTCCTTGAGGTGCTCGGCCCAGCCGACCAGGCGCTGCGCAGCCCTGACGTATTCGAAAAGTTCCAACGGCGTCAGGGAGTCCAGGTCCGTTTCCGACAAGCGGCGCGCCAACTCTGCCCCGGGCTCCTGTTCGGCAAGCACTTTGCCCTCCCGGTGCCACTGGGTGTCTTCCGGGGACTTACCCGTGACGAGTTGCCGGAACAGAAAGTCAACCACTCCCGGACTCATGGCTTTCATCGGCTCATGGAGGCCTTCGGGCAGCTTGGCTACATCACTCATGCAGCAATGCTATTCGAACATATATTCGAACACAAGGCTCATCCAAAGTCCGGAACCGGGGAAAGGAAGGGGGCGCTTTCGGCTGAGGCTACCGTCCAGCCGTCGTTGCTTGGGACCGGAAGAGCCTGACGGCATCCCTCATGGACTCCCGCGCCCGCTTCCGATCCCCTGATGCGTCGTAGGCGCAGCTCAAACGGAACCACGAACGCCAATCCCCGGGCGCTGCCTCCGCCTCCGCACGGTACTTCTCGAACTCGGCGTCGGCGGCCGCACGTACTATCCGACCCGCAGGTGTCCGGGGCAGCTCGTCGACCGGCAAACCACCCTCGGCCTCCAGGACCTTGGCCATTTGCTCAGTCCTGGCACCGAACAGGAGCTCGCGGATCATCGCCCACGCGCCGATGAGGGGCAGGACAAGGTAAGCGGCACCGATTGCCTTGGCAATGAGGTTGGCATCGCCAAGCAGGAGGATTGAACGCTGCAGGGACACCACCAGATACAGCACGAGTAACAGGGTGATGGCGCCGACCCACACTTTGGTGCGGTTTTTCTTCAGCACGCTCCAGAAGTTCCCCATGTCCTAGAGCCCCAGATCCAAGTAGCCGTCCAAGCTAACGGTCAGGCCGGGGTGGGACGAAACCTGGCGCAATCCCAGCAACACGCCGGGCATGAACGAGGCTCGATCGAAGGAATCGTGGCGGAGCGTCAACTGCTCCCCCGGCCCGCCGAACAGGACCTCTTGGTGTGCCACGAGGCCGCGGAGTCGCACGCTGTGGACGCGCACGCCGTCGACATCGCAACCGCGAGCCCCCTCCAGGGACGACTCCGTAGCGTCCGGGCTGATCGGAACTCCAGCTTCCTGGCGGGCTTGGGCGATGAGTTGGGCGGTGCGGACGGAGGTGCCGGACGGAGCATCGACCTTGTTTGGGTGATGCAATTCAATGATTTCCACTGACTCGAAGTATTGCGCGGCTTTGGCGGCGAACGCCGAAGCCAGCACTGACCCCAAGGCAAAGTTGGGTGCAATGAGGACACCGGTTTCGGTGTGGGCTTCCAGCAGTTTCCGCAAAGATGCCAACCGGTCCGCGTCCCACCCGGTCGTTCCCACCACAGCGTGGATGCCATGCTCGACGGCGAAGCGGACGTTTGCCTCGGTGGTGTCCGGAACCGTGAGGTCCACAACATACTGTGCACCGGCGTCGAGAAGTGTATCCAGGGAATCTCCGCGGCCCAGGGCCGCCACGAGCTTCATGTCGGCAGCTGCGTCGACGGCCTTGACAGCTTCACGTCCCATGCGTCCGTTGGCGCCAAGTACTGCAACAGCAAGTTGTTCGGTCATGGCGTTAACCCTACCGCCGGGCTACCCGCCGGCTGGAACCGTGACCCGACGCTACTGCCCCGCACCAACCCATTCCACGGAGCCATCCGCGAAGAACTGCTCCTTCCAAATGGGGACCTGCGCTTTGATCCGGTCCACGAGCTCCGAGCACACCGCGAACGCTTGGCCGCGGTGTGCTGCGGCCACGGCGCACACCAGCGCGGGATCGCCGATCTCCAGCATGCCGATCCGGTGTGCGGCCCAGATCCGGACGGGCTGCTCGGCTTCTCCGTGGTGCTCGGCGACGAGCTGCGCCACGACGTCGGACATGACCTTGTGCGCCGTGGGATGGGCGCTGTAGCTCAACCGCTCCACTGCCTTGCCGCCGTCGTGATTCCTGACGACGCCGCTGAAGCTGACCACTGCCCCGGCGGTGTCGGATTCAACGGCTGTCACCGCTTGGTCCACGGAGATGGGCTCGGCACTCAGCACGGCGTTCAGGACTTCGAAGTCCGTTTCAGTGCCCATGACTTCCTTCCATTTGCTCGCAGAGATGCCCGATCACGGGGTCAAGGACGGCCAGTCCATCCATGACACCCTTCGGGGATCCCGGGAGGTTGATAATAAAGGTCTTCCCCGAAACGCCGGCGTGGCCACGGCTCAACATCGCCAAGGGTGTTTTGGCAACTCCTGCCCGCCTGATGCCCTCCATGAGGCCGGGAATATGCCGATCCAGTAGCGGCAACGTCATCTCGGGAGTCCGGTCGTCGGCGCTGAGGCCGGTACCTCCGCTGGTGATCACCACCACAGGATCCTGCGTAAGGAGCGCCCTCAATGCAGCGCCCACCGGTTCGCCGTCGGGAACCACCATGGTGGGGAACGTGGTAAAGCCGTGTTCGGTGAGCCAATCCTGGATGACCGGACCGGTCTCGTCCGGGTAAAGGCCCGCCGCCGCGCGGGTGGAGGCAATCACGACGCCGGCCTTCCGCGGCCCGTGGTGCGGCTCGCAGGCGTTCATGAGCGGGGCTCGGGTGACGCGGGCTGCTCGGCGTCCAGCGACCAATCGCCGCTCTTTCCGCCACTCTTGGCGAGGACCAGAATGTCGGTCAAAACGGCATGCTTGTCCACGGCTTTGATCATGTCGTAGATGCTGAGCGCGGCAACGGACACTGCCGTCAGCGCTTCCATTTCCACGCCGGTAACTCCCCGGGTCTTCACGCTCGCCAGAATCCGGACCGCGTCGGCTGACAATTCAAAGTCCACGGTGACTTTGGCCAGGGGCAGCGGATGGCACAGCGGAATGAGCTCAGGAGTTTTCTTGGCGGCCATAATCCCCGCCACCCTGGCCACCGCGAGCGCATCGCCCTTGGGCAGCTCGCCTGCGCCAAGCAGGGCCAGGACGTCGGGCGTGCTCCGGACAGTCGCGGTGGCAGTTGCCTCGCGGGTTGTCTCGGTCTTCCCGGACACGTCCACCATCTGGGCGGTGCCGTCATGCCGCAGGTGGGTCAGGCCGGGAGGGTTTTCGGGATGTTGATTCACAGCATCCATACTTCCACCTCGGCGCCGTCGGGAAGTTCTGTGACATCGCCGGGGATGTGCACCAAAGCGTTGGAACGGGCCAGCGCGTGGACCAGGTGGGAACCTTCCCCGCCTTCCAAGCGGACTGAACCGTCCCCTTGCAGTGTGCCGCGTCGAACCTGGTGCTTACCCTGTGGAGAGGTCAGGCTCTCCCCCAAGCGTGCAGTCCGGGACGTCCGCAGTGCCGGGGCGCCGTGAACCAAGGACAACGCGGGCCGGAGGAACATTTCGAAAGAGACCAGGCAGCTGACCGGATTACCCGGGAAGCCCAGGAACGGCACCTCGTCGAACGTGCCCAAGCCTTGCGGCCCCCCGGGTTGCATGGCAACATGCACAAACTCCACGGGCTGGGCCGCCATGGCCTGGCGGACCACCTCATAGGCGCCCTTGCTCACTCCCCCGGTGGTGAGGATCAGATCCACCGGGTCCTCCGAAGCTCCCGTATGCCGGCGCAGCAGCCGCAGGAGGCTGCCGGGATCGTCGTCATTGATTCCGGCCCTCACTACTCCGAGGCCCGCCTGGCGCATGGAAGCTTCCAAGAGGGTTCCGTTGGAATCGTAGATTTTTCCTGCTGCGAGCTCCTGCCCCGGCTCCACCACTTCGTCTCCGGTGGTGACCAGGAGCGCGCGCAAGGGCTTACGGGTCTGGACGGTCGTCATTCCGAAGGCCGCCAGGAGGCCGAGTTGGGCGGGGCCCAGCAAAGTGCCTGCGGCGAGGGCCACGGTGCCTGCTGCGATGTCGCTTCCCGCGCCCCGAACGTAGGTGCCCGGTTTCACTGGCGGCAGCTGCACCACGGCGTCGGTTGTTTCAGGGCGCGGAAAGGAGTCCGGCGTCGCCTTTTCGATGGGCACGACGGCGTCTGCCCCCTCGGGGATCATTGCCCCGGTCATGATCGGTGCGGCGAAGCCGGGGCGGAGCGGTGCTGGCACCGCACCTGCCGGGACCGGTTCAGCGACACTGAGCTGCGCGCCGTCGTCGGGAATGTCCTGGGAGCGCACCGCAAAACCGTCCATCTGGGAATTCGCGAATGGCGGCAGCGACAACGGCGCTCGGACATCCACGGCGAGCACTGCGCCCAGCGCTTCCAGCAACGGCAGGTCCTGGGCGCCCTTGGACCCGGAGATCCCCGATAAGAGGTCCACTACTGCCTGGCGATGGTCCTGGACGCTTCTGGGCACGGTTTTCCTCCTGCGGCATGCCGGCTCAACGTTAGGGTCCGGACGTAACCAGCGTAGTTCTTCGGGTCAAGGTTCTTTCAGGTCACGGTTCTTTCAGGTCACTGTTCTTTCGGGTCACAGTTCTTTCAGGTCACTTTGAGATTGATGGTGTGGTAGCCCGTAGCACCGTCCGGGGCCGCAGGAGCCCGGTCTTCGGTCTGCGCAGTGCCGGTGGAATCGGTGGCGCGCACCTGGACTTCGTAGTCACCGGGGCCGAGGTCGAAGCTGCATTGCCACTGGTACCACGTGTCCGTGGAAATCGCGCTGGCAAGGGTCGCCTGTTGCCATGGTCCACGGTTGGTCCGCAGCTCTACACGCTCGATCCCCCGGTGCTGGGCCCAGGCAACTCCACCGAACTGCACCCTGCCGTGTTGGACACTGCGGCCGGTGCGTGGCACATCGATCCGTGATTCGGTCTTGATGGGTCCGTGATCACTCCATCCGCGCGGCGTCCAGTAACCGATGTCATCGGCGAACCGCGTGACTTTCAGCTCCGTGAGCCACTTGGTGGCAGAGACAAAACCATAGAGCCCAGGCACGATCATCCGGACGGGGAAACCGTGCTCCAGGGGTAGCGGTTCACCGTTCATTCCTACGGCCAGGAGCGCATCCCGGCTGTCGGTCAAGGCCTCCAAAGGCGTGCCGGCTGTCCAACCGTCGCTGCTGGTGGAGAGCACCATGTCTGCTCCCGCCTTGGGTCCGGCCATGGCCAGGAGTTCCCGGACGGGCCATCCGAGCCACAAAGCGTTGCCGATCAGATCTCCGCCTACCTCGTTGGAAACGCACGCTATGGTGATGTGCCGGGCCGTCATGGGCTTGGTCAAGAGGGTGGCGAAATCGAGTTCAACTTCCCGGTCCACCATCCCTGTGACCTTGAGTTTCCAGGTAGGCGGATCGATCCCCGGCACCGTCAAAGCGGTGTCGATGCGGTAAAAGTCCCGGTTCGGGGTGACGAGCGGGCTGATACCGTCCACGGGCAAGGTCGCCCCCGGCGGGATGGCTTGCGCTGCTGTTGCCGGCGCCGGGAGTGCCAGGGAACTCCGAAACCCGGAGGCAGCCGCTGTGGCCCTCGTCATCACGGTGGTGAGGGTTCCGGCAACGACGGCGGCGATGGACGTTCCCGCCAGGGTGTTCAGGAAACTGCGCCGCGCAATGGGCGCCGGGGCGTGAGCTTCCATTCCCGGTGCGGGCGGGCGCGGGGTCCAGGTGGCGAGCCGCCGGATCAGCGCCCGGAGCAGCAACATCGTCACCACGGCGGCAACGATCGGCGCGAAGGCCGCTTGCGTGGTGGCCTGCGCACGGGTCACGACGGCGGTCAGCCCGGCGATCCCTGCCAGTCCAGCCAGTGCCAGGCCCAGGCCCGCCCGACGACGCTCCAGGATGCCGGCCAGCGCTGAGAGGACAGCGGCTACTACCACGATGGAAACGATGAGTACGGCCTTGTCCGAGGTGCCGAAGAGTTGGATCACCAGATCCTTGACACCTGGCGGCACAGCATCGATCACTGCGCCGCCGAGGGCTGTTACCGGCGAAACTGACGGGCTCAGGAGGCCGGCGACCAGCTCACCGACGGCGACTCCGGCTGCACCGGCGGCGAGGCCAGCGGCCGCGGCCCACAACCTAGGCCTGTTCATGAAGTGCCTCCCGGGCAGTGGTGGGTGGTTCGAGGTGCCGCGCATTTCGGGTCGGTGGTGTGGTGGGAAGGGACAAAACGAAGCGGCAGCCGCCGTCGACGTTCTGGACGGCGACCGCCCCGCCATGTGCCTTCACGATCCCCGCCACCATGCTCAGTCCGATTCCGGCCCCGTTGTAGCGTCCTTGCAAGGGGTCGGAACTGCTGCGCGACGAATCCTTTTGCCAGCCTGTTTCGAACAGGTGCGGCAGATCCTCCGCCGGAATGCCACCGCAATGGTCCTGCACTGAAACCACTGCGTTCCCGTCATCGCTCCCGACGCTGACATGGACATCAGTATCCGGTTTGCTGTAGAGGATGGCGTTGTGAAGCACGTTCCTCACGGCGCGGGCCAGGCTGGGTCCATCGGCCACCGCCATGCACTCCCTGTTGCCGCCGCCGTCGAGCCTGATACCGCGTTGCGCGGCCAAGGGTGTGAGGTCTGAGATGGCGTCGCTGACTAAGTCATAGAGATCCAGGGCCTCAGCCCGGAGCAGGAGGCTCCCGGCCTGGATTTTGGACAGTTCCAGAAGATCGTTGACCATGGCCGTCATCTGTTCGGTCTGGCCGATGATTTTCCGGTAGTAGCCAGGGACATCGGTGGCCATGCCGTCCTCGAGCGCTTCGGTCATGGCGCGCACACTCGCCAGGGGTGTCCGCAGATCGTGCGAGATCCAGGACATCAGCTCCCGGCGCGCGGTCTCCATGGCCGCTTCACGTTTCCGGGACTCGGCCAAGTTGCGGCTGCTTGCTTCCAATTCGGTGGCGAGCTCTGCCAGTTCTGACGTCATGGCCGGAACGGGCCTACGGCGGTCTTCGACGCCCGAATCGAGTGTTTCACCCCGGCCCAGGCGACGCGCGGACTCCACCAGCTTGGCGGCGTTGCGGGAAACGCCCGCCCCGAGCATGAGGGACAAGCAAACAGCCACCGCCGATGCCATGCCCAGGATGTACCACATGACTTCGAGGTCCCTGGCGGAGATGAACATGGCGTTGAAGGCGCTGACCATGCCGGCCACCAGGACGGCTACGGTGGCCAGGACCACGAGGCAAATTTGGGTCAGCACCGAAGCCCTGCCAAGTGCCCGCAGCAGCGCCAGCGCTCCTGCTCCAATCACCACGGCCCACAGCAGGACCCAGGCGAGGATCGTGACGAGTTCATTGCCCTGCATGCCCGGATCCTTTCGCCTCGAAGCGATAACCGACGCCCCACACGGTCTTGATGAGTTCGGGCTTGGTGGGGTTGACCTCAATTTTTTCCCGCAAGCGGCGAACGTGCACCGTCACCGTGGAAAGGTCTCCGAAGTCCCAGCCCCACACGGCCTTGATGAGGTCTTCCCTGCTGAATACCTGGTTTGGCCGCCGCATGAGGAATGCCAAGAGATCGAATTCCCGGGCGGTCAGGGCCAAGGGCGTGCCGTGATGCTTGACCGTGCGGGCCGCTGGATCGAGTTCGATTCCGCCGGCTTCCACCGGAGGTTCAGGCGCGAAATCCTTGATGCTCCGGCGCAATACGGACTTCACCCGCAGGACCAGTTCCCGGGGTGAGAAGGGTTTGGTGACGTAGTCGTCAGCACCCATCTCCAAGCCCAGGACGCGATCTTCTTCTGCCCCCAGGGCGGTCACCATGATCACCGGGACGGTCATGCTCAGGCGCAGCCGCCGGCACACCTCAACTCCGTCCAAGCCGGGAAGCATCCTGTCCAGGATCACCAAGTCCGGTTTACGTTCCGCTGCCAGGGCCAGCGCGGTGAACCCGTCCCCCGCGACATCCACTTGGAATCCGGCCTTGAAGAGATATCCGCGGACAACATCGGCGATGGTCTGTTCGTCCTCTACCAAAAGGATCCGACGGTTTCCCGGATCCGCCGATACCGCCGCATGTGTGGTCACGCTTTCAGCATAGGTACGCGAAGGTGCCTCGGCACGCGCTGCGGGCACCAAGTGGGCAAGTGTACGAATTCCGTAAGGACTTCGAAGCGCTACAGCGGCGAATGGTCACGTCCCGGGCGCCGATGCCGGCCTTGGTTCAGGAGTTGCCGGCTACCGGGGTGGAAGGGCCAGCGCAGCCCGGCCATCCCTGGCCCGCCTGGCGCGAAGAGATCACCTCGAGGAACAGATTCAGCAAAAACTAAGGGACGGTACGGCTGACATTGGTCGAACCGTTCGATGTGGAGAACGCGTCCGACGTCGCATGGACCGGCAAGAACCTCCGTCCTGGTTTTTAGAGTTCCTCGGCCAGGTCAGGTTCCGCAGAAAGTCGAGTAGTTGCCGAAATCCTCCGGCGCGCCCTCCGCGTATCGTTCCAGGCCGGGACGCTCGGTAAAGGGCTCGGTGACGGCCACGAGAAGTTCGTGCAGCGGAGCAAGCTTTCCATTCGTAGCCGCTGCAAGCGCCTCTTCCACGAGGTGGTTCCGGGGAATATACGCCGGGTTTACACTGTCCATCAGTTCCGCGTCGGGTTCAAGCGCAAGCCACCGCTCCGCCCAGGCGTCAAAGGCCGCAAGGTCAAGGACCATCCCGTGCACGGGACCGAGGTCTCCGCGGGCGGCCTTGCCCAGGCGCCGGAAGAACAGGGTGTAATCCACCGGGCCGTCTTTCAGGATGGCAATAACGTCATCGACCAGACTGGACGCGGCTATGTCTTCTTTTGCGCCGCTTGCGAGGCCGAGTTTGGCCTTCATACCTTCGGACCAGGCTTTGCTGTAGTTTTCGCGGAACCCGCCGAGCGCCTCCATTGCCGGAGCCACGGCCTTCTCCTGGTCCTCGTGGATGAGCGGCAATATGGCCTCGGCGAGGCGGGCAAGGTTCCATTCGGCCAGCACAGGCTGGTTGGCGTAGGCATAGCGTCCGCTGACGTCGATGGAACTGTAGACGGCGGCAGGATTGAACGCGTCCATGAACGCACACGGGCCGTAGTCGATGGTTTCCCCCGAGATGGTCATGTTGTCCGTATTCATGACCCCGTGCACGAATCCCACCAGCATCCAGCGCGCCACCAGGGCTGCCTGTGCAGCGCCGACGGACGAGAGCAATGCAAGGTAGGGGTTTTCCGCCTCGGCATCCTGCGGGTAGTGCCGGCTGATGGCATGGTCTGCCAGCCGTTTCAGCAGGTCCATGTTTTCAGTTGCCCGGGCATATTGGAAACTACCGACGCGCAGGTGGCTGCCCGCTACCCGCGCCAGGACCGCGCCGGGCAGCATAGTGCTGCGGCGGACTTGCCTCCCCGTTGCGACGACGGCCAGCGAGCGGGTGGTGGGGATGCGCAGCGCGTGCATCGACTCACTGATGAGGTACTCCCGCAGCATAGGCCCGAGGACTGCCCGGCCGTCTCCCGCACGGGCGAAGGGCGTGCGGCCCGAACCTTTCAGGTGGATGTCGAGGACGCGTCCGGCGCGATCGGTAACCTCACCCATAAGTAGGGCGCGTCCGTCGCCGAGCAAGGGCGAATAGCCGCCGAACTGGTGGCCGGCGTAGGCCTGTGCCACGGGCGTGGCACCGTCGGGAACGTGGTTCCCGACGAGGAACCGCACCCCTTCGAGGTTGCGCAGGTACTCAGGGTCGAGGTCCAGGTCCTTAGCCAAGGCCTCGTTCAGCACGAGGAGCTCGGGGCCCGGCGCTTCCTCGGCCTGCCAAGGGACGGCGAGTTCGGGCAGTTCGCGGGCGAAACGGCCGTCAATAGTGACAGTGGACTCGGCTGCTGCCGTCATGGTTCATCCTTCTCGCTGTGATTTGGAGATGATTCGCCCATTCGTTGCCGCGAATTGGGACAGCAATCGGTACTAGGGGGGCAGTCCCGCTAGTGTTCCAGGTCGTCGGGCTCGAACTCACTGAGCGGTGACCCGCCGAATTCTTCCTCTTCGTCGTTGGCGTCCGCTTCCCGTCCGGTGGGGGCTTCACCGAAATCGATGTCTGCTGCTGCTTCCTCAAGTGTGGGCGTGTCCGGCTTGGCCCGCTCGTCCCCGAGGCGGGTAAGCGGCTGGGCGGCTTGTTCCCGCGTCTTCCCGTCGCTCAGGAAGTCTTCCTCTTCACCCGAGACAGCCTCGTCTGACGGCAAAGGGTCCTCCTGCGCAACGTCCAGCTCATCGTCAGGGAGGTTCTGCTCAGTCATGATGATGCCTTCCGCGTTGACCTGAGAGCATGTAGTACTAAGCCTACTGACGATTGCTGGGGATGTGAACATCGAGGGGTTCAGAGTCCGAGGTCGTTGACAGCGGTGACCCAGTTGGTCGCGATCGCCTTCTGGGCGGTGGCGAGGGTGACCTTGTGCCAGCACACGGCCTTGTTCAGTTTGGTCTCGACGGCGTCTTTCGGGTTGGTGGTGCCCGGGGCGCCGACCCGGTTCGGTTCCGGCCACAGGTTGGAGACAGCATTGGTACCGCCCAGCTGGAGCGAAATCAGGTGGTCGTACTCAGTGGAGGACGCACGGGTTTGGCCGTACTGGGTCAGGCTCAGGGCCTTGATCTTGTCGGTATCGGAGGAGGGGGCCCGCACGGTGTTCGTGTAGCCGGACTTGCAGATCGTGGAGCCCAGGTTGTCCTGCGTGACGGCGGGGTCCACAGCGCCGGGGGTACAGGCCGAGTCTGGCAGGTACAGCCCGGCCGGCGCGTCCACGGTGCGCACCTTGCACTGGCCGGCAGCGAGGTTTTCATCGATGGCGACCTTATCCGGTGAATGCACGACCCTCACGTCCGCCGCGGTGCCGGGAAGCGGTCCCGCCGGGACCGCTGAAACGGAAGGGGCGGTCCCTACGGCCGGCGCCGAATCGGCTGAGCTGTCCTCGCGGTCGGCCGGAGAGGACGGGGCTGCGGTGGCTGCAGCCTTCGGCGAAGCACTGCGGGTCTTCTGGGAGTTGGCGTAAAGGAAACCGACGACCACGAGTGCGGCAATAATCAGTGCGGCGAACAGAACAAGGCGTTTGCGGGAGAAAGTCATGGGTCCTATGTGTACGGCGGGCGGCGATTCTGTCCTCAAGCGTTTGTAGGACGCAGAGTATCTTCCCACCTCAAGCGGTCAAGCGCTGTCAGGCGCGACGGTTGGAATGTCTAAGACCGACCGGTCATTTCGCCACCGCAGCCTGTCTCGAGGTCAAGTTCGTGATCTGACACTCTCTGAGTTTCCGGGCAGCGTTATCCATCTTCAATACGTTCCTTCTGTGGCTCGGGATCATCTTCTTCGTTGCGATGCTGACCGGGCTGTATACCCTGGCCGCGGGTCGGCGTTCATGGGTCCCCGTGGACAGGCGAGGAAGCGGAGGAATCCTGCTTGTTGCAGGGACAATTGGCTGGACCGTCTCATGGGGGTCTTTGGGTCGTCGCTGCCAAGGCAGGATGCCCTAGAGGCCGAGGCGTTCGGCGATGCGCATCAGCTGGTTGGGCCGGTCCTCGTGATCCAGGACGATCATCGCCCCGGCGCAGTGCTTGGATGCGGCGGTGACCTCCAGGGTGTCGCCCTCTTCATCTGCGTCGAGTGTCTTGTGGCAGTGGAACGAAACGTCAGCGTGCAGTGCGTCAGCGATGTCCTGAGCGCGCTCCTGCGACAGGAACGGGACGTGGTCGGTGCGGAAGGGACCAGTCCCCGCAGGGCCGCTTGAGGTTGAAGGCGGTGGCGGGTGAGGTGGCCATGGATCTCATGTGTCCTGAGTTTCCCCTCGCCAGCGTCAATAGGTGCCGCCGCGCCTATCCGAGCTCTCACTCGCGTCTCGGTAGCATGGTGATGATCACCGGCTTGCGGAGGGAAACGAGGTTGCCTTGAAATGTCCGCGTCGCTGTTTCAGGTGAGCGTCCTCCGTGCCGTCGGCTGCTCGCTTGCCGTCCTGACGCTGACCTTGGCCATGGGACTCTCGCCGGCCCTGGCACAGGACTGCGGTGTTCTCACGGTCGTTCCAGGGGCGTGCCAAAGTCCGTCTACCCAGCCGCGTCCGGGCCCAACAACCAAAGCAACTGCAACCCCGGCGGCGTCTCCAGCAGCGGCGTCCCCTGCAGTGGCAACCCGTGGCCCGGCAGCACCCCCGGTGGCAGTACCTGCGCAGGAAGCCCCCGTTGTGGCTCCCGCTGTGCCTGCTACGTCCCGTCCAACTGCCTCCGTGCCCGAGGTAGGCCCGCAGACCGGCGCCGCGCCGATTCCTGCCATCGCGGCTCCTGTGGGGCCTACCGCTGCAGTCACTGCCGCCGCACCCGCCACCGAGTCACCTGCCATCGCCCCGTCAGGGGCGCCGGCTGGAGCCACCAATTATCCGCAGCCCCCGGGAAGGACTGGGAAGACTGTGGCGGGTGCCGGGTTGCTGGCGCTGGGCGGGCTATTCGTTGCCGGCGCCGCCCTTGCTGGTCTCACAGGGTGCCGGCCCTGGCGTGGCCAAGGTGGACAGGGAAGGTAAGCCCAGAGGTTCGCTGAGCTATAGAGTATGTGGCTATGACCGCATCAGTCAGCAAGGTCCCGGGCCGAACCGTCCAGCGCGTCGTCATTGTCCACGGGTATGAATCTTCGCCGGATGCAAACTGGTTTCCCTGGCTCCAGAGGGTTCTCGAAGCTGAGGGCAAAGCAGTCACCGTGGTTCCTCTCCCCGATCCGGACTCTCCTGACAAGGGAGCATGGAAGGACGCTGTCAGCTCGGCGCTGGGTGTGCCCGATGCGAGAACGGTAGTTGTGGCACATTCACTTGGGGCGGTCACCTCCCTCCGAGCACTCGCGGCGCTGCCTGAGCCGTGGGAACTGGGCGGCCTGGTCTTGGTGGCCGGCTTCACGGACCCGCTGGAAGCACTGCCGGAACTCGATGGCTTCCTGGCATCGGAGGTTGACGTTGAGCGGGTAGCAAAGAGCATTGGGCAACGAACAGTCATCCGCTCCGAGACCGACCCCTTCGTACCACCTGAAGCATCCGATGACCTCGCCCGGCGCCTGGACGCGCGGCTGCAGGTTTACCCGGGAGCCGGACACTTCATGGCAGAAGACGGCGTCACAAAGTTCCCGGCTCTTCTTGACGCGATTCGGCTCAGGTAGGGGCTCCGGTGAATTAGAGCCCGGGCGGCCAGCTCCGCTTGCCGGGCCTCCGGCGCAGACCCGGCATCAAGCCTCCGGTGTGGTCCTACGGGAGAGGTAGAGACCCACGATGTCGCCGCCGGTTTTGAGCAGCATCTTCCTGAGTCCTGGCCGTTTCAGCTTCCCGGTTCTCGCGTTCCCCCGCCTTCTGTTGACCCGTCTTAACCCGAGCAGGTCGTTAATCGAGGTCTGACACTCCAGCTCGTCCCCGCGCTCCGCCACACCACCGATTTATGTGCCCTGCAGGCGGCGGCCACCGTGACACACCGGGCTCAGGTCAACAACCTCGGATCGGAGGTGCCAGCCGTGTCACCATGAAGGAGCTCGAACGTGGTCGGGTGCTCCGGCCGTGGCGTTGGACGGTTCCCAAAACTCTCTTCCCTTTGCGTAGATTCGTCAGCATACTTACTATTCAAAGTGTCCAGGAAGGAGTCCGCCATGAGCATCACCGAAGCTACTCTTACCGCAGTCCTAAACCTGCATGATGTACCGATAGAGCTGCACCGTGATCCGGAGCTGCGCGCCGTCGCGTACGTCTTAGCAGCCCTGCAGGGACCAAGCAACGACGTAGAACGGCGCTTCTACGACGCTAAAACGACTCTCTCGACCGTGCCGCGCCGGGCGAAACACCCCGCGAGGTAACCAACCGCGAGATGCTCACGGAGATCCATACAACCCGGCTGTTCTACCGACTCGGCCAACTGCACACCGGGGTGGATCTCCCACCCCACGAAACGGGCTGATCCTGCGTATGCCTGCAGGAAGGATCGGTCCGCGTCGGCGGAGAGTGCGAGGTTACTGCCGCCTACGAAGCGCTAGGCCTACAAGAACTTGCCGTGCGCGTAGCACGTCCGTGTCAGTGACGAGTCGCAACATCCGCGCAGTGACCAAGTGCAGGAGGACGCCAATTCCGATCAACAGAATACCCGGGAAGGGAAGCAGTAGCCGGGCGATGAGCAATGCCGGCAGCATCCCGCCTAACGCCACTGCGTGTCGGAAAGGTCCGGACAGTGGAAGACCCTTCCGAGGCTGCAATTGTAGGTACGCGTGAGCCAACAGGCCGGTTGCCGCCCAGGTGCCGATCCCGAACGCAATTGCTGCTCCGGCTGCTCCGGCCCGCGGCACAAGAAGGAAGAGGGCCAATACCTCGGTCGCCGCTGCCAGACTCGCCCGGACGGCGACCTGCCTAGCTGCGCCGAGCGCCACGAGTGCCTGGAGAAGCATCTGGGCAAGCAGGAGACCAAGCGCACCGATCGCTAGAACGCGGACGAGAGAAGAGGCGTGACTATAACTTGCCGGAAAGGCAATCGCCAGTATCGGCTCCGGCGCGATAATTAACGCGAACTGTATGGGCAGGAGGCTTAGAGGCACGTACCGCAGAGCAGCTAGGAACCATGCATGAGAATCGGGGCCGGGACCATGATGCGCCAGGTAGGGAAACACTACGCTGGACAATGTTATCCCGACGAAGAAAACGGCGCGTGCCAAGATGTTGGCGACCTGGTACTCCGCTACAGCGGCGTTGCCCCCTGGCCCGTACGCAGATAAATAGAGCACGTCAACCGTCATCACAACACCTAGGGCTATTATCCCGATACCAATGGGGACAGACTGGCGGAACGTCGCGAACGCAGCCAAGGGTCCTCGCCTTGGGATTCGACTCGCCAACGCGAAGAGTCCACCTAGCGTCGCAGCCAAGGAGCCGAGCAAGAAAGCCAGTGCGACTCCCGGCACTCCCAAGCCCAGAACCCCGCCCAGCGACACTCCCACTACGAATCGAATCGCTGTTTCCACTGACTGAACGAAAGCCATGCCGCCAAACAGACGGCAACCTTGAAATGCGCCCAGGAACACATTGTTAATGGCGATCAGCGGTATCGTGCAAGCGACTAGTCCGATGACGATCGGTCCTGCGTCCGGCAGTGGTACTCCCGCGACTCCCTGCGCTACCAGCAGACCGACTAACAGAGCTAGGCCCAATGCGGCATTGCCTACAAGCGCAGAGCGGAACGTTGCGGCGCTGCCGTCCTCCAGGCCGTCCTCCGCCTGCGCCATTCGACGGGCAAGTATCGGGGGCAGCGCCGCGTTCAGAATGAAAGAGCTCAACCCGAAGAAGGACTGCATGACGCTAACGCGTCCGAAATTTTCCGCAGTAAGAAACCAGGCAAGCGCAACCCCGAAACCATAGTTCAAGGCTGAGTTGAATACGAGCCGAAGGACCAGTATGGCACCGCCTGCAGCCCCGCTTGCGGGCTGGCGCACCCCTTGGACTACCGAGATGCGCCAATCGCGCCACGATCTGGTCATGCGCCCCATCTCCAACGGTAGGAATGGATACCTCGGACGGCAAACCCCCAATGGGCCTCGGCGGCCAACGAGTCATCGCACGCCACTCTTACGTAGTGACCCAGCTACCGGGACGCGTATAAGCTCACGACACTTATCGCACGAGCCTCGTTGACCTCGCGAACTGTGTCATGCGCCTCCTCGTAGAAGCCGAGAGGTGCTGCCGAGCCTGGCCCCGCAATCGATCGACAGCTACGCTCTGCATCCAAGCTGTCGATCCGACGAGGCTGCCCGAGAACATTGAAATTTTCAGCTGCTCTTGCACTCCGGTTGCGAACTCTCGTTTATGAGGCTCGTCCTCGCCGGCTATCTGCACCAAGCGCAGATGTGGCTGCTCACAGGCATATGTCAGAACGTCTTCGAACATCTGGATGCCCGGCGCATATTGCCGAAAATTCTCATCGTAAGCGGTCTTCAGCGCGTATACGACACCCGACTGTTCGAGTGACAAACTGATCGCGATTAGCTTGCCGCTCAACCTCAGGAAGTGCAGTCTGAGTAGTCCCTGATCCGCCGCCCACGCAGATAGCTCCTGGTAGAACTGCGTCGTGGAGGGTCGCGACAGGATGGCAGTTCCTTCGTTTCCCTTCCACCCTGCCGCTTCCAAGGTGAGTGCTTGGGCGAGTAGATTCTGCAGATCTTCCTTGCCGTCATGGACCGAGGACGAGATCTCTCCGAGTTGAGCCAGCTTGCGGCGCCTACGCGCCATATCCTGACGACGCGATCGCCCCAGCACCGCGTTCCGGACTGTCTCCCAGGGCTGGCTCACGTCAACGTAGGTCGATCGTCGGATGACATCCCGGCTTACCCGGTAGTCCTGCTCCGCAGCTGCTTCAACGATGGCTTGTTCCGTTGCGCCCACTGGGATAAACCGCATATCCACGCGCTGAGCATTCTCAAGAAGCCGCGGTACTAGGACCCGAGTCGCATTTTCATCGGTCGATAGAGGTTCGAATGCAGGCGTTTCAGCATTGACCGGGGCGCGGAAGCCCAGTTGCGTTGGATTGAGAGGCAGCAGGGCAGCCAACTGTCCCCCTCGATGCGCCGAGAGCACCTGCAGCGACCGCCCGGGCTGGAAAGCCCTCATCCACGGGCGGAACCAACCTGGGCGCATGTAGGGCGGGGCGTCGGACGACAGGGCAAAGTCGTCCCATTCCTGCTCCAATGAGTCGTCCAGCGGCCGCAACGCACAGATGTATTCAGCTGACATGATCAACCTCGCCCGACTCGTGGAGTTTCCCTTGGCACGGCACGATCCTCACTATCGCCCATCCTGGAACCCGTTGTCCAGAGCCGTACCGAAAAGCCCCTGTACCCCATTGGAAACAAAACCCACCGGGTCCGTTTTCCCGTTGTCACTGGGAATTCCATCTCGGGGGAGCTCATTTCTCAGCGCGTGCGGAGCTACTCCGACGGGAAGCTGCTTTGGATGCGAGCGGACATTCGGCATTTCGCAGAGCTCAGCGGCCAACTTGCCGATTGACAACCGTGTTCCGCAACCGCCTGGTGGCCAGAATAGTTTTCTTCACGCCATAGAAAACTTTGGGTGAGCTGCGGACCAGAGCTGTCTTCGTTGCAGTTTCGGCGCGTGCCTTGGCTCTGTAGGTCAGGGGCGGATTTCCCAAGGGCTCGATGATCTGCGAGTGGGTCGCGAAGTCGAATTTGTAAGGCTCGGCGCCCTGCAGGAAATCGAATGATTTATGGCCTTGCCGGAAGCTGTCCTCCATCATCCGAATGAGGAGTTCCTTGCCGACACCGTACGCGGCAAAGGCGGGGTCATAGGCAGGAATAAGGGCCAGGTATTCGTCGTGCCAAAGGAACCCGGCGTGTAGCGCCACGTATTGATCCGCAACTTTCAGCGACGAGACTATCAGGTGCCCGTCCAGGAAGAGGCGTCTCAGCATCGCGCGCGCCCGGACGTTGTCCAGTGTTTCGTTACCGCCCCCGTACTGCTCGCATTTCCAGGCACAAAGGAGTTCTAAAGCCTGGATGTCGCGGTCATCAAACAGGTAGGCAACCTCCGCAAAGTTGGCGAGAAGCTTGGCACGCCGTTGGCGCATATGTCTCAGCAGATTCCTGCTGCGGGCGTGGATGAACTCTTCGTAGTTCTCCCAGCTGCCAAATCTATCCCAGACGACGAGAGGCGCGGGTTCCTGCCCGGTGTAGGAGGCGCTTGCCTCGGGATGGAGGTCGTCGAGCGTCTGGGTAGACGTAACCACCTTAGGAATGAAGCGCACAGGCTCGGCGGCGGCCTCGTGCTGCGGGAGAGGCTTTATGTAGTCATAGAAGGGACCGCTGACAAGAGGCCTTTTGCCGTCAACTTCTGCTAGGCGAAAGAAGTGTCCGTTTACGCTGTATATCTTGAATCGAAAGTCCTTGGCCTGATAGAAGTCGCTGGCCAGCGCTGTGAGGAACTCGTCAGAAGCAAAAAAGTCCACGCCGGACCCCCGTTGTTGGCCGTCCAATAAGTAGACTTATTATTGCCCGATCGACACTGGCGGACAATACTTATTTTGCCACAGTCCCTTAGTCCTACGGTTTCCGTTCTTGGCCAAGCGGTCATGCCTTCCCGATGGGAGCATCCGTACTCCCTGTAGCCTCGCATCAATAGGTACGGTAAAGGCGGGTTCCCTCCTGAGGTGAAAGGTCCGTCCGGGCCCGCAGCGCCCCCAGCACTTGATCAGGGCGGCCAACAACTTCGGCCCTACACCGGCCTCCTGCCCGGCCGGGCTTGACGGCTCTTAAGACACAGGCACCCCACAACGCCGCCCTGCCATGCTCCCGCCGCCCTGTCCGGATCAGTTCATCCCAGGATCCTGGACTTCACTGTACGGAGCCGCCCCGATACGTTCGGGCCTTAGGCTGCGCCGAGGTTTTCAATGAGTCAACTCGAGGCCTTGCCGTCTCCTCCAGCTGCCCGATAGTCTGGCCGGGAAATACGTACCATGAAAGCGGCATCCGGCGGACCTCTAGGCGGAACCCTTCCCTGCGGGGCCATCACGTGCCGTACCGCGCGGGGCCTTTGGCTCGTAAAGGGGAGCAAGGTTTTAGTCGGCTGCTCATTGTCGTCCCATCCGGACGCAACTGGGCACCAAACCAGGAACAGCGATCGGACGAAGGATGCAGGATGCCGCGCAGGCAGTGACCGAAGAGGCCACGCACCCCAGACATCGCCAGACAGCGCCGGTACGGGGCTCCATGAGCCCTCCGGTCATGGCAAGGCTAAGGGGCTTCTGCGTATTTGCGGGCTGGGTTGCCGCAGCCTTTGGGGTCCGGGCCATCGGCCTGACCAAGGGTTTCGAGCTCTGGGTGGACGAGATGCTCTATGCCCTTCTCGGCGATTCGGTTAGCAGGGGGCACATTCTTCCCACACTGCCGGACGGCCCGTTTTTTCTGCATCCGCCCGGATTCTTTTGGGTTGAAGGCGCAGTTATCCACCTGTTTGGAATAACCGGCAATAATGTGGATTTGGTTATGCAGCTTCGGTGGCTCAACGCCGTTCTGGGTGCTGTGACAGTGGGGCTCGCCTTCCTGCTGGTGAGGCATACGGCGAACAGAACCGCGGCCTGGTTGACGGGTGGCTTGTTGTCCTTCGAGCCTTTCGTGCTACGCAGCAACAGCCATGTCTTCCTGGAAACACTCGCCATGGCAGCTGTCCTGGGCGGGCTGCTCATTGTCGTAACTCAAATGGGCTCCCGATCAACCGGCAAACGTACACTGCTCCTCGTCCTCGCCGGCCTCCTGCTGGGGTACAGCGTCCTGACGAAGGACTTCTTTGCCCTCTGCACGGTGGTTCCTGTGGGTGCCGCCACGGTTTGGCGACAAACCCTGCGCCGGCGTGAGGCCGCCGGAATTCTCTCGGCCATGTTGCTGCCTTACTTGATCTATATGTCCATAGTCGTCGGGCAAGGGATGTTTCCGGACTGGCTCCGGGCCAAAACGGCTGGCATTATGCGCCTCATTGGGGTGCAAAAAGATACAGGCTTTTCTGCGGCGGGTTCACCCAGCCTGGTCTCGCGCCTGATTGATAACGCCAGTCACTTTGGTTCCAGCTACATCCTGCTCGGATTGTGCCCCGTGGCCGCCACGCTACTGTGTCTCAGTCGGCGTCCTGAGCGCCGGCTCATTGGCCTGATAAGCCTCAGCCTTGGAGTGTACGGGGTCTACAGTGCGGTTTTTGGAACCTTCGAGGAGCAATACGGCTACGGCGTGATGATCGCGGGGGTGCTGAGCATCGCGGTGTTAAGTGCGGAAGTTTTTGAACGCGGTCGCCGGTCGCTCAGGTCCATCCTCCTAGTCAGCGCCGTCCTGTTGCTGCTGCTCACCACGGTCCTCGGCGTGAGGCTAGAAACGTCCACTGACAACGGCTTTGCGCAGGCCCGACGGTGGGTCCAGGAAAATTTGCCGGCACAGGCCAAGGTCAGTGTCACTAACGACACCGGAGAGCTCGCTTTCGCCGACGATCCTCGCTTCGGCGTTTGGCCGTCCCCCTCCTTGATGCTTGGTAGCGGGGCGAACTACGTCTTGACCGCTTCTCTTCCCGCTAGTCAGGGCTACGCATATATGGACCCGGGGATGCTGCCGTGGTTGGAGAAGAACGCCAAGCCAGTGTTCTCAGTGGCAGGCTTAACGAACGGTACAACTACCCTGTGGTTCGTCGACACTGCAACTCTCGATGCCGGGGTGCGTGCCGGAGTCAGATAGCCATCGTTCTGCCCATGACCTGGGTGTATGAGCCGGGACCTGCCTATTCCCCGTTGCACATTCAGGGCTCGCAGGAAGTCACGTTGCCTCTTATTTGGTTGTTCGGACCGGCCGCCACGTTGAAGTCCCCGCTTCGGCAAAAGCGATTATCCGTCACTTGGATGTTCTCGAGCTGCCCAGAGAGATCGGTGGAGGCGCCCTCCAAGTCGACAAAGATATTGCCCTTCACCGTGACATCGTGCACCGCTTTGCTTGCGCCGCCGTAATAGCCCGTTCTAATGCCGGAGGGAGATCCCCAGAACCGGTTGTTAGCGATGGTGATGTTATAGATCTCAGACCCCGCCACAGCTAGTTGCATTGCCGCTCCATGGGAGCCGCCGCGGACGTCGTTTTCCAAATATGCGACGTCATGGACCGTGCCGCCGATCGTCTGCGCTACCAGGCCGTCGTCGCCGTCCTCCCCCTGACGTTGGTCTACGTGGTTGCCGACAACCAGCCCGGAATATGAGTCCGTTATGTGGATTCCGTCGAGCTGATCATACTTGCCGCTGGTCGCAACCACTGTTGAATTGTTGTGTACGCAGAAGTTGCTGCTGCCCACTACCGCTATCGAATAAGTGAAGGGGTTCTTGGTTGCCACCCCTTCCACCACGGCGTTCGTGGAGTTCCGTACGTCGACAAGATATTCTTTCAGCCGCCCGGACACATTGCCATCAATAACATCCCCGCTCTGGTCGGCGGTTAGGTCGGCTATGGTGACGTTCTGCGATCCATTGGTAGTGATGAGCGGGTGCCCGCCGAGGGGGCCTTTGGCCTTGAGGAAACGTGACGTCGCCTTTAGCACGGTGCCCGGTCCCGAGCCCTTTAGTGCGACGTTGGCCCTAAGGACCAAGGGCTGATTGATCTGGAATTCTCCAACGGACAGCTGGACTATCCCCCCGCCGCTGGCCGTGGCCTGATCGATCGCTTTCTGGATTGCTGTTGAGTCCCCTGCGTCGGACGCACTAAGGAGAGAGACAGAGGTGGCGCCGCTACCTGTGGCGGTACATGGCCCCACTTTTTTCCCGTTCTGGCTAAAAGCCGAGATGGTCACTATAGCGACAAGCACAACGCCCACCAAGAGGAGCACTTGGAGTCGGTTAGCCCTCATGAATGAACCTTCGCACGCACCGCAAATACATTTCACCGAACGGGGCCATGCGGCGTGCCCAGCTGAACGTTACCGGGACCTGAATAACGTGAATTCAGCATAGCGGACCTACGTGCCCGCGTCCTGTCCTCTCAGCCCCGAAATACCCAGCCCTACACAGGGGCGGATACGAAGCGGCATGGCGGGTTGGGTTGCTGTTTCAGTTTCATCCTCTGGATGCTCCTATGGTCGTCAAATTCAGACATCGCTTCACAGTCTCGGTCTTGAGGACGGCAGTGATAGCCGCGGTGGCGCGCTAGGTGATCAGCGGCACCGCGAGAGACAGCCGGTTCCTTGAAATACCGGGTCAGGCCCATCACGTCCAGTATGCGGCGGCCGCCCCCACCGCAGCCGGCGTTCTCAGCGCCAGCTCCTGACCAGTGTCGGCCCAGCCTTGGATTAGAGTTTTTGGGCCTCCAGCGTCTGTGTGTTCACCGCATCGAACACCGCTCCGACGTCCTGGGGTGGCAAGTCCAGTCCGTAGATCTTCTTTGCGGCCACCGGCTTCTGCTCGTAGGTGAGAATGGTCAGAAACCTCTCGGGGCAGGAGACAGGCCAGCCGGCGTCAAAACGAAGCTCAGGCCACAGCAACAAACGCAGGTTCGGCAATGGCACCATATTTCTGAGCTACGCGGTGAAGGCGTGATGCGCCTTGAGCGGAGCCAGAAGTCGCACTCCTCCCCGGTTAGTGCAAGCCCTACCCGGCGTCCCCACACAAGAGCCCGGCGTCCTCGCCGGAGGACGCCGGGCAGCGGAGGCGAAGTGTGGGAGAGCATGGGTCTGCTTGCCCGCGCTCACATTCCGCCAGTCATTCAAGCAAGGAGGGAGCGGGTGTGGTCGTTAAGGAACATGCCCCGGGGGTCGAACTCCCGGCGAACCTGGATGAAGGTGTCCAGCTCCGGATACAGGCGCTCGAGCCGACTTCGGGTCATGAAGTGAATCTTCCCCCAGTGCGCACGCGGCTCGAATTCCTGCAGTACGGAATCGGCGTCACGGAAAAACTGCCAGTAGTCGGTTCCGGGCTCGGTGGTCAGGGTGATGACAGTGCTGTGGCGGCCTTGGAACTGGGACATGTAGGCGTCGTCGGCCTTCACCCAGCGCACTTCCACAGGGTATTTCTGCTCGCGGTACCTGGTGCGGATCAGGTCCTGGATGGCTTCGACGGCGGCTAAGCCGTCCTCGCTGGCGACAAAATACTCGAGTTCGTGGAACTGGGTGGTGAACCCGCCCGGGTAGATCCGGTATGACCGGTCCAGCCGGGCTCCTTCAACATTGGAGAGTTGCCGTTCGTCCTCAATGAAAGCTACGTTGTAGCGCTTGGTGTAGCTGCGGCCGGCCATTCGGTGATCGGGCGATCCGGGGAGATCCAGCAGCTCGCAAGAGTCGTTCTCAGGGCACCAGAGGAACGAGTAGTGCCTGTTGCCGTCAATGTCCGACTGCCACGTCGAGGTGGTTTCCAGCCACGTAGGGTAGGTGATCTGCTCCTGCAGGTAGTAGCTGTCCTCGACGGCCAACTCGACTTCCAGGAAGATCCCCAACGTGCCCAATGCCACCTGCGCGGCCCTGAGTTCGCGGAGTTGGCCTTCGCCAATCTCCACGATCTCGCCATAGCCGTTGATCAGTTTCACCCAGCGGAGGTTGGAGGAGAAACTGCCCAAGTCTTTCCCCGAGCCGTGGGTGCTGGTGGCGAGTGCGCCCGCGATTTGCTGCTTGTCGATGTCCCCTTGGTTACCTAAGGCCAGCCCTTGATCCCACAACGCGTCGCCGAAGGCGTTGATGGTGGTGCCGGCCAGTGCCCTGGCCCGGCGGCCCAAGCGATCGGTTCCGGTGATGGCCGAGAGGCCGGACATGTCCATCAGGACCCCGCCCGTCTGGACCAGCGGGGAGGATGAGTGGCCTGAGCCGACCGCCCGTACCGGCAAGCCTTCGCGAATAGCGAAACGGACGGCGTCGAGGGCTTCTTGTTCGTTCCTGGGCCGCACGGTGAAGGCAGGTGTCGCGCTTTGGTTCCCGCCCCAGTTGGTCCACGTGGCATCGGTGTCGAAAGGGGCCGTGGGGGTAGAGGTGGAGGGTGCACCCACTGCTGGAATGTTGGTGGTCATGGTGGAAGCTCCGTTGCTTTGTTGTGTGCTCATGCGCCGTGGTTGATCATCACATGCTTGGTGCGCGAATAATCGTCCAAGGCATAGAGGGAGAGGTCGCGGCCGTAGCCGGAGCCTTTGAATCCGCCCCACGGTACCTCGCAGGCCAGGACCAAGTGCGCGTTAACCCAGACCGTGCCGAAGTCGAGCTGCTTGGGGATGCGGAGCGAGAGGCTGGAATCCTTCGTCCACACCGACGCGGACAGTCCGTACGGGCTCTCGTTGGCCCTGGTGACTGCCTCCTCCGTGGAAGAAAACGTCTCCACGGTGACTACCGGGCCGAAGATCTCGTGCGTGGCGATGTGCGCCCCGGCCGGAACATCGCTGATGACTGTGGGCTCGATGAAGTAGCCGGGGCCTTCGATTGCCGAACCTCCGATAGCCACGTTGAGCCCCGCTGCCCGGGCCTCAGCCAAGGATTCCTTGACCCGTTCGAAATGTGGGAGCGAGATCATGGGGCCGATTTCGATGTCGTCCCCCGCCTCGGGTGACCCGAGAACCAAAGTGCTGACTTCACGGACCAGGTGCTCGGTGAACTCTTCGGCCACGGACTCGTGGACCAGCACGCGGCAGGCGGCGCCGCAGTCCTGGCCGGCGTTCCAGAACCCGGCATTGCGGACGCCCGCGGCGGCTGCACGGAGATCGGCGTCGGGAAAGACAACAACCGGGGCTTTCCCACCGAGCTCCAAGTGGACTCGCTTGACCGACTTCGCGGCGGTTTCCGCCACGGCCTGGCCACTGACGACGCTGCCGGTCAGGGCGACCAACGCGATGGAGGGGTGCTCGGACAACCGCTGCCCAACGGTCCGTCCGCGGCCGGTGACCACGTTGAGGATGCCGTGCGGGATGCGTCCGGCCACGAGTTCAGCAAGTTTCAGTGTGGACAACGGGGTCTGCTCGGAGGGCTTGATGACGATACTGTTGCCGGCGGCGAGGATGGGAGCGATCTTCCAGGCGGCCATCAACAGCGGGTAGTTCCACGGGGTGATGACGCCCACCACGCCCACGGGTTCGCGGAGGATCACGGACGTATGGTCTGTGGCGTAGTCGCCGCCGGCCATGGATGTCAGGGCGCGGGAGGCGCCGGCCATGAACCGGAAGGTGTCCACTGTGCTGGTGACGTCGTCCGCGGCCACTGCCTGGGGCTTGCCGGTGTTGGCGGACTCGAGGACTTCGAACGCAGCACGGTTCTCTTCGATGATGTTGGCGATGAGGTTCAGGACATCGGCGCGTTCCTTGGGGGTGGTGGCACCCCAGGTTTTTTGGGCCGCGACGGCGGCGCTCACCGCTGCGTCGACGTCCTCAGCCGTCCCGGCCTGTACGGAGGTAATGACTGCTTCGGTGGTGGGATTTACGACGTCGATCAGCAGGCCCGCGGAACCCGGGACGAATGATCCGTTGATGAAGTGTCCCGAGGGAGGGAGCGGCAGGGCTGTGCCGGAAGGAGAGGTGGAGCGTCGGACAGCGAACTGCTCGGTCTGGGTGGTAGTCATGATGGTTCTCTTTCAGATGAGGGGGCTGATCAGATCAGATCTGCGGTGACAGCGGCAGCGGGGAAGGGTGCGGGTTCAGTTTGCCGACGGAACACGCGGGCCGCGACGTAGTAGAGGGGAGCCACCACCACGAGTCCGACGATCCAGGAAATGTCCACGCCGCCCATCGCCGCGGCCACAGGGCCCGTGTAGATGGCGGTGGCCGAGAAGGGGAACTGGATCAGGGCACCTGTCAGGTAGGAGCCGATGGCGATCCAGTTGAACCGCCCATACACACCGCCGTCGCGCTTGAAGAAGTCTTCAACCTTGTAATCGCCGTGCCGCAGAAGGTAGTAATCCACCAGGTTGATGGCCGTCCAAGGGACCAAGACGTACATCAGGAAGGACAGGAAGTTTGTGTAGAAGAGGATGAAATTGTCCCGGGCAAAGAGCGCGATGCTGACTGCGACAACGAAGAGGATGACCGCCCCAATGCTGCGGGTTTTGGCGCGCGGCAACCAGGTGGGCCTGAACGTTTGCCCGATGGTAAGGGTGCATAGGACGCCGCAGTAGAGATTCATGGCGTTCGACGCCGCGACGCCGAGGCAGAAGATGCCGACAATGATCAGGGTCCATGGTTGGAGCAATGCACCGAGGCTGCCGACGATTTCGACGTCGCCGGTGCTCATGGACACGGCGAGCGTGCCGACCAAAGCGCCGAGGATCATAGGGAACAGGGTTCCCAGGACACAGCCTGAGTAGGAGGCCCAGAACGCGGGCGCGGACCCCGTGCCCTGCGGCATGTAGCGGGAGTAGTCGGAAACGTAGGGCGCGTACGCCAACTGCCACAGGGCAGAGACGGAGATGGTTCCCATGAAGCCGACCCAGTTGAAGTTGCCCTTCTCCAGGAAGTTCGCGGGCAAGCCGTGGACCACCAGGATCCAGCCGAACGCAAGCAGCAATGCCAACCCTGCGGCCACGCTCAGGACCCGGGCGTATGCGTGGATCAACCTGTAGCCGAAGATGGTGGCGATGACGCTGACCACGCCGATGATGAGGATGCCGCCATCAACGCTGATGCCTGGGCTGACTGCGGCCATGGCCTCGCCGCCGAACACCAGGTTCGCGGCGAAGAACCCGAGGTACATCACAACTACGATGACAACAATCAACAAGGCGCCGAAGGAGCCGAATTGCCCGCGGGTCTGGATCATCTGGGCCACACCCAGTTGGGGGCCTTGGGCGGAGTGGAGCGCCATGAAGATGCCGCCCACCACGTTCCCGATGATGATGCCAACGATCGCCGGAACGAAACCCAGGCCGAACACCGTGGTGGCGAGCCCGCCGGTCACGATGGTCATGATCATGATGTTCGAGCCGAACCAGATGGTGAAGAGGTCCCGGGCCTTGCCGTGACGCTCATTCAACGGGATGGGCTGGATGGTTTTGTCTTCGAGCCGGGGAACTTCGGCGGAAGCATTGGGCTTGCTCATGACGCGCTCGATGAGGCAGATTGGAGTTCACGGGCAGCCGAGGCGTTGCTACGGTTGACCATCAATCCGAGCAAGTCGAAGACCAGGGTCGCCGCTGCAACGGAGGTGATGTCCGCATGATCGTAGGCGGGAGAGACTTCCACGACGTCGGCACCAACGATGTTGATGCCGTCCAGGCCGCGGAGCAGCGCCAGGAGTTCGCGGGAGTGAAGCCCGCCCATCTCTGGGGTGCCCGTGCCGGGGGCAAAAGCCGGGTCCAGGACGTCAATGTCGATGGAGACGTAGACCGGGGTGTCGCCGATCCTCTCCTTTACCCGCTGGATTGCTGCGGGGACGCCAATCACGTCCAGGTCCGAGCAGCGTAGGATCTGGAAGCCGAACTCGTGGTCGCGGAGGAAATCGTTTCGGTCATAGACCGGACCGCGGATACCAACATGCATCGACTTATCCTCCACAAGGAGGCCCTCCTCGAATGCCCGACGGAAGATGGTTCCGTGGGTAATGGGCTGGTCGAAGTAGGTATCCCAGGTGTCCAGATGGGCGTCGAAGTGCAGCAGAGCCACCGGACCACGAACCTTGTTCAAGGCCCGGAGCATAGGCAGTGCGATGGTGTGGTCGCCGCCAACGGCGATGAGCCTTTTGTCCTCCCCGATAAGGGGCAATGCCTGCTCTTCGATCTCGCGGACTGCGCGGGTGATGTCGTAGGGGGTGCAGGCGATGTCGCCGGCGTCCACCACTTGAGCTTCATAGACCGGTTCAACGTTCAGCTCCGGGTGGTATCCGGGGCGGAGGAGCCGGGAGGCCTCGCGGACTGCGGCAGGACCGAAACGGGCTCCGGGCCGGAAGGAAGTTCCGCCGTCGAACGGGACTCCGACGATCGCGACGTCGTAGTCCGGGACGCGGTCAATTTGGGGGAGACGTGCAAACGTGCCGAGACCTGCGTACCGGGGCACTTTGGTTGCGTCGACAGGGCCGATGGGCTGGTGCGTTGTCATTCCGGGTCCTTAGCGTGAGGGGTGTGCTCGCCGTTGAGCGGGAAGTAAGTAATTCCATTCTTGGTGACACGGATCACTCGGAATAGGGTTACATTGACTACAAATGGCGGAGCCGTTTAGACGAATGTCTAAACGGCTCTGAGTCCGCGCCATCGCCGCAAGAACAAGGGAACTGGAGCGCGTCGGAATGGCAATTACCGTGGCTGAACTCATAGACGAACCTCAACTCGGCCTTGCGCTCTTGGCCGGATCCGCGGGCCTCGACAACCGCATCACCTGGGCGCACACGTCCGACCTGCCCAAGTTGTGGGAATGGGTCACAGGCGGTGAACTCATGATGACCAATGGCCTGTCCATACCCCCCGACGCGGAGGGCCAAGTGGCGCTGGCCGAAGCCCTCATGGACAGTGGTGCGAGTGCTTTGGCCATCGGCGAGAAGATGCACGCACCGCCGCTCACCAAGGAATTCCTTGAGGCCTGCAACAAACTGCCGCTGCCCTTGCTCAGCATCCCCTATCCCCTGCCCTTCATCGCCATCGCCCGTTCTGTCGCCGAGTCCTCCCTGCTCGAAGAATCTCGGCGACTGCGCCAGACAGCCCGCGTTTACGATCTGCTTCGAACAGCCGGGGCCTCGGAGGACGACTGGCAGAGCCTTGTCCAGAGGCTGGCAACGGAGCTCGACGCGGATCTGTTCGTAGTGGATCGTCGCTGTCTCCATCCTTGGCACCCAGACGGACACGAACTGCCGGACTTCCTCGCCGATTCCTGGGCTCCGATGTCCGGGCAGGTATCCCTCGCCGGGAAGAATTTCCAATGGCATCGGACACGGGGCAGGCACGTGCTGACCATGGATATTCCGACGCATGCCAACGCGCTACTGGTGGTGCTGCCCAAGAGCGAACCACACCCGGACGCCGTCGTACTACTTCACGCCGCAACCGTGCTGGGACTGCAGCTTTCCCGCATCGTCCTGTCACTGGAAGGCCGCCACCGTCTGGCCGGCGAGTTCATGCTGCAGGCCATGGATGGACGCTTGGGCGTTGCCGAGATGGAGAGCCGACTGGCAGATTTCGAGGTTCCTGCCCAGAATTTCTTGCTCGCCTCCCTGACGGTGGAGGACGGCGGCAGGCTTGCTGACGTACACATCGAATTGTGGAGGCACGGTGTTGCTTCGGCATCCCTGAAGCGGAACAACAGGCTTCATGTGGCGGTCTCGGCTGATGTGGCCGACGATCTACTGGTGCATTGCGCAGGTGTGGCCGCCTCGATCGGTATCAGCGCCCCGTCGGCCGTTGCTAACATCCAGCGGGCACTGCAGGAATCACTCTGGGCCCTGGGTTCCGCCCGCGCGAACAAGGTGGGACTGGCCCACTATGCGCAGGGACCGTCATGGCTGGGACTCACCGGGTTCGAGGAAGGAACCGCGCTGGTCCGGCGACTACTGGGGCCCATTTTCGACTACGAGCAGAGCCAGGACGGGGACCTCATTCTCACGCTACGGACGTATCTGAACTCGCAGCGTTCGTGGCAAAAGACGGCTGCGGCGTTGTTCGCACACCGGCAAACCATCATCTACCGGATGCGGAAAATCGGTGAACTGACAGGGCTGGACATGGGTGAAACATCGACGGTGGCCCAGTTGTGGTTCGCACTCCAGATTCACGAGGCGATGCACCAATAGCTTGTGCTTCTTCCGACGGACCCGCTATGGTGCGAACCGTGTCACCAGGTCGTACAACGCTTTTGATCGCCGTCGGAACTGCGTGCAGGGCTATGGAAGCGGTGTTCTCGGGGAAGATGTTGGATTGGATGGTCGACATCCCGTTCGCCTCGGACCTCTGGATGAAGGCGTCGAGAAGTTGGTTCCCGAGCCCGCGGCCGCAGGCTTCCTGGGCAATGAAGATGGAGTGCTCGACGACGCCGCGGTAGACCGTCCTTGAGGATATCGGGGAGGCGGCGACCCACCCCACGATGTTGCCGTGGTCTTCGGCAACGAGGCGCAGCTCCGGGTGGCGGGTAGCGTTGAAGTCTCCAGCTTGGCGGTGCGGTTTCGAAGGTGGCATGGCCTGTACCGATGCCAGCAGCTCAGATGGCCTCGACCGCTGACCAGTCGCCATGTTCCATCGGGCGGACTACCAAATGGTTGGTGCTGGTCATGGTGTGGCTGGTTCCCTGCTGCCCGTGGTGCGGCCCGGTAGCGAAACCAATCGTGACCGGGACGGGTTCCGACGATGCGCAGCACGAAACTGCCGCGTCTGCCGTATCGGCGGGAAGGCTGGTGGAGCAGACCCCGGTTTCGGGCAGTTCCAGTTCCAGTGCATCTGCTGCTGCTGTGTCTCCGGCGAGGGCGGCTGCGATGGAGCGGACTTGTTCGTAGCCGGTGGCCATGAGGAAGGTTGGTGCCCGGCCGTAGGACTTCATTCCTGCCAGGTAGAAGTCTTTCTCGGGGTGGGCTAGGAGCCGTGCGCCGTTGGGGCGGGACAGTTCCGCAACTGTGGAAGTCCGGATCAATCAATGGTCCCAGCGCTTTAGGGGCGTCGAGTGCCGGGTCCAGGTCCAGCCGCAGTTCGGAAAGGATGCCCAGGTCCGGGCGAAAGCCGGTGGCCGGGATGACTTGGTCGACCTCCACCGCCCGGCCGTCGGTTGCGTGGACAGCCACGCCGGTGTCGGTGGTCTCGATGCGGCGGGTGTGGAAGCTTGTCAGGAGCTGGACGGCACCGGAGTCGACTGCGGTGCGCAGGCGGGTGCCGAGCTGGCCCCGGGCGGGGAGTTCGTCGGCGTTGCCGCCGCCGTAAGCCCTGGCGGGGGTGGCGGCGCGGATGGCCCAGACGACTTCGGTTCCGGGATTGGTGCGTGCAAGGCGGGCGAGGTCCAGGACCATGTTCGCGGCCGAGTGCCCGGACCCGATGACGAGGGTCCGGTGGCCGGCGAAATGGCCTCGCGTGACGTCAGGCAGGGCCCCGGTGATGGTCCCGGCGGCGCGGGCTTCGGTTTCGCCGGGGACGGGAAGCCCGTTGGAGCCCAGCGGTGCGGGGGTGTTCCAGGTTCCGGAGGCGTCGATTACTGCCCGTGCCGGAACCTCGGTCATTTCTCCGTTGTGATGTTGGATGTGGAGCAGGAACGGTACTTCGTCGCGGCCCTGGCACGCTGCGCTGCGTGGGTGCCGGAGGGTGAACTGGGGAAATCGAACTGCTCAGGACCATAACCAATCGTGCAAACGGTGACAATTTCAGGCGTGAGAACCCGCAAGGCTGGTTCTCACCAAAGAAACTTTACGGGGACCACACCATGAAATCCAGAACCACGCCTGGAACGAGCCTCACCTAGTTCTCTCCCGAGAAGCCGCCCAAGTGTAGCTCGTTGAGCAGATTGTTTTCTTCTGCGTCGGTGAGGCCGGCGCCACGATTCTCAGCTGAAGTCAATGGAGGCTCTTGCGCCAGGATGTCTGTGAGCGTGTCGCGAAGGGGACGCAGTGTCAGCCCCGCTGCAACCGCGCGCGTATTGGCGCGCGCGTTCATGCCGTACCAGGCATGGTCTGCCAGCCACAAGGGCAAGGACCGCTTACCGGACCACGGGTTCACCCCCTGAGCCAGGAGCCAGTCCTCTGACGCTGTGACCACAGGACCTGCATGGTGGGCGACTGATCGCGCGATCTCGATGTGTTCCGGGAACCGCACAGGATTCCCGACGGCGTTGAAGATCCCGCTACTTTTCTCCTCCGCGAGGTGGAGGAGCCAAGTAGCGAGGTCGCGGACATCAATGAGCGCGGTCGGGAGTTCCGCCGTGTCTGGCACAAGCACCGCGCCGGCGTCGTTCGAGGGGTTTGCGAACCGGCGAACCCAATACGTTGTGCGCTCCGAAGGATCACCAGGTCCGCCGATGAGTCCGGCACGAGCGATGGCGGTACGGTCGGGACCGTAGGCTTCCAAGACAGCATCCTCACAGGCCACCTTCGCAGGCCCGTAGTCATCGGGTGGGCCTATTCTGTCTGCTTCCAGTGGAGGTAGGCGTGGCGCGTCCTCGTCAGCACCTACTTCTTCCTGACAGGCATATACGTTGCAGGTCGAAACGAACACATACCGGTCCGCGAGCCCTTGAGGGTCTCGGACTGCCCTGCGGACATGAATGGGCTGCCTTGCCACATCGATAACCGCGTCCCAGTGTTCCGCCGCGACTCCAGTCAAAGCAGTGTCATCATCCCGATCGGCGCGAACGAGCCGAACTCCGGAAGGCACGGCATCTCCTCTAGCAAGGCATGTGACCTCATACCCCGACGTCAGAGCAGTCTTTGCCACCGTGTATCCGAGCCACGCCGTTCCCCCGAGCACAAGAATCTTCATGACTGGAGAATTCCAGCATTCATTCAGCAACGCATCAGTTTTCACCCTCAGCACAATCAACCAAAGTGTGGCCGGGACAGTACGCCGAGGAAGTCGGTGGTAATCAGGATCTCTCCTCCCATGGCGTGTCTTGGGCAAGGTTGTGAGACCGGTGCCGTGCCTCCCAGATCAAAGCGTGGAGCGTCAGCGCAGTCACCATCGCCAACGCTGCAGCCGTGAGGAAGAACGGAGTGAACTGTCCGAGATAGAAGTACCACGGCGGCGGAAGTTCCTGCTGGAAAGCGCTGGAGTAGCCGGCAAAAGATGAGTAAGCCATGGATCCGTAAGCACCTACGCAGCCAATTGAGCCTAAGATCACGGCTAAAACCCACAGGACCACGACGAAGGGGTTGACCCTCGGCCGGTGCCGGGATGCTATCACCGGGGTCTCCGCTGAACCCCGTTCCTTGACTTCGCGGACCTCGACCCGCTCGATCCTCTCGCGGGCGGGTACCCCGTCCAATTCATTCTCCATGACCCGTTCCTCTTGAACACCGTGCCACCTGTAGTCACGCGTCGTACGCGCTATGCCTGGACATCGCTCGCCTCTTTCTGCCCGTCGTGTCCATCGTGCCAGAGAGGGATACGACCGCTAAGGCGCAGCGTTCAACAAGGAGGCCGTCGCGCCCCGACATATTTCTATCGGCCCGGAGCGGAGGGCTCCGCAGGGCTGTCCCCCGTATCCTCTGTGCCTTGGGCGACGGCTTCGGGCTCTTCCTCCGGCTCGAAGGTGTTCAGCTCCGTGCCCGCACCCAAGCGCACACCGCTTGCCGGGTCCGCAGCGATGCCATCTCGCCCCAAACCATCGGGACCGGCATCCCCGCTCTTGGCGGGATCTTGTTCACTACTGTCTGCCGTCATAGTCGCCTCCAGGATCAAACAGCTGCCGACGGGCCCACCGTAACACTCAGATTCGGGCAGAGTAAGCACGCTGCATGTTTCGCCTTGGGCACGGCAAACACCACATCCAGGACGCGTTCGGGTCAGGCAACTGCTTTCTCGACAAGGCTGCGGATCTTTGCCTCCGTCGCGGCATCCAGCGAGGTGATGTTCCAGGCAACCGGGTGCATGTGTACACCCTCCTCGAAGGCAGGGTTCACAACCTCACCGAAGCCGAACGCGATAAAGTCCTTATCCGGTTTGATGTAGCAGACGTCCTTTCCGTCCTTCACGTAGAAAGGTAGCCCCCAGCGGACGATCGGCTCTAACGAGGGCGCGGCCTCCCGGATGATGCTATGGAGGCGTTCGCCTATCTCGCGGTACTGCGCCGGGGCTTCACCGAGTTTGGCGAGGACGGCCGCGTCACCCTTTTTCGTGAACATCGTGGTCAGGTCTCCTTCATGTAGTCCCTAGGCAATTGTTATAGCCGGCTCCGGCTACCGCACTCATGACGTGATCGTACGCCCGCGTCGGATACCCAATCGACTTCAACCGTGCAGTCGGTCGATCTCATCGTACAAATCCTTGTCGTCTACCCCCCGATAACGGCACGACCATCTTCGCAACTGGACGCCGAGACCCATGTCCCGCAAGATAATAAGTATGCTGAGGAATTCGACGTCGAAAGAGCGCCCTGCGGAACACCCATGGCAGGAAAAGTCATGGAGGGAACAGTCATGAGCGAACAGCGACGACGGGACCTCGGTGAGTCTGATGCCCCCATTGAACACCAGCTCAAAGAGTCGTTCGACAAGACGATCGGTGAGGGTGCCGAACGCCTGCACCGCACAACGAGGAACATCCTCGTTACAGGCGTGTTCGGTGGTTTCGAGATCGGCCTCGGAATCATGGCGTACCTCGCTGTCTTGCACGAGACGGGGAACCATCTGCTGGCAGGGCTGGCTTTCAGCATCGGGCTGGTTGCCCTCCTGCTCGCCCACAGCGAGCTGTTCACCGAAAACTTCCTGATGCCTGTTGCCGCTGTGGTTGCGAAGGAAGGCAGCCTCCCTCAACTGGCAAAGCTCTGGGTTGGCACCCTCGTGGGGAACCTGGCTGGTGGCTGGGTGTTCGTATGGATCGTGATGCAGGCGTTTCCCGAGTGGTCCAAGGTGGTGGCTGAGAGCGCGCACCACTACATTGACGTCCCCTTGTCGCTGCAGACGATTGCCCTTGCGGTCCTTGGCGGCAGCACCATCACATGAGCCGGATGCAACAAGGCACCAACAACGACGTTGCCAGGATCGTTGCCACGATCATCGGCGGGTTCCTGCTTGCCGGACTACCGCTCTTCCACTCAGTACTGGACTCCTTGTTGATCTTCGCCGCGATCCATTCCGGCACAGGCATCGGCTATGGCCAATGGCTGGGCTGGTTCGGCTATACCCTCCTGTTCAACGTAGTGGGCGGGATCGCACTGGTGACTCTTCTCCGGCTTGTGCGCACCAAGGAGCTGATCGAGGAACGGCGCGCAGAAGTGTCGGCCGATCCTGGCCCACGCAGGGAATCATGAAGCAGTCACGTTTCCCAGGAGACGCCGAAGCGGGCTTCGATGTGTCACTGCTCACCAGTGTGGCGTAGCCTGAATTTATGACTGTTCAGCTGGGCATCCCGGCACTTCCCAGTGGTGACCGTGCCGGCGGAAACCTTGCAAGCGGCTTGGTACCGCCTCCACGCCCGGCTGATACACCAGCCGGGCTGTGGGATCGTTACGGTCGGCGCGCCACGGACATGCGCCTGTCTTTGACGGACAAATGCAACTTAAGATGCACCTACTGCATGCCGGCCGAAGGGTTGGAGTGGCTCTCCAAACAAGCTGTCATGACCAAGGACGAGATCGTCCGGATCGTTCGGCTAGGAGTGGAAGCACTGGGAGTGCGGGAGTTGCGGCTTACCGGAGGTGAGCCGCTGGTCCGCGCCGACTTGCCGGACATCATCGCGGCCATCCGCGGTAACCATCCGGAACTGCCCATCTCCATGACCACCAACGGCGTCGGGCTGGACAAGAAAGCCGCCAGCCTCAAGGCCGCCGGCCTGACCCGTATCAATGTCTCACTTGATTCCCTCCACGAGGAAACCTTCACCAAACTTACCCGGCGCCCCTTCCTGGACCGCGTCCTCGCCGGCGTCGATGCCGCTTGGGCCGCAGGCCTCGGACCGGTCAAGCTCAACGCGGTCCTCATGCGGGGCATCAATGACACCGAGTCCCCCGACCTCTTGGAGTGGGCTCTGGGACGCGGTTACGAACTGCGATTTATTGAACAGATGCCCCTTGACGCTGACCACGGCTGGACTCGTCGCACCATGATCACGGCCGCGGAAATCCGCACTCTCTTGTCCCGCGACTTTGTACTCAGCCCGGACAGCCGCGCAAGGGATGGCGCCCCGGCCGAAAGATTTGACGTTCGACGCCGGGACGAGGCGTCCGGTGAAGCCACCGGCCCGGTGCTTGGCACGGTAGGGATCATCGCCTCAGTCACCGAGCCCTTCTGTTCGGACTGCCGCCGCACCCGCATCACGGCTGAAGGCAAGATCATGAGTTGCCTGTTTTCCCGTGAAGAATTCGACCTGTTGGGCCTGTTGCGCTCCGGTGCCACGGACGCGGAGCTGGTGGCGCGTTGGCAGGACGCGATGTGGGCAAAGCCCAAAGCCCACGGCATGGACCACACGGGCCTGGGAGCACCGGACTTCGTCCAGCCGGACCGCAGCATGAGCGCCATCGGAGGCTGAATCCTTGCTTGTACGATACTTCGCTGCCGCACGCGCAGCGGCAGGTGTGGACGAGGAAGTGCACGCGCTTCCGGAAGGAACCAGCCTGCACGCGCTACTCGAGGTGGCCCTCGCCGTCGAACGTCCACTTCCTCCCGAAGGCACTCCGCCGCTGGCGCGTATCGTGGCCCGGAGCAGCTTCCTACGCAATGAGGTTGCCGTCCGGGACCACTCCATGGAATTGGGCTCGGAGGACGTCATCGACGTCCTGCCTCCCTTCGCCGGAGGCTAGAGCCCTCACCCGCCAAAGACCCGGCCCGCTAGAGCCCGAAGGTCTCGTTGTCCTCGAAAGGCCCGACGACGGTGATGGTGCGCGGAGCCTCGGCAAGTTCCCGGGCCAGTTCCTGGACCTCGTCAACGGTCACTGCTTGGATTCGTGCGAGCGTCTCATCAATGTCCTGGAACTCTCCGGACACCAGTTCCGCCCGTCCCAGCCTGGACATCCGGGAGCCGGTGTCTTCCAGTGCCAAGACGATCCCGCCACTCAGTTGGCCAACAGCCTTCCGGAGCTCTTCCTCGGTGATCCCATCCTGGGCGAGCTTATCCAGCTCAACACCGAGCAGATCCACCACCTGCCGAACCTTCGACGGCGTGCATCCGGCGTACATGCCGAAGTACCCGGCGTCGGCGTAAGCGGCCGTGAAGGAGTAGGTGGAGTAAACAAGGCCGCGCTTTTCCCGGATCTCCTGGAACAACCTGGAGGACATTCCCCCGCCCAGGACAGCGTTCAGGACGCTCATCACGAACCGACGATCGTCCGTGGCTACCATCGTGGGGCAACCCATAATGATGTTGGCCTGCTCCACCGGACGTTTGACCACATGGAGGCCAGGCGTTCCGGAAATGACGGCCTGGTTCGTCGCACGGCGCTGGACAGGGGAAACTCCCGGCTCAAGCTGCCAGCCGGCCGCGGTCAGGGCATCGAGCACCAGGTTGCAGACGACGTCGTGATCCAAGCCACCGGCGGCGGTAATGACAAGTTCCTCGGGCCGGTAATACCGCTGGTAGTGCTCCCAAACCGAGTCCCTTGCCACAGCTCTGATGGCATCCGGAGTTCCACCGATCGGACGGGCCAACGGGTGGGTGCCCAGCACCGCCTCAACGAACTTTTCATGGGCAACATCTGTGGGGTCATCGCTATCCATGGCGATTTCCTCAAGGATCACATCGCGTTCCTGCTCAAGTTCAGCGGGATCCAGCACGGCACCTGTGACCATGTCCGCAATCACATCGATCGCCATGGGGAGGTCGGTGTCGAGCACCCGGGCGAAGTAGCAGGTGCTCTCCTTTGCCGTCGCCGCGTTGGATTCCCCGCCCACCTCGTCAAAGGCGGACGCGATCTCCAGTGCTGTGCGGCGCTTGGTGCCCTTGAAGAGCAAATGCTCAAGAAAGTGCGTGGACCCGTGCTGGCCCTCGGCCTCATCACGCGAGCCAACTGCCACCCAGAAGCCAATAGTCGCCGAACGCTGCCCGGGCATGGCCTCGGTGAGGACGCGGACGCCGCCCGGTAGCACCGAGCGCCGAACCACAGACCCGCCTTCGGCTCCGTGGATCAATTCGCCACCAGGGAGAGTTTGCTCCAAGGGCAAGGGTACGACTGTCATCAAAGCCTTTCGGGTTAAGGTCCGAAGGGGCCGGTGGAGCTTTTTCAAGCCCACCAGCCCCGCCGGGTACTACTTCAAGGAACTACTCTGCGGAAGCTTCTACAGCCTCAGCCGCTACGTCCTCGGAGGCTGCGCCTTCTTCATCGGCGACAACCGGTGACAGCGAGAGCTTGCCGCGGTCATCGATCTTGGTGATCTCCACCTGGACCTTCTGGCCCACGGAGACGACGTCATCAACGTTGTCCACGCGCTTGCCGTTGGCCAGCTTGCGGAGCTCGGAGATGTGCAGCAGGCCGTCCTTGCCCGGGGTAAGGGAAATGAAAGCGCCGAAGGTGGTGGTCTTGACGACCGTACCCAGGTAGCGCTCGCCGATTTCCGGAACCTGCGGGTTGGCAATGGCGTTGATAGCGGTGCGTGCTGCATCTGCAGACGGACCGTTGGTGGCGCCAATGTAGACGGTGCCGTCATCTTCGATGGAGATGTCCGCGCCGGTGTCTTCCTGGATCTGGTTGATCATCTTGCCCTTGGGGCCAATGACCTCGCCGATCTTGTCCACGGGGATCTTGACGGCGATGACGCGCGGGGCGAACTCGGAGAGCTCGTCCGGGGTGTCGATCGCGGCGTTGATGACCTCGAGGATGTGGAGGCGCGCTTCACGGGCCTGCTTCAGTGCTGCTGCCAGCACGGAGGCGGGAATGCCGTCAAGCTTGGTGTCCAGCTGGATAGCTGTGACGAACTCCGACGTACCGGCTACCTTGAAGTCCATGTCACCGAAAGCGTCTTCGGCACCAAGGATGTCAGTCAAGGCTGCGTAGCGGGTCTGGCCGTCAACCTGGTCAGAGACCAAGCCCATGGCGATACCGGCAACGGCTGCCTTCAGCGGCACACCGGCGTTGAGCATGGAGAGCGTCGAGGCACACACCGAGCCCATGGACGTCGAACCGTTGGAACCGAGAGCCTCGGATACCTGGCGGATGGCGTACGGGAACTCTTCACGGCTCGGCAGGACCGGAACCAAAGCGCGCTCTGCGAGGGCGCCATGGCCGATTTCGCGGCGCTTCGGGGAACCAACGCGGCCCGTCTCACCGGTGGAGTACGGCGGGAAGTTGTAGTTGTGCATGTAGCGCTTGCGGGTTACCGGCGACAACGAGTCGATCTGCTGTTCCATCTTGAGCATGTTCAGCGTGGTGACACCCATGATCTGGGTTTCGCCGCGCTCGAAGATGGCCGAACCGTGAACGCGCGGCAAGACCTCAACCTCAGCGGTGAGCTGGCGGATGTCCGTCAGGCCACGGCCATCGATGCGGATCTGGTCCTTGAGGATGCGCTGGCGGACAACCTGCTTGGTCACGGAGCGGAAAGCTGCGGACAGCTCCTTCTCGCGGCCTTCGAAGTTTCCGGCAAGTGCCCCAAGGACCTCGTCCTTGAGCTCGTCGGAAGCGGCGTCGCGCTCCTGCTTGTCGGCGATCTGGAACACAGCGGCCAGCTTCTCGGCCGCGGCAGACTCAACTGCGGCGTAGACGTCGTCCTGGTAGTCAAGGAAGACGGGGAACTCGACAGTGGGCTTGGCAGCGCGGGCTGCCAGGTCTGCCTGTGCATCGCACAGTGCCTTGATGAACGGCTTGGCAGCCTCGAGGCCCTCGGAAACAACCTCTTCGGTGGGAGCGGTGGCGCCCTGTTCCTTGATGAGGTTCCAGGAGTTGTCGGTGGCTTCTGCTTCGACCATCATGATGGCGACATCGTCACCTGCAACGCGGCCGGCAACGACCATGTTGAACACAGCGTTCTCGAGCTGCGAGTGCTTCGGGAAGGCAACCCACTGCGAACCCTGCTCATCGGCGATCAGTGCAACACGGACACCGCCGATCGGGCCCGAGAACGGGAGGCCGGAAAGCTGCGTGGACATCGACGACGCGTTGATCGCGACGACGTCGTACAGCTCATCGGGGTTGATCGCCAGGACGGTGACGACGATCTGGACCTCGTTGCGCAAGCCCTTAACGAAGGCAGGGCGCAGCGGGCGGTCCATGAGGCGGCAAGCCAAGATGGCTTCGGTGGACGGGCGTCCCTCGCGGCGGAAGAACGAACCCGGGATGCGGCCGGCAGCGTACATGCGCTCTTCGACGTCGACCGTCAGCGGGAAGAAGTCAAAACCCTCGCGCGGCTGCTTGCCTGCCGTGGTGGCCGAAAGCAACGCAGTGTCGTCGTCGATGTAGACCATCGAGGCGCCAGCGGCCTGCTTGGCGAGGCGGCCGGTTTCGAAGCGAATGACGCGCTTGCCGAAACGGCCGTTGTCGATAATGGCTTCGGAGAACTGGATTTCGGGACCCTCCATAGAGAGTCACCTCCGTTTCTGTTAGCGGAAGTCCGCCGCATCAACCCAGGCCTCTTCTTTATTCCTGGCCTGTACGACACCCGGTCATCGATCGAGATCCACGGGCGTTCACGGCCACAGAGGGCCTTCCCGGGAATCACTACCGAGGACCGCGAATGCGCGATGCGGTTGATTCCTGTTTTTAGTTTTTGGTGAAGAAGGTGGCCCGTTCCGCCGGGGTCCGGGCCACCCCTAAAGGCAGACTAGCGACGCAGGCCGAGGCGCTCGATGAGCGAACGGTAGCGGGCGATGTCAGTGTTCTTCAGGTAGGAAAGCATGCGCTTGCGACGACCAACCATGGCCAGCAAACCGCGCTGGGTGTGGAAGTCGTGCTTGTGCTCCTTCATGTGCTCAGTCAGATCCTTGATCCGCTGGGTCAGGACAGCAACCTGCACCTCGGGCGAACCGGTGTCGCCTTCAGAGGTTGCGTATTCCTTGATGATGGACTGCTTGACAGCGGCTTCAAGTGCCACGTGAACTCCTAGAGTTGTGCCGTGCGTCCCGATGCAGCGCCTCGCTGACGGGTTGCCCTTGCTGCGTCGCCGCACACAAAAACAGGTCCAGCCGCCACGGACTGCAGCCGGACCACTTATCAGTTTACCGGGAGGTCAGCGTTGTTGTCGAAATGCCTCGGGCCCGGTCAACAACTCATGGGCCTGGGCTACGTCCAGGCGCATCTGCTCCACGAGGGCTTCGGGCCCGCGATAGGCCACCATGCCCCGCAGGCGGCGGGTGAATTCGACGGCGACGCATTGGCCGTAGAGGTTGAAGTCCTCCACGTTTTCCTCCGGGCGATCGATAACGTGTGCTTCCACTTGACGGCTGACGCCATCGAAGGTGGGGTTGGACCCCACGGAGATCGCGGCGGGCCACCGCGTGCCGGACTGATCGACCAGCCAACCGGCGTAGATGCCATCCGCCGGGATGAACCCGGTGGAGTCGTGGGCGAGGTTTGCGGTTGGGAAGCCAAGGTCACGGCCACGGGCAGCACCGTGAACCACTTCGCCGCGCATGCGATGGGGCCTGCCCAGCAAGGCTGCCGCCGTCGTGACGTCGCCCTCTGACAATGCTTCCCGGACCCAGGTCGAAGAGCAGCGGCGGTCAGTGCCGCCGTCGTCGATGGATACTCCGGCGCCGTACTCGTTGACCACCTGGACGCCAAAGCCAAACTGCTCGCCCAAGTCCTCCATGGTGGCTACATCGCCGGAGTTGCCGGCGCCAAAACGGAGATCGTGGCCGATCACCACGTGGCTTGCCTGGAGACCATCCAGAAGCACGTCGCGGACAAAAGCCTCCGGCGACATGGCGGCCAGGTCAAGGGTGTACTTCATGACGAGCACGGCATCCACGCCCGCCGCACCGAGGGCCTGGAGCTTGTCCTCAAGCCCCATGAGCAGCTCCGGCGCGGAACCCGGCCGGTGGACCTGGGCCGGATGGGGATCAAACGTCACGGCAACCGAAGGGATGTCGTGGCGCTTAGCGGCGTCGGTCAACTGCGAAAGAACATGCTGATGGCCCCGGTGGACGCCGTCGAAATTACCGATCGTAACGGCAGTCGGGCCGAAGTCCCTGGGGACCTCGGTGGGATCGTTCCAAATGTGGACCATCAACCTCGCCTTTTACTGCAGATGTTCATTGTGCCCGGCAGCTTCCGGCGCCGGAACATATTAAGGTTACCCGCCGCTCGCAGCGGCTCAGGACGGCCTCCGGCGGTTCAGCCACAACAGCCCGAGGATAGGCAGCACCAGGGGCACAAAACCGTACCCGCGGCCGAACAGCGACCACACGGTATCGTGCGGGAACAGGACCGGATCGAAGAGGCTAATGGCCCCCACCACGAGCACACCCACAAGTTCGGTCAGCACCGCAGCCAGGGACACCTTGAACCAGGTGCGCCCCGGCTTGGCCAGGGAGACCGTTGCGAGGATATAGACGACGGCGGCAAAGGCCGACAGGATGTGCGAAAGCGGCGCATCAGCGAACTTCGTAGCTATTTGATAGCCTGCCCGAGCTGTTGCGGAGAGCGCGAATATCGCATACACGGCAATCAGCAGACGCCCCGGGCCCGTATTCCGGGTGTCCTTGGCAGGCTGTTGAAGCTGCTGGTTGCGTTCAGTTCCAGTCACGTTGTGCTCTTCCTTCAAGTCAGTACCAGATCTGGTTCATGCGTGCGGCCATGACCACGATGGTCACGCCCACCGCTGCGAGGACAAAGTTGGACCAGCGCGTGCGTTCCAGCACGGCCCAATACACAGCGCCCAGCGGAATCATCAGCGCAGTGATCATGTAGCCCCAGAACTCCCAGGTCTCCCCCGCAATCCGCTCACCCAACGCTACGCGCACAATCGAGCCCACAAGGTAGACCAGCAGGGCAAGTTCGACGGCGAGCACGGAAAGGATGGTGGGGTCGTTGGGGGCTTTCTTCATGAGACCGGCGACCAAGCACATGACGGTGGAGACGAGACCGACCACGAGGATTGAGTAGAAGTAACCGTCCATGCCTACTTCGCCTCCCGCGCGTCGGCGCCCGCATCTGAGCCAGGTCCGGCGCCTGTACCCGGGGCAAACACCAGTACGGGTTTGGCGAAGCTGCCCGTATCGGCCAACAGAGCAACAAGCTCCCCCGACGGCGCGAACGCCGCCGCCGGCCTCTCGGCCGTCGCGGCATCCGGAGTGCCGGCTCCCGGACCTCCGGAGATACGGCGCCCATAGGAGATTTCTATTGCTTCGTCTTCGGTCAGTTCCCGATTGGGCATCAGGGCGCGCGCCGCCAAGGACATGTCCAAGACGTCGAGTTCCTCGGCCAGTTCAGCCAGGGTGTGGGCTTGGTCCAGCGTGTAGGGACCCACCTGCGTCCTGCGCAATACGGTGAGGTGTCCTCCCACGCCTAAGCCTGCGCCCAGGTCCCGTGCGAGGGCCCGGATGTACGTTCCGGAGGAACACTCCACGGTGACGTCGACGTCGATGACCCTGCCGCCGTCGACCCGTTGGACATTGTGGACGTCAAAGCGGTGAATAGTGACCGGGCGGGGAGCAAGCTTGACCTCTTGGCCGGAACGGACGCGCGCGTAGGAACGTTCGCCATCGACCTTGATGGCGCTGACGCTGCTGGGAACCTGTTGGATAGTCCCGGACAGGGCTGCGACCCCTGCTGCAATGGCAGCGTCCGTGACATCAACCGCGCTGCGTGATTCAGTGACCTCACCCTCGGCATCGTCCGTGATGGTGGATTCGCCCAGCCTGATGGTGGCCGTGTACGTCTTGGAGGTGCCCACGATGTAGGTCAGCAGGCGGGTTGCCTTATTGATTCCAAGCACCAGGACACCTGTGGCCATGGGATCAAGGGTGCCCGCGTGACCAACTTTCCGGGTGCCGGCCAGTCGCCGCATCCGGCCAACCACATCGTGGCTGGTCCATCCCTGCGGTTTGTCAACGATCACCAGTCCAGAAAGCACGCTTACCAGTATATGGGTGGCTAGGATGGCTCCCATGCCTGAGCTTGCCGCGCACGTCCGCGAAGTCCCCGTGAACCAGATCCGTGAGATCACCGAAGCCGCGTGGGCGACGCCTAACGCAATCGTCCTCAGCATCGGGGAACCCGGCTTTGCCCTGCCGCGGCACGTCCTCGATGCCGGAATCGCGTGCTTGGACCGGGACGAGACCAATTACACGCCCAATGCCGGGATACCTGCCTTGCGCGAGGCTTTCGCCGCCCGCTTCCGGGAGCAGCAGGGCGTGGATATCAACGCCGAGCGGGTGTACGTGGTGGACGGGGCGCAGCAGGGCCTTCACTTGGCCATGAGCCTCTTGCTGTCCCCCGGCGACGAGATCCTGATCCCGAACCCCGGCTATCCCACTTTTGCCATGACCAGCCGCCTGCTCCATGCCGTCCCGGTGCAGTATCCGCTTTACCCGCACAATGATTTCCAGCCGCATATCGAGGACATCGAAGCCCTGATCACCCCGCGGACCAAAGTGCTCATGCTGAACTCGCCGTCGAATCCCCTGGGCGCCGTCATCAGCGAAGAAAGCACCCGCCAACTCGTGGAACTCGCTGTCCGCCACGATCTCTGGATCATCTCCGACGAATGCTACGAGGCCTTCACCTTCGACGTCCCGCACGTCAGCGCGGCCCGGTTCGACAGCAACGTCCCTGGCGAGGCGCGGGTCTTCACGTCCCTGACGCTGTCCAAAACGTACGGCCTCACCGGCCTCCGTATCGGTGCGCTCATCTGTCCTCCCGGCCTCGAGCAGAAGATGAACAACGTCATGGAGGCCATTGTCTCCTGCGTTGCATCGCCCTCGCAGTACGCCGCGTTGGCAGCGCTGACGGGCCCGCAGGACTACGTGATGTCGGCGTGGGAGCACTACCGCAGCAACCGGGATGTAGCTTCGGCTGTCCTTGCGGCCAAGGGAATTCCCTTCCTGGGAGCCCAGGGGGCGTTTTATCTATGGGCCGATGTCTCACATGTAAGCCGCGGGAATGTCCGCGCCTGGGTGCGACAGTTTTTGGCCGACGCGAGCGTATCGTTCGCGCCGGGAACCGCCTTCGGGTCGATTGGCGAGGGCTGGATCAGGATCGCCCTTTGCGGCAGCCAGCAAGAACTGCTCGACGGCGTCGGCAAGCTGCCGGCCCGGGAAGAGCCCACGTGAAACCGGCTGGCTAATAGGCAGTGCGCCGGGTGTGGTGCCGCCAGGCTTCGAAGGGCTGCCCGGACGATTCCAGGGGTGAGTGCTCCACGGGAAGCAACTCGGGCCTGGAACCGGCGAAATACTCGTAAAACACGGCGTCACTGAAGCCCGCGCGGGCAGCGCCGTACCGGTCCGCCGCATAGTAGACGCGGCCAATCCTGGCCCACAGCGTTGCGGACAAGCACAGCGGGCACGGTTCACAGCTTGTGTAGAGCACGGCACCGGACAGATCGAAGCGATGGGTAGCCGCCGCGGCCCGCCGGATCGCCACTACCTCCGCGTGCGCCGTGGGGTCGAAGTCACGTGTTACCCGGTTCACGCCTTCATGCACAGTTCCGTCCGCCATCACCACGACGGCGCCAAAGGGGCCGCCGCCGTCGGCTACGTTTTGCACGGCTAGCTGCACGGCACGATTCAGGAACTCATCGCGCGTCAGGGATTCCTCAGGCTGCTGGGCACTGTGCGTCGACATGCTCTGATCTTAGCGAGGCCGGGCAGCAAAAAGACCGGTTCCCAGTGCGGAAACCGGTCTTTCTGTTGTCCTTTAGCGGTTGGCGTCCTCATCGAGTTCGTCGTCGCCGGCGAGGTCAGTGTCCTCTTCGTCGAAGTCGTCCTCGTCGATGTCGCCCTTGTACGGGTCGGCTTCGCCTGCGTGCTTCGCGTTGGCAGCCAAGGCGGCCACCTCGGCGTCGCGCCGCTTGGCTTCGCGGAGCAGTTCTTCAAGGTTCGAGGCGTTGACCGGAATCTGATCGGCTACGAACTCGAGCGTGGGCGTCAGGCGCACGGTGATGTTGCGGCCAACTTCCTGCCTCAGCACACCCTTGGCCTTCTCCAATGCCTTGGCGGCATCGGAATGGGCTACTTCGTCACCGAACACGGTGTAGTAGATGGTGGCGTGCTGAAGGTCGTTGGTGACGCGGGCGTCAGTGACCGTGATGCCCTCGACGCGCGGATCCTTGACCCGACGTCCGAGGGCCTCAGCTACGACGACCTTTATCCGCTGTGCCAGCTTGGCAGCGCGTGCGGGATCAGCCATGACTTCCTCCTGGGAAAGTAGAAACGGGTATGGAACGGGTCCGCCGGGGTAACCCGACGGACCCGTTCCAACGGAACCTAAACGCGCGGCTTCTCGCGCATTTCGAAGGTCTCGATGATGTCGCCTTCATTGATGTCATTGAAGGAGCCAAGACCGATACCACACTCGAAGTCGGTACGGACCTCGGTGGCGTCATCCTTGAAACGCTTGAGCGTCTCAACGGTGAGGTTGTCACCGATGACCTTGCCATCGCGGCTGACACGTGCCTTGGTGTTACGGCGGATGACGCCGCTGCGGACGATCGAGCCGGCGATGTTTCCGAACTTGGAGGAACGGAATACTTCGCGGACCTCGGCCGTACCGAGCTGGACTTCCTCGTACTCCGGCTTGAGCATGCCCTTGAGGGCCATCTCAATGTCATCGATTGCTGCGTAGATGACGGAGTAGAAGCGCATGTCCACGCCTTCGCGGTCGGCCAGTTCGGCCACCCGCTCGGCAGGCTTGACGTTGAAGCCGATGATGATGGCGTTGTCCACCGTGGCCAGGTTGACGTCGTTCTGCGTGATGGCACCCACACCGCGGTGGATGACACGGAGCTGAACGTCGTCGTCGCCGACGTCGATCTTGAGGAGGGCGTCTTCGAGCGCTTCCACGGCACCGGACACGTCACCCTTGAGGATGAGGTTGAGGGTGTCGATCTTGCCCGCGGCAACGGCCTGGTCGAAGTCTTCGAGGCTGATGCGCTTGCGGCGCTTGGCCAAGGCGGCGTTGCGGTCGGCAGCTTCACGCTTCTCAGCGATCTGACGTGCTGTCCGCTCGTCCGGGGTCACCAGGAAGGTGTCACCTGCACGCGGCACGTTCGAAAGACCCAGGACCTGGACCGGACGGGACGGGAGGGCGACGTCAAGCGCTTCGCCGTTCTCGTCGAACATCGCACGGACGCGTCCATGTGCTGTACCGGCCACGATCGTGTCACCCACGGCCAAGGTACCGGACTGGACCAGGACGGTAGCCACGGAACCGCGGCCCTTGTCCAGGTTCGCTTCGATGGCAATGCCTCGAGCGTCCTTGTCCGGGTTGGCCCGGAGATCCAGAGCGGCATCGGCCGTCAGGAGAACAGCGTCGATCAGTTCGTCAATGTTGAGGTTCTGGCGTGCAGAGACCTCAACGAACATGGTGTCGCCACCGTATTCTTCGGGAACCAGTCCGTACTCGGTCAGCTGACCCTTGACCTTGTCAGGGTTGGCGCCTTCCTTGTCGATCTTGTTGACCGCGACGACGATCGGCACGTTGGCCGCCTGGGCGTGGTTGAGTGCTTCCACCGTCTGCGGCATAACGCCGTCGTCGGCTGCAACAACCAGGATCGCGATGTCGGTGACCTTGGCACCACGAGCACGCATGGCCGTGAAGGCCTCGTGACCGGGGGTGTCAATGAAGGTGATGTCGCGGGCGTTGCCCTCGTGGACGTGGCTGATCTGGTAAGCACCGATGTGCTGGGTGATTCCACCGTGCTCGCCGGCCACAACGTTGGAGTTGCGGATGGCATCGAGCAGGCGGGTCTTACCGTGGTCAACGTGACCCATGACGGTGACGACCGGCGGGCGTGCCTCCAGGACGTCGTCGCCTTCGGCGTCGAGTTCATCCTGGATGTTGATGTCGAACTGGTCGAGCAGCTCGCGCTCTTCGTCCTCCGGCGAAACAACCTGGAGCTTGTAGCCAAGTTCGGCGCCAAGCAGGCCAAAGGTGTCTTCGTCCAGGGACTGGGTGGCCGTTGCCATTTCACCAAGGTGGAACAGCACGGTCACCAGCGAGGCGGGGTTCGCATCGATCTTCTCGGCGAAGTCCGTGATGGAGGAGCCACGACGCAAACGGATGATGGTCTCACCATCGCCGCGGGGTACCGATACGCCACCCAGCGACGGAGCACTCATCTGCTCCAGTTCCTGGCGCTTTGCACGCTTCGACTTGCGCTGCTTGCCACGACCGGCGCCGCCCTTACCGAAGGCACCCTGGGTACCACCGCGACCGCGGCCACCCTTGCCGAAGCCACCGCCGGCGGGAGCTCCGCCACCGGTACCTGCGCCAGGTGCGCCACCGGGACGACCCGGACCGCCGCCACCCGGACGGCCAGCGCCACCGGGGCGACCTGCGCCACCGGGAGCCGGACGCTCGGTGCGGTTGGGCATCATGCCCGGAGTAGGACGGTTTCCGCCGGGGCCTCCTGCGGGACGCGGGGCACCCGGACGGGGTGCACCGGGACGCGGAGCGCCCGGACGGGGACCACCGGTGCCTGCTGCCGGACGGGGACCGCCTGCACCAGCTGCGGGCCGGGGACCACCGGGACGTTCGCCGTCGTTACGGCCGCCCGCGCGGGGCATGCCCTGGGACGGTGCGAACGGGTTGTTACCCGGACGCGGCGGACGATCGCCGTCGCCGCCACGTCCACGGGGCATGCCCTGGGAGGTAGCAAACGGGTTGTTGCCCGGACGGGGACCGCCGGGACGCGGAGCCTGGCCGCCCTGACGGGACGGAGCCGGCGTCTCTGCCTTAGGGGCAGGACGGGCGCCGGGCTTCGCGGAAACGGACGACGTCGGAGTCGACGGCGTCGAAGCTGTGGGGCTGGGCGCGGGGCTGCCCTGTGCAGGACTGCCAGCAGCTTTGCCGGGCTCTGTCGGAGCAGCAAACGGGCTTGCGGCAGCGGGGTTCGGCGCAGCAGCTTGGCTGGGTGCCGAAGCGGCCGGAGTCGGTGCGGCGGGGGCCGGAGCCTTCGGCGCGGCAGGACCGGGAGCCGGCGCGGCCGGGCGGGATGCTGCGGGTGCTTTCGGTGCTGCTGCCGGCGCGGCGGACTTTGCAGCGCCTGCACCGGGGTATGCGTCGCGAAGCTTCTTCACGACCGGAGCCTCAATCGTTGATGAGGCGGAGCGAACGAATTCGCCCAATTCCTGCAGTTTTGTTACTGCATCTTTGGAAGTAATACCGAGCTCTTTGGCGAGCTCATGTACGCGGACCTTGGCCACATTTCTCCTGTCTCGGTCCGCACCGAGCCAGGCACGAACCGTCTACTTCTTACTGCGGGCCTTCACCGTTTGAGCGGCAGAAAGGCCCATTGCAGAGCGCAACAAAGTTGTCATCGTTACGCACTCATCGCTGGGAACTCATCGGGTTTCCATCAGTTTTCTGACCCGCTTTCAGGTTTGGACGGTTTTCCCGCGGCGGCCGGGGCCTCCACAGGTGGCATGCCAGGCAGGAAGAAGCGTTCGACGGCGGCAGTATCGCCGGCACCCCGAAGGGCCCTGCCAAACGCGCGCCGCTTGATCGCCAATGCCAAGCACTTGTCGTTGGGGTGCAGCCACGCACCCCTGCCGGCCATCCGGCGTCGAACGTCGACGATGACCGCGGACGAACCGCTGCCTTGGGCGACAAGCCGGACAAGCTGGGACCGGGAGCCTTGCTTCCGGCATCCGATGCAGGTACGAACCGGGCCGTGGCCGGGTTCAAGCAGTTCAGCCACGACGTGTCCAACCTGCCTTACGCTACTGGCACCCGATGCCCGAATTGCACAAGCAACCGAGGCACACCGAGGCGCGCGGATACCGGAGGTAAGCCCGGTTACTTCTAGTCTAGCCCCCCGGCGCCGCAGTACTGAAACCGCAGCACCGAAACTGCGGCACCGAAACGGCTGTAAGACTACTGGTTCTTGGGGGCGGCTGCGTCCGACACAATATCGATCCGCCAACCGGTCAGCTTCGCGGCGAGTCGTGCGTTCTGGCCTTCCTTGCCGATGGCCAACGACAACTGGTAATCCGGAACTACCACGCGGGCCGAGCGAGTGGCTTCGTCCGTGATGGTGACCGAATTCACCCGCGACGGCGAGAGTGAGTTGCCGATGAACGTGGCGGGGTCATCACTGTAGTCGACGATGTCGATCTTTTCGTCGTTGAGTTCGGTCATGACGGCCCGGACCCGCGAACCCATCTCGCCAATGCAAGCACCCTTGGCGTTGATGCCCGGAGCGTTTGCTTTGACGGCGATCTTGGTGCGGTGACCAGCTTCGCGAGCCAGCGCCACGATCTCGACCGAGTGGTCCGCAATCTCCGGAACTTCCATTTCGAAGAGCTTGCGAACAAGTCCCGGGTGCGAGCGGGACAACGTAATCGAGGGACCTTTTGCCCCGCGATGCACGTCAATGACGAAGGCGCGCAGACGGCTTCCATGCGTGTACTTTTCGCCGGGAACCTGCTCGGGCGGCGGCAGGAGTGCCTCCACGGTGCCGAGGTTGACCTGGACCATGTGCGGGTTGTTGCCCTGCTGGATCATTCCGGCTACGAGTTCACCTTCGCGGCCCTTGAACTCGCCGAGCACGTTGTCATCTTCAACGTCGCGGAGGCGCTGGAGGATGATTTGGCGCGCCGTGCTTGCCGCAATCCGGCCGAAACCCGCCGGGGTGTCCTCGAACTCGCCGATCGGCTCGCCGTCGTCGTCAATTTCGGTGGCCCAAATGGTCACGTGGCCGCTCTTGCGGTCCAACTCCGCCCTGGCCTTCTCGAAGGCACCGGGCGTCTTGTGGTAAGCCACCAGCAATGCTTGTTCGATGGTGGGAATCAGGAGATCCAGCGGGATTTCACGCTCACGCTCCAGGAGTCTCAGTGCGCTCATGTCAATATCCATTAGGCCTCCTCAGAAGGTCCATTGTGTTCGTCTTCCAGCGCAGCCTCGGGGAGGTGGCTGAACTCTATCTCGACTTTTCCTTGGCGGATCCTGTCGAAAGGAATGGTGATGGGGTCACCTTGCTTGGGCTTCATGCCCTTCTTGACTTCATGCTCGGGGATGAGCGTGACGTCCGAGGTCCCAACGGACGCAATCCTGCCCAGAATGTTCTCGCCTTGTTTGACATTGACCCGGACCATGCGACCGCGGGCGCGGTGCCAGTGGCGGGGTTCAGTCAGCGGACGCCCAATGCCGGGCGAAGAAACTTCGAGGTCGTATGGACGTCCGTCATCGTGGGGATCGTTGTCCAGAATATCCGACAATGCCTTGGAGACCTCCGCGATGGCATCGAGACTGACACCACCGGTTTGTTCCTGCGGCAGGTCGACGACGACGTGGACGGTCCGGTGCGATCCCGCAACATGGATGGCTACATCTTCGAGGAAGAGCCTGCTGGCGACGACGGCGGGCTCAAGCAGCGCTTTGAGCCTGCTTTCCTCCGGGTTGTGGATGGTGGCCGACGAGTTCGATGTTGTCCGGTCCGTTGAAGCCGTGGCTTCCGAGTCACTCACGATGCTCGCCGCCTCCCGATAGATGTTGTTGTGACTACTAGCCTAACGATTTTCGGAGGCGCTTGGTGCACGGACCTTACCGCCACCATGACACGATGGTGAGTTGTGAACGGGCGGAGCAGCGAAAGACAAACTGGGCAGAGGTGGGGACAAGTCCTCCTCCTGTCCTTGGTGGCACTCCTCGTTCTGGGCACGGGAATGGTTCTGGTTCCGCGTGAATCCGCCGCTCCCGCACCACTCTCCTTCTCCGCTACTGCGCGCATCAGCGCGTTGACGGACGCCGTGCGGCTTCGTGAGTCATCGGCACGTTTAGCCCTCACCGGGAGCCCCGCCGGTGGAGGGAGCGACGCGAAAGAGGTCGCGCTAAAAGATGTTGTGACTTTGCTGACAACCCATGCCAGCGCCCTCCTTGGCCCGGATGGAGACTTGCCGGATGGAGTCAAGCCGGATGGGCGTTCGCCGAGCGGAGCTTCGACGGGCACTGCCACTGGCCCAGGTGCCCCCGCTGCTACCACGGCGGACCTCGTGTCGGACCTGGCCGCCAGCGGCCGACGTCGGATGGACGACGCACGCAAGGCCGACGGCGGGATCGCGCGGCTGTTGGCCGCCGTCGGATCCGCGCAGCTACTGGAGTCCGGCAAACTGGCTACCCTTTGGCAGTTGCCGGCCCCGTCCCTGGCGCCATCGTCGTCGACGTCGTTGTCGACGGCGGCGCCCAATGAACCGTCCAGCAGCCCAACCGCCATGGCTTCCTGCCCGTCGGCCACTCCCCCGGCCGAGTCCGCCCATGCGTCCACAGCTGCAGCCTTGGCGGCCAGCGTGGCTGCGGGCCACCGGGCCGTCTACCTGTACCAGGTCGCCCTCAAACGCTTAGGCGGAGCCGATGCGTCATCGGCCGCAAAAGGCTTGCAGGACCACGAATCACAACTCAAACAGGCTGAAGACTTGACCCGCGCGGAGTGCACCGAGGTTCCCATGCCGGAGGCTGGCTACCGCCTTGACGCAGGGTTCAGCAGGGACCCTGCGGCGTCCCTGGGCGCGCTGGAAATTGGGTCCCTGACCGCCTGGGGTGACCTGGTCGCTTTGTCTTCCGGGCCAGCCCGGGATTGGGCCCTGGAAAACTTGCTGGAGACCGCACGGCGAGGACAGCAATGGGGAGCGGCCCTGCCTGAGTTGCCGGGGATAAACCTCCAGCCGGGTTCCTTGCCCACGTTGCCGACAACCTCTGCAAGCCCGTCGCGGTAGGCAGACTCCGGGAGAGACGGGCAAAGATAAGCAAGGGTAAGCGAAAGTAGGCGAGCCTAGCCATGCTGGCCTTGAGGGCTGGCTGGTGCTTGGCTTGATGCATGGCCTCCATCGAAACCACCGCTAAGCATGAGAACGAGCCCCATCGGGATGATTTGGCGCACAGGTTGAACTGGCTGCGTGCCGGCGTCCTCGGCGCCAACGACGGTATCGTTTCCGTCGCCTCCATCCTGGTAGGCGTTGCTGGCGCCACCACGAACACGGGAAACATCTTGGCGGCCGGTGTAGCCGGCTTGGTGGGTGGCGCAATCTCCATGGCTTTGGGCGAATATGTTTCGGTCAGCAGCCAAAGCGATACCCAAAGAGCGCTGATCGAGAAGGAGCGCCGTGAACTCGCCGAGCAACCCGAGGAGGAGCTCGACGAGTTGACGGCCATCTACGAGAGCAAGGGCCTCAGCCCCAAAACAGCCCGCGCCGTGGCAGAGGAACTCACGGAACACGATGCCTTGGCGGCCCACCTCTCAGCGGAACTCAACATCCATGAGGACGACATCGTCAGTCCTTGGAGCGCCGCGTTCGCTTCTGCAGTGGCGTTCACCTTGGGGGCGGTGCTGCCTTTGCTTGCCATGCTCCTGCCACCAGCCGGTATGCGCGTCCCGCTCACATTCGCCGCGGTTTTGATCGCACTGGCTATCACTGGCGCTGTCGGCGCCTGGATCGGCGGGGCACCTCGGCTGCGGGCTGCGGTCCGCGTTGTTCTCGGCGGGGCTTTGGCCCTGGCCGCGACGTTCTCCATCGGAACCCTGCTGGGGGCCAGCGGCGTTTTCTAAGGGCTGTGCGCTGGCCCGGAGTTAGGCTGATCGCGTGAACCTTCGAGTGATCGTGCCCATTCCTGGTGATTTGCATGCCCGCTACAACCGGAGCTCTGCTGGACGGGACTGGTTGGCCAGCCTGCCAGGGCTGATCGCCGGGGCGCTGGATCGCTGGGATCTCAGCATAGACCTCGTCCCCGGCCAAGAGCCGTGGAATGGCCACGGCTCACTCGTAGTTCCGGTGGTCCGCCAAGGCGGTCAACGCGCTGCCTTGAAAATTGCCTTTCCGCACGAGGAAGCGATGGCGGAAAAGCACGCGCTGGCACTGTGGGAAGGACGCGGAGCAGTACGGCTCCTGGCATCGGAAGCCTCAGACTGCTCGGCCGTGCTCGAACGGCTTGACGCCTCGCGCCGGCTCCAAGACACGACCCTGGATGAGGCCCGGGACGTTTGGGGCGCCATTATGCGCCAGCTCTCCATTGAGCCGGATCACCGCCCTGAGTGGGCTGACCTGGATCACGTTGCGGCCACTGCCGAGCGATGGAGCGATGAGTTGCCCGCGGATTGGGAGCGCTTGGACCGGCCGTTTCCCAGGTGGCTTCTCGAAGCGGCGCTGGAAGTGTGCCAGACGCGGGGAGCCGTGGGACGCCGCTCAGGCAGGGACGTGCTCGTTCACACGGACCTTCATTTCATGAACATCCTCGCCACGATGCCTGATGAGCAAGCGCGGCGAGGCGCGTACCTGGCCATCGACCCGCAGCCCCAAATCGGTGAGGCAGAGTTCGCGGTGGCTCCGATTTTGTGGAACCGGATCCGGGAGCTGCCGCGGAACAGTCCTGAGGAGGGTCTCTTGGAGCGCTGCCACGACTTCAGTGTGGCCGCGGGCCTGGACCCCGAAACGGCCCGGCAGTGGACCATTGCCCGGGAAGTGGAAAATGCTGTGGCTTATGCCGGGAAGGCCGGACACGAGGCAGACTTAGCCCGTTCGCTCTGGGTGGCCAGCACATTGGCAGGCAAGACCCTGGACGGGCTTCCGCCGGCCCACGCCCTGCCCGCCCCGGGCGAGGCAGCCTGACCAAACCCGAGGCAGGCCAAACGGCACCAGGATGCCGCCCAACACGTCACTTGGCGACGTTGTCGTTCCAGACGTCAAGGCCAAGTTTGATGATCAGCGCAGCGACCACGATCAAAAACACGATCCGGACAAACTTGCTCCCCTGGGACACCGCCGCCCTGGCGCCCAAATAGCCCCCGGCCATGTTGGCAAGCCCTAGGACCAGCCCCACACCCCACATCAAAGCGCCGTGGGGCAGGAAGAAAATCAGGGCACCGGCGTTAGTGGCCATGTTGACGATTTTGGCCTTGGCGCTGGCCTCCAGGAACGCGTACCCCATGGCCGAAACCAAGGCAATAACCAGGAAGGAACCGGTGCCCGGCCCGATCATTCCGTCATAGAAACCGATCACCGCCCCAATGAGACACGCCACGACATAATGCCTGTGGCCCTCGTGGCGCAACGCTGTGAGCTCGCCGGCGCTGGGCCGAAGGGCAGTGAAAATGGCGACGGCGATCAGGGCCACCACAATGATGGGCTTAAACACGCTCGCGGGCAGCGAAGCGGCCAGGATGGCTCCACAGAAGCTGCCGGCCAACGCGATAACGGCCATCGGAACTGCAGTCTTCAGGTCCGGGCCCACCCGGCGATAGTACGTGGCGGCACTGGTGGTGGTGCCAAAAATCGACCCCATTTTGTTCGTCGCCAGAGCCTGGACGGGCGTGATGCCAGGAACCAACAGCAGGGCGGGGAGCTGGATCAGCCCCCCGCCTCCTACCACGGCGTCAACCCATCCGGCTGCGAATCCTGCCACCACGATGAGGATGAGGGTGGTCAGCTCGATTGATTCGAAGCCGGAAATCAACGGCTTCGAACGGCGTTGACCACGTAGTCCACGGCCTTGTCTACGGCAACGTTCTCGGCTTCGCCGGTGCGGCGGTCCTTGACCTCCACCACACCGTCCACGAGCCCACGCCCAACAGCCAGGATGGTCGGCACACCGACCAGCTCGGCATCACCGAACTTTACCCCGGGTGATACCTTCGGGCGGTCATCGTAAATGACGTCGAGTCCTGCTGCCTCCAGCTCGGCGGAAATCTTCTCAGCCGCCGCAAAGATTTCCTCACCGCGGCCCACTGCCACAACGTGGACGTCCGCAGGGGCGACCGTCCGGGGCCATACGAGGCCGCGATCGTCATGGTTTGCTTCAGCCAAGGCGGCTACCGCGCGCGTTACACCGACGCCGTAGGAGCCCATGGTGACCACCACTTGCTTGCCGTTCTGGTCCAGTACCTTCAAGTCCAGGGCCTCCGCGTACTTGCGGCCCAGCTGGAAGATGTGGCCCATTTCGATGCCGCGGGCGGTTTCCAACGGACCGGAGCCGTCAGGCGCGGGATCCCCTGCCCGGACTTCGGTGCATTCGATGACGCCATCCCACGTGAAGTCACGGCCAGCCACCAACCCAAAGACGTGCTTGCCCCCAGCATTGGCGCCGGTGACCCAGCTGGTACCGGAGACAACCCGGGGGTCCACCAGGTAAAGCACCTTGGACGAGCCTTCAAGGCCCAGAACAGGTTCGGCCAAGGACAGGCCGGGGCCGATGTAGCCCTTGACGAGCCAAGGCAGCTTCTTTAGGTCTTCTTCGTTGGCAGCTTCCAGCCCGATTTCACCGGCAATCGGCAAGAAGGAACCGATGTTGGCCTCTACCCGCTTGAGATCCACCGCACGGTCGCCCGGCACGCCGATAACAACGATCTGGCGCTCACCGGTGGGCAGCGTCACGGCAAGAACCACATTCTTGAGCGTGTCAGCAGCGGCCCAAGCGCCGCCGTCGGACTCGCTGCGCGGAGCCAGGCGGTTCGCCGCATCCACCAGGGTATCGATGGTCGGGGTGTTCGGAGTGTCCATCACCTGGGCGGCGGGCGCGTTGGTGAAGTCGATCTCCGGCGGAACAACAGTGGTGACCGCCTCGACGTTGGCATAGTAGCCACCGGCTGAACGGACGAAGGTATCCTCACCGATCTCGGTCGGGAACAGGAATTCCTCGCTCTTGGATCCACCCATGGCGCCCGCCGTGGCAGCCACGGGAATAACTTCCAGGCCGAGGCGCTCGAAGATCTTCACATAAGCGGCACGGTGGGCAGCGTAGCTGGCGTCCAGGCCGGCGTCGTCGATGTCGAACGAGTAGGAGTCCTTCATGATGAACTCGCGTCCGCGCAGGAGGCCTGCCCGGGGACGGGCTTCGTCGCGGTACTTGTTCTGGATCTGGTAAAGGCTCAGCGGCAGGTCCTTGTAGGACGAGTACAGGTCTTTCACCAGGAGCGTGAACATTTCCTCATGCGTGGGGGCAAGGAGGTAGTCCGCACCCTTGCGGTCCTGCAGACGGAAAAGACCTTCGCCGTACTCGGTCCACCGATTGGTGGCCTCGTAAGGTTCGCGCGGCAGCAACGCCGGGAAGTGGACTTCCTGGGCCCCGATGGCGGCCATTTCCTGGCGGATGATCTCCTCGACCTTCCGCAGGACGCTCAGGCCCAAGGGAAGCCACGTGTAGATGCCGGGCGCGGCGCGGCGAATATAGCCGGCCCGGACCAGGAGCTTGTGGCTTGCGACCTCGGCGTCGACGGGATCTTCGCGCAAGGTGCGCAGGAACAGCTGGGAAAGACGAAGGACCACGTGTTCGTATCCGTTTCTATGGCAAATGTGGCGAAATCAACTGCCTACCAATCTACCGGTTCCGCACGTGGCGCAGACGCCGGCAACAACAGAAGAGCCACGCCGTCGCGTCTGGAAGCCCCTGGCCGCTTCCGGCTGGTCATCCTGCGATGGCGTGGCTCAGCGGCCGATCGGCCGCAGGCTCTGTCGTGTGACTAGTCTTCCGTTCCCTCCAGCGGAACGGAATCACCTGCGACTGGGATGCGTTGGTTACTGCCGAGCTCCAGGATGGTGTGGCTGCCCGCGGCACCCTTCAAGGTCATTGTCATGAATCCCCCATCAACCATCCGCGCCCCAACGACACGGCTTGGGACGAACTTATGTGATTGCGGCCACATTTTCAAGAAGACGATTTCTCGCTGGCTCAACGTCGTCGCATTCCCCTTGACCGTTGCCGCTGGCAGGCATATCTTTTTAATTCATCAGGTGATGAATTACGTGCATTCACGGAGGCCGGCATGTCCCACATCGCACACCACAACGTCCGACCAGCCGAAGCGGCCCCAGGAGCCGGCGTTGGACAGAAGGAAGCCATCGCCGTAGCTGGCCTCCATATCTCGCGCGGACGCACCAAGATCCTCCGCGGGCTGGATTTCACCGTCGACGCCGGGCAGATCACCGGACTTCTCGGCCCGTCGGGAAGCGGCAAGACCACTCTTATGCGCGCCATCGTAGGGGTCCAAAGGATCACCGCCGGATCCATCGATGTGCTCGGCCTTCCGGCAGGGAGCGCCCCGCTCAGGAACGACGTCGGCTACGTCACCCAAGGCGCCAGCGTCTACGGCGACCTCAGCGTCGAAGCCAACGTCAAGTACTTCGGAGCGATGCACGGGGCAACGTCCGCCGATGCTGCCGAGGCGATTGCCGCCGTCGGGCTGGAGTCATTCGCGAAACAGAAAGCGGCGGACCTTTCCGGAGGCCAATTCAGCCGCGTTTCCTTGGCCTGCGCATTGGTTTCCCATCCCAAGCTGCTGGTGCTCGACGAACCCACGGTGGGACTGGACCCGGTTCTTCGCGCCGAACTCTGGGAACGCTTCACCGCCATGGCGGCTGACGGGACCACGCTTTTGGTCTCAAGCCACGTCATGGAGGAAGCATCGCACTGTTCATCATTGCTGCTCCTTCGGGACGGGTTGCTCCTGGCTCACCTGACACCGGCCGAGCTCGCTGAGCGTGGCAGAAGCGATGACCTGGAGAAGGCATTCCTGACCATGATCAAAACCTCCGACCGAACCAACCTCGATGATGGGCACAACGAAAGTCCGGTGGCACGATGAACCCCCGAATGACCCTGGCAACCACCACCCGCGTCTTGGGACAACTCCGGCACGATCACCGCAGCGTGGCACTCATCCTCGTGGTGCCAGCCTTGCTGCTGACTGCCGTCTACTTCCTGTACGAAAACGAGACCCTTCCGCCCGGCGTGCCACGGACATTCGACCGGGTCGGCCTGATGATGCTGGCAATCTTCCCGTTCGTCGTGATGTTCCTGGTCACCTCGATCACCATGCTGCGTGAACGGACGTCCGGCACCCTGGAACGCCTTCTGACGACGCCCATCCACAAGGCAGATCTGCTCTTCGGCTACGCGCTCGCGTTTTCCATCATGGCGGCACTGCAGTCCGTGGTGGCCACCGCCGTGGCCTACTGGGTTTTCAACTTGGATATCCAAGGCAGCCCAGGGCTGGTTGTACTGATCGCGGTGATCAACGCGGTCCTTGGCGTCGCGCTCGGCCTGTTTTGCTCGGCGTTCGCACGCACGGAGTTCCAAGCCGTCCAATTCATGCCAGTGGTGGTGGTGCCCCAGATCCTCCTCTGCGGCCTTTTCGTGGCCCGGGACCACATGAACGACGTCCTGGACGCGATCTCCGGGGTTCTTCCCTTGACGTTCTCGGTAGATGCGCTGAAGGAGATCGCAACCAATTCCGAGGCGACTTCCTCCATGTGGCAAGACACGCTGGTCATGGCCGGAATCGTGCTCGTGGTGCTCGTCCTCGCATCCCTGACCCTGCGTCGGCAAACCAAGTGAGCTTCCAGGGGGTCCGACGAGGCCGTCGCAGCGCCGGCGATCACTCCCGTGACGACATCCTTGCTGCCGCGCGCAAGTTGTTCGCCGAGCAGGGCTTTGACGGCACCAGCCTCCGACAAGTAGCGCGGGAAGCCGCCGTCGATCCGGCCATGGTGCACCACTTCTTCAAGGGGAAGGACGAGTTGTTCGCCTCCAGCGTCGAGTTGCCGGCGGACCCGGCGGTGTTCCTTGCCGACGTCGAAACCTCCAGCCCAAGCAGGCGCGCGGAGGCGATCGTCCGGGCGGTGCTGCTCCTCTGGGAGGGCCCGGCGCACCATGGCCTCATCGCGTTTGTCCGCGGAACGCTGGGCTCCACGGCGAAGACGGCCCTCATGCGGGAGATGGTGAACAGGACCATCCTGACGCGCTTGATGGTGGGGCTTCCAGGCCCTGCCCAAGAGGTGAGGATGCGCGGCAACCTCGTGGCCACGCAGGTGGTGGGCCTGATGCTAGTCCGCTATGTGGTGCGCTTGGAGCCGATCGCCTCCGCAACGCAAGAGGAAGTGATCCGCATGGTGGCCCCAAACATCCAGCGGTACCTCACCGGCGACCTCGACTCCCCCATGTAGCCCGCTTCTCCCATGTAGCCCGCTTCCCCCATGTAGCCCGATGGGCCTAGAAGAGCACCGTCGCGAAGGTACCAACTTGTTCGAAACCAACTCGCTCGTATGCGGCCCGTGCTTTGGCGTTGTAATCGTTCACGTACAGGCTCGTCACCGGGGCGAACGTACGGGAGAGATTCACGACGGCGGCCATGTACCCGGCGCTCCGGCCGTGGCCACGTAATCCGGGATTCATCCATACACCCTGAACTTGGGTGACGTCCGGAGTCACAGCACCGAGCTCGGCTTTGAAGACCACGGTGCCGTCCTGGATATGTACCAACGAGTGCCCTTGCCTGATGAGGCCTGCCACCCGTCGACTGTAAAACTCCTGGCCACCGAGAAACGGCGAGTAGCCGACTTCCTCCTCGAACATCGCCGCACAGGCCGGCAGGAGGCGGTCAAAATCCTCCATGGTAGCAACGGTCAGCGCCGGGTTCGCGCCGATGGCCGGGCTTCCCGATATGGCAAGGAGTGGCTGGCATGACCGGACCTCGTGCGCCGGGTGGCCCAACTGTTCGAAAACGGAGTACAGGGCCAGCACCGACTCAGCGGCCCCGAAGATCGAGGCATAGCGTCGGCCTGTCTGATGGGCCGCGGCTGCCACATGCCGCGCCAACGCCGGGTCCAGCTGGATCGGAACCAAGTTGGCCCCTGCCCAGCAGGCGCCCAGAAGGTTTCCGTCGTCGAACACTCCAAAAATACTTGCGCCGGCGCTGGTTGGAGCCGCCGTCCCGGTACTGTCCAGTTGCGCCAGGATGAAGACGTTCGCCACCGGATCTTCCTGGGCAAGAGCGCGAAGAGCCGGGGTGTCGGCACTGCCGAGCACCCTGACTCCCAAGCCGGTCCCGTTACGAGACGCTAACCACGGGGCCACCTTTGACAGCATCTTCGCCACCGGCCTCCCCAATCTCTTCAGCGATGCGCATGGCTTCTTCGATCAGTGTCTCAACAATCTGGCTCTCGGGCACAGTCTTGATGACTTCGCCCTTGACGAAAATCTGGCCTTTGCCATTTCCGGAGGCGACACCGAGATCAGCTTCACGTGCTTCGCCAGGACCGTTGACAACGCAGCCCATGACAGCGACCCGGAGCGGGACCTCCATGCCTTCCAAACCGGCGGTCACCTGCTCGGCCAACGTGTACACGTCAACCTGCGCGCGGCCACAGGACGGGCAAGAGACGATTTCAAGCTTGCGTGGGCGCAGGTTCAAGGACTGCAGGATCTGGTTGCCAACCTTGATTTCCTCCACCGGCGGAGCTGAGAGCGAAACACGGATGGTGTCGCCGATTCCGCGGGAGAGCAACGCACCGAAGGCGGTGGCGGATTTGATGGTGCCTTGGAACGCCGGCCCCGCTTCCGTGACGCCCAAGTGCAGGGGCCAATCGCCCTTTTCGGCGAGCATCTCGTAAGCGGCCACCATGATCACGGGGTCGTTGTGCTTGACGGAAATCTTGAAATCGTGGAAGCCGTGCTCTTCGAAGAGCGAGGCTTCCCAGACGGCTGATTCAACCAGGGCTTCCGGAGTGGCCTTGCCGTATTTCTTCATGATGCCCGGCTCCAGGGAACCGGCATTGACGCCGATCCGGATGGAGGTGCCGTGATCCTTGGCTGCGGCCGCTATCTCTTTGACTTGGTCATCGAATTTACGGATGTTTCCCGGATTCACGCGGACGGCCGCGCATCCGGCTTCGATGGCGGCAAAGACGTACTTCGGCTGGAAGTGGATGTCCGCAATGACCGGGATCTGGGATTTGCGCGCGATGATCGGCAACGCTTCGGCATCGTCGGCAGAGGGACACGCAACGCGGACAATGTCGCAACCCGAAGCCGTCAGTTCGGCGATCTGCTGCAGTGTTGCGTTGATGTCCGTGGTGGGAGTCGTGGTCATGGACTGCACACTGATGGGTGAGTCTGATCCAACGCCAACGGACCCTACCTTGATTTGGCGAGTCTTGCGGCGCGGTGCCAGGACGGGGGGTGGGGCGGCTGGCATTCCCAGGCTGACCGAGGTCACGTGGACTCCTTGGGTTGGGGTGAATCGTTGTGTGGTGAATCGTTGGGGTGAAGAGCCTTTTAGGAAGCGTGCTCAGCCAGAAGGCCGATGACGGGAGACCACTCGGTGGTACGGATGCCGGCAATGACCCCGGCCTCAGCGAACGGATCCTTCATGAGGAGATCGGTAAGGGCGGCTTCGCCTGCAGACTTGAACACCAGGAGCGCTCCGGCACCGTCACCGTACGGGCCACTGGCCAACAGCTGTCCAGCCTCAGCCAAGTCACCGAGCCAAGCACGGTGGGCTGGCCGGGTCTCATCACGGACGGCATCGGATTCTGCGACGTATACGTACTCAACGGCAAAAACAGTCATGGGACTAGCCTATCCCGCCGCTTTAGCCGAAGATGTTCACGGGCTTGACGATATCGGCATAGATCAGCAACGCGCTCATGGCCATCAGTAATGCGGCCACGACGTAGGTTGCCGGCAACAACTTCGCGATGTCGAACGCGCCAGGGTCCGGTTTGCCTCGCCATTTGGCCACACGACGCCGGGCTCCTTCGTACAGCGCTCCGGCCACATGTCCGCCGTCGAGAGGCAGCAACGGCACCAGGTTGAAGATTGCCAAGGCGAAATTGAGGCCGGCCAGCAACCCCACAAGGGTACCGATGCGGGCCTGCAAGGGCACCTGTTCCATGGCCGCTACCTCGCCGGCAACCCGCCCGACACCCACCACGCTGATAGGGCCGTTTGGATCCCGCGGCTCGGCGCTGAACGCCGCTTTCGCGACTCCCACCACCCGGGCCGGCAGATTGAAGATGACGCCGGATATTTGGGCGATGTTCTGCCCCGCCATGGGCAAGACGGACGACGCCGGTTGCGGCACCAAGGCGCTTTGGGCGCCGATCCCGAGGAAGCCGACCTCCTGGTACTTCAGGGCACCACTGGGATCCTGTTCTTGCCGGCCATCGGCACCAACCACTGGCCTGGAAGACAAAACGGGCGTCACGGACGTCGTGACTTCGGAGCCGTTTCGTTCCACCGTGATGGCGACGGCCTTCCCGGCCGACGCCCGGATCCAGCCGGTGAGCTCGTCCCAACTGGTGACCGGCTTACCGTCGAAGGACTTGATGGTGTCATTGGGTTGAAGTCCCGCCGCCGCAGCGGGCGTAAGTTTGCAGTCGCTGGAATTGGGATCCACCGTTTTCCCGGCAGCCACCTGGCACTTGGAGACGTCGGCGATGGTGGTGGTGGCTGTGGCAACACCAAAACCCATCAAAAGCACGGCCAGCAAGACCAAACCGATGAGCATGTTCATGGCGGGGCCGCCCAACATGATGATGATCTTCTTCCACACGGGAAGTTTGTAGAAAACGCGGGCCTCGTCCGCGGGACCAACTTCCTCGTGTGCCATGGAACGCGCTTCGGTAGCGAGCGTTTGAAACATTCCGGTACTCGAAGGCCTGACACCGCCGTCGTCCTTGTTCGGTGGATACATGCCGATCATGGCGACATAACCGCCCAAAGGCAGTGCCTTGAAGCCGTACTCCGTCTCGCCCCGCTTCGTGGACCAGATGGTGGGGCCGAACCCGATCATGTACTTAGTGACGCGCACCCTGAAGAGTTTCGCGGGCACCAGGTGGCCCACCTCGTGAAGGGCAATGGAAATCGCGACGCCGAGGGCGACGAAGACGACTCCGAGGATGAAAAGAAGGAGGGGATTCATACCGATGGGACTGCTTCCATAAAAAGATGCTGCTAACGGGCGCTGGTGGCTAAACGATCATGGGTCCGGGTGCGTGCCCACTTCTCAGCATCCAGCACGGACTCCACTGTTAGCTCCGAGGAACCTGAATGTTCGCTGAGTACGGACTCCACAGTGTCAACGATGTCCGTGAAGCGAATGTGTCCTCCGTGGAAAGCAGTCACGGCTTCCTCGTTGGCAGCATTGAACACTGCCGGATAGGTGCTGCCTTGCTTCGCGGCATCCTTGGCGAGGTCCACTGCGGGAAACGCGACGCTATCCAACGGCTCGAACGTCCAACTCGTGGCTTGGCTCCAATCGCAGGGCGTCGCAGCGCGGGGAACCCGGTCCGGCCAGCCAAGCCCCAAGGCGATCGGCAACCGCATGTCCGGAGGCGAGGCTTGGGCGATAATGGAGCCGTCCACGAACTGGACCATCGAGTGGACCACTGACTGCGGATGGACTACGACGTCGATCCTGTCCAGGGGAACGTCGAACAGCAAATGCGCCTCGATCACTTCCAAGCCCTTGTTGACCAGGCTTGCCGAGTTGGTGGTGACCATGAGGCCCATGTCCCAGGTGGGGTGGGCGAGCGCCTCCTGCGGTGTGACATCGCGAAGCTGTTCCCGCGAACGCCCCCGGAACGGCCCGCCGGAAGCGGTGAGGATCAGTTTGTCCACTTCCCGGGGGGTGCCTGAACGCAGGCACTGGGCGATCGCCGAATGCTCGGAATCAACGGGGACTATTTGCCCGTCATGTGCCGCAGCTTTAACCAGGGAACCGCCCACTATCAGCGATTCCTTGTTGGCCAAGGCCAACGTGGCACGCGTGCCGAGGGCAGCGAGCGTGGGCGCCAGTCCAATGGAACCGGTGATGCCGTTGAGGACGACGTCGCACTCAATGGCCGCGATCTGCGTGGAGGCGTTGGGGCCGACGAAGATCTCCGGGCGGAAGTTGCGCAAACCTGCTTGGCCAGCGGCGGCGTTGATCAGTTGCTCCAAGCTCCCAGCGTCCCCTTCGGCGATGCCGACGGCCTGAGCCCGTGTGTGGACGGCCTGTTGCGCGATGAGTTCGAGGTTGCCGCCGCCAGCGCTCAGGGCAACCACCTCGAAAAGGTGCGGGCTGGCGTCGACGACGTCGATCGCCTGCGTGCCGATGGAACCGGTGGACCCGAGGATGACGATCTTGCGCGGCTGCATAGTCCAAGTATCCCAGCCTCGGCTCAGGGCTGCGAACGCGCCGTTCAAGCCCGACGGCGGCGGCCCTAGGGGCTCTGCCTAGGCTGGCTGTTCCCCAGCAGGAGGCGCCGTGGAACCGCGAACGACCACTTGCGTGGCAAGTTCCACGCGGTGGGAGTCCAATACTTCCCCCCGAGCTTGGCGCAGCACCGACCGCAGCGCCGCACGACCCATTTCCTCCAACGGTTGGGCGACAGAACTCAGCGGAGGGACTGACTCCTCCCCTTGCCTGGTGCCGTCGAATCCAATGAGGCTAATGTCGCGGGGAATGCTCACGCCTTGCCGCACGGCTTCGCTGAGGACACCCAGGGCGATGCTGTCACTTCCCGCAAAAATTGCCGTTGGGCGCTGTTCCAGCTCCAGCAACTGCTGAAATCCCGCCACACCGCTCTCCCGCCGGAATTTCCCGCCGGAAACAATGTACCGGGGCTCCACGGGAAGGCCCCGCGCCATCAGTGCGGCCATGTATCCGTGCAGTCGGGCCTGATTGCACTCGGCCGCCTCTATGCCACCGATATAGGCGATGCGCCGGTGACCCAAATCCAGCAAATGCTCAGTTGCCGCCTTGCCGCCGGCCCAGTTGGTCGTCCCCACGCTCACCACATCTGCCGAGGGTGGATTGAGCGGGTCTATGACGACCACCGGAATGTGACGACGCCGGAACGCGTGCAGTTGCGCTTCACTGAAGGCGGACGTCACAACGATCATGCCGGCCCTGCCTGCATCGGCGATCCGCTGGGCGCGACGTTCCGGGCTTGGGCGGCCGGAGGGGTCCGTCACGCTCACAAGAATCTCGACGTCGGCGCTCGCCGCAAAGGCGAGGATGCCGGCGAGCACCTCGATCGTGTATCCGGAGTCGAGGACGTCGACGACGACCTCCACGACCGGGGTAAGGTCCGCGACGGATCGGCGCTGTACCGGCGATTGATACCCCACCTGTTCGAGCGCAGCCAGCACACGCGCCCTGGTTTTGGGGGCAACATCGTCACGTCCGTTGACGACCTTGGAAACGGTGGGGGCCGAGACGCCGGCTTCGCGGGCGATGGTCGCCAACGTGGCTTTCGTCCCACTAGCTGCAGTGACCATGAGCGTTCGCAATCTTTCGAGAATTTATCGTGGCTTCATTCTGACGAATTCCCAGAACCGGGTCAACAAGACTCGCCGGGCCCGGCGAGTCTTCGAAAAAACCCTTGACGGTGCGCACCAACCCGATTAGTTTAGGTCGTGATCTAATTCGCTTGTTTCGAAATATTTCGAGAATTTGCCAATAGATGCCAGTCCCCTGAAGCGACTTTCAATTGGAGAAGCAATGAAGCAATCCCAAACATCCCGGCGCTCCTTTCTCGCCCTTGCTGCCCTCGTTCCCCTGGCCGCCGTGACCACCACAGCCTGTGGGACTTCCGGCCCCGGCTCCTCCAGTGGCGGCGGGGCGAGCATGTGGTATTTGACCGGTGAGCCTAACCAGACAATCGAGCAGAAGGCCGTTGACGCTTTCAACTCGGCCAACCCGAACAACAAGATTTCCACCACGTTCTTCCAGAACGATGCTTACAAGACCAAGATCAAGACCGCCATCGGTGCCGGGCAAGCTCCCACCATCATCTATGGCTGGGGCGGCGGCACTCTGAAGGCATACGCCGAGGCCAACCAGGTGGATGACCTAACAAGCTGGTTCGACCAGAACCCGGACGTGAAAAACAAGTTCTTCCCCTCCGTCTTTGGTGCAGCCACGGTCAACGGCAAGATCTACGCCATACCCAACCAATACATTGCCCCCATTGTCCTCTTCTACAACAAGGAGCTCTTCGCCAAAGCCGGCGTTCAGCCTCCCAAAACGTGGGACGACATCATGTCGCTGGTCAAGACCTTCAATGGCATGGGAGTGGCACCATTCGCGTTGGGAGGCCAGTCGCGATGGACATCAATGATGTGGCTGGAGTACCTGTTGGACCGCATCGGCGGCGCGGGCGTGTTCAAGGCCATTTTCGAAGGCAAACCCAACGCATGGATGGACCCGGCAGTGATCGAGACCGGCACCAAAATTCAGGAACTCGTTTCGGCCGATGGATTCATCAAGGGCTTCTCCTCCATCACCGCAGACTCCAACGCCGATCAAGCACTTCTGTTCACTGGCAAGGCAGCAATGATGCTGCACGGTTCCTGGACCTATGGCTCCATGAAAAAGGACGGGCAGAACTTCGTCCAGAACGGAAAGCTGGGCTTCGTCAACTTCCCGACCGTCGCCGGCGGCAAGGGCGACCCCAAGAATGGCGTGGGAAACCCGGCCCAATACATGTCCATCTCGTCCAAGGCCAGCGATGCGGAGAAGGAGTCAGCCAAGAAGTTCTTCAAGGATGGGATCCTGACCGACACGGTCCTCACGGCCTACGTCAACACCGGTTCCGTTCCCATCGTCAACGGCATCGAGGACAAGCTCAGCACTTCGGCGGACAAGGATTTCCTCAACTTCGTCTACGACATGGCCAAGAACGCTCCCAACTTCCAACAGTCTTGGGACCAGGCGCTGAGTCCGACTGCCGCTGAGGCGTTGCTGAACAACATCGATCAACTCTTCCTGAAAGCAATCACGCCGCAGCAATTCGCCCAAAACATGAATGCCACCCTGGGCAAATGAGTAACGCTGTCTCCACTGCAGAAAAGTCCTCCATGGCGGCCGCAGGCGGGCCCGTCCGCACTCGCGGGTACAAAGTTGGCGGCCTTGCCTGGCTGACGTTGCCCGCCCTGGTCGTCTTCATGGTGTTCGCCATCGTTCCACTCGTTGGTGTGATCATCCTCAGTTTCACCAGCTGGGACGGTATCGGCGCTATCGGCTCGGCCGGCCTAAGCAATTGGCTCTCCGTTTTTTCGGATCCGGGCCTCTACAACTCCCTGGGGCTGACCTTCCTCATCATGATCGCTTCATGGCTGGTCCAGACCCCCATCAGCCTGCTGCTGGGAGTCTTCACCGCCGGAAGCCAGCGCTACCGCGCGGCGTTGGCAGTCCTGTATTTCCTTCCGTTGCTCCTCTCTTCTGCTGCCGTAGCCATTGCCTACAAGGCATTGCTCGACCCAAATTTCGGTCTGGCCACGGGCTTGGGGCTGCCGCTCCTCGCCCAGGACTGGCTGGGCGTCCCGCAACTCGCCGTAGGCCTGGTCATCTTCGTCATTGCCTGGCAGTTCGTGCCCTTCCACACGCTCATCTACCAAGGTGGCGTCCGCCAGATCCCGAAGTCCCTGTATGAGGCTGCGCAAATTGACGGGGCAGGAACAGTCAAGCAATTCTTCAGCATCACGCTGCCGCAGCTGAAGTACACCATCATCACTTCCTCAACCCTGATGGTGGTCGGATCCCTGACGTATTTCGACCTAATCTTCGTCCTCACCGGCGGAGGCCCCGGGAACTCCACCCGGATCCTCGCCTTGGACATGTACCTGCGGGGGTTCCGGGCCAACCTGATGGGGCCGGCAAGCGTCATTGCCGTTGTCCTCGTCGTCATAGGCCTTGTCCTGGCCCTGTTCCTGCAGCGCCTTGGAGGCAAGGACAAGCAGAGCAGCCAATTGGAAGGTTTGTAGGATGAGCACCACCCTCACCAGCGCCAAAGAAACCACGCCCACCCCGCCGGCCACAACCCGGCAGGGCCTCGGATTCCGGATGCGGCGGCTGAACATTGTCGGAGGCCTCGGCGGCTGGATGTGGCTCGCCATCATCATCATTCCGGTTTACTACATCGTCATCACCAGCTTGAAGACGCAATCAGGCTACTTCGGCCAGAACCCGCTGGCGCCGCCGTCGTCTCCCACCCTGGAAAATTATCAACTGGTGCTGGATTCGGACTTCGCCAGGTACTTCCTCAACAGTGTCATCGTCACGGCAGGTTCCGTGATCCCCACGGTGCTGGTCTCCTTCATGGCAGCTTTCGCGATCGTCCGAGGCAAGGGCCGATTCCTCAAGCTGGTGAACGGCGTGTTCCTCATGGGCCTGGCAATCCCCCTCCAGGCCACCATCATCCCGATCTACCTGATGATCATCCGGTTCAACTTGTACGACAGCCTTCTGGCGCTCATGCTCCCCTCGATCGCTTTCGCCATTCCGTTGACGGTTCTGATCCTGTCCAACTTCATTCGCGACGTACCAAACGAGCTCTTTGAATCAATGCGTCTGGACGGCTGTAGTGAGTGGCAGACCCTGTGGCGGCTGGCGTTGCCGCTGACCAGGCCCGCAATTGTCACCGTGGCTATCTACAACGGGCTTCAGGTGTGGAACGGGTTCCTCCTCCCCCTCGTGCTGACCCAAAGCCCTGGGCTTCGCGTCCTGCCCCTAGGGTTGTGGACATTCCAAGGCGAGTTCAGCGTCAACATCCCGGCAGTGCTCGCCTCAGTTGTCCTCAGCACCCTGCCCATCCTGGTGCTTTATGTCCTCGGCCGCCGTCAGCTACTGAGTGGCCTGACGGCCGGTTTCAGCAAGTAGTGGCGCCAATAAGAAAGGAGCATGTGATGACTGAATCCAAACACCTCCGTGTCGGCATGGTGGGCTACTCATTCATGGGCGCCGCGCACTCCCATGCTTGGCGCACCGCTCCCCGCTTCTTCGACCTTCCGCTGACACCGCACCTTGCCGCCGTAGCCGGCCGGAACGAAGAAGCCGTCTGGGCGGCGGCCGCCAAGTACGGCTGGGACTCTGTGGAAACGGATTGGCGACGCTTGATTGAGCGGGACGACATCGATCTCATCGATATCTGCACGCCCGGTAACACGCACGCTGAGATCGCGATCGCCGCCCTTGAAGCGGGAAAGCACGTCCTGTGCGAAAAGCCCTTGGCTAACTCCGTTGCCGAAGCTGAGAAAATGACCGCCGTGGCCGAGGCCGCAGCAGCACGGGGCGTGTTGTCCATGTGCGGTTTCAGCTATCGTCGGACTCCGGCGCTGGCCCTTGCCAAGCGGATGGTCGACGACGGCCGCCTGGGTCAGATCCGGCACGTCCGGGCCCAATACCTGCAGGATTGGTTAAGCGACGCCGACGCGCCGTTGACCTGGCGCATGGACAAGTCGAAATCAGGTTCGGGTTCACTGGGCGATATCGGTGCACACAGCATCGACGCCGCCCAATGGATCACCGGGCTGAACATCTCCGGAGTCTCCGCACTGATGGAAACGTTCGTCAAAGAGCGCCCGGTGGGCGGTGACTTCGTGGGACTTGGTGGACGTGGGGGCACGGACGGCCCCAAAGGCCCGGTGACGGTGGACGACGCCGCGTTGTTCACGGCCCGCTTTGAGGCACCGGACGACGCCGGGGCTGCCGGAGGCTCGGGCAGCCCGGCCTCGGGCACCACAGGCTCGGGCACCGCGGGCTCGCCCGCGTCCTCCGGCACAACGCCCACGGGGCCCATCGGCATCTTCGAAGCGACCCGCTTCGCCTTGGGCCGCAAGAACGCCATGCGCCTGGAACTCAATGGCACCAAGGGATCCATCGCTTTCGATTTCGAGGACATGAACTCCTTGCAGTTCTACGAATCCTCGTTGGAACCGGACGCCGGCTTCCGGAAGATCATGGTCACTGAGCCGTCCCACCCTTACACGGGTAACTGGTGGCCTACTGGCCATGGCCTGGGTTATGAGCACGGATTCACGCACCAGGTGGTGGATCTCGTCACTGCCATCGGCGCGGGCGAGCAGCCCTCGCCGTCGTTCGCTGATGCTTTGCAGGTGCAAAAAGTGCTCGCAGCCGTTGAGGCGAGCGCGGAAAACTCAAGTCGCTGGCAGACCGTCTGAAAGGAGACATCATGAACAGACCCATCACGCTCTTCACGGGTCAATGGGCCGATCTTCCCTTCGAGGAAGTGGCACGGCTCGCAGGCGAGTGGGGCTTCGACGGCTTGGAGATCGCTTGTTGGGGCGATCACCTGGATCCGCAGCTCGTTGTTGATGACGACACCTACCTTCAGGGCAAGCTCGACATCCTGGAGAAGTACGAATTGAAGGTCCATGCCATCGCGAACCATCTCACCGGGCAGGCCGTCTGCGACGATCCCATTGATGAGCGGCATCAGGACATTCTCCCGCCCTCCGTGTGGGGTGACGGTAGCCCTGAAGGGGTGCGGCAGCGTGCGGCCGAGGCGATGAAGACAACTGCCCGGGCTGCGGCACGGCTCGGAGTGGAGACCGTCACCGGATTTTCCGGCTCGTCCATTTGGAAGTGCGTCGCCATGTTCCCGCCTGCCTCCGACGCCATGATCGAGCGGGGTTACCAAGACTTCGCCGAGCGCTGGAACCCCATCCTGGATGTCTTTGACGAGGTTGGTGTTCGTTTTGCCTTGGAAGTCCACCCGTCGGAAATCGCCTACGACTACTGGACAACCAAGCAAACCTTGGAAGCCATCGGCCACAGGGAATCATTCGGAGTGAATTTCGACCCCTCCCATTTCATCTGGCAGGACCTGGATCCCGTGATGTTCCTCCAGGACTTCGCGGACAAGATCTTCCACGTCCACGTCAAGGAGTCCGTCCGCCAACTCAACGGACGCAACGGCCGCCTCGGGTCCCACCTACCGTGGGCAGATCCCCGGCGTGGCTGGGACTTCGTCACGGCCGGGCATGGCGATGTGAACTGGGAACCGATTTTCCGCACGCTGAACGCGATCGGATATGCAGGTCCCACCAGCATCGAATGGGAGGACGCAGGAATGGACCGCTTGGTCGGCGCTCCCCAGGCGTTGGACATGGTCCGCAAATTGGCAGCTATCCAACCTCCCGCCGCGGCTTTTGACGCCGCTTTCGCTAGTCGTTGAACTGACGCGCACATAGCCCTGACTCACACCTGAGACGCCCCGAAACGAAGGAAGCAATGACAAGCAACAGCAAGACAGCACTGGTGGTTCGCGGCGGCTGGGACGGACACCAGCCGGTGGAAGCCACCGAACTGTTCCTCCCCTACCTGCGTGAGAACCGTTACGAGGTTCGTGTGGAAGAGTCGCCCAAGATCTACGCCGACGCCGACTACATGGCCGGCGTGGACCTCATTGTGCAGTGCATGACGATGTCCATTATCGAAAAGGACGAGTTCGAGGGGCTCCGCACCGCCGTCGAAAACGGCACGGGCCTTGCAGGCTGGCACGGCGGCATCGCCGATTCCTACCGCAACAACTCGGACTACCTCCACTTGATCGGCGGCCAATTCGCCTGCCACCCGGGCAAGCACCCTGACGAGCTGACGGGTGAGCAGTCGGACAACTACGTTCCGTACACCGTGAATATGCTGCCCGCGGCCGCCGAACACCCCATCACCCGGGGAATAGGCGACTTCGATCTCGTCACCGAGCAGTACTGGGTGTTATCAGACGACTACATCGACGTTCTGGCCACCACCACCCAAAAGGTCCGTGAATGGGACCCATGGAACCGCGAAGTCACCTCACCGGCCATCTGGACCCGGCAATGGGGCAAAGGCAAGATCTTCGTCTCCACCCCCGGACATCGCGTGGAAATCCTCCAGGACCAGAACGTACGCACCATCATCGAAAGGGGAATGCTATGGGCAACGCGCTAAAGGCAGACCAGCCCGTGAACGTGGGCATTATCGGTTGCGGGGCCATCATCGCCCAGTACCTCACCAACTTCCGCCGCCTGGATTCCATCAACTTGGTGGCAGTGGCGGACTTGGACCCGGCCCGTGCCAAGGCAGTTGCGGATTCCTACGACGGCGTTCGCCCGCTTTCTGTGGATGATCTCCTTGCAGCGGACGATGTGGACCTCGTCCTGAACCTCACCATCCCGGCCGCGCATGCCGACGTCGCCCTCAAGGCCATCGCCGCCGGCAAGTCCGTCTACGGTGAGAAGCCATTGGCAGCCACCACGGCGGAAGCCAGGAAGGTCCTCGATGCAGCTGCGGCGGCCGGAGTGGTGGTTGGTTGCGCTCCTGACACTGTTCTGGGTACCGGCATCCAGACGGCCCGCAAGGCGATCGACGACGGCCTGATCGGGGCACCGGTTTCGGCCACCGCCACCATGGCGACTCCGGGACACGAACGCTGGCATCCGAACCCCGATTTCTATTACCAGCCCGGCGGCGGGCCACTCTTGGACATGGGCCCGTATTACGTCTCGGCACTCGTCACACTGCTGGGACCGGTGGTGTCGGTGATCGGCGCAGCAAGCCACACCCGTAACGAGCGGACCATCGGCTCGGGTCCGCGGGAGGGCCAGAAAGTCCCCGTTGACATCGATTCCCACGTCACGGGCGTCCTGGTCCATCAATCGGGGGCACTGTCCACCCTGTTCATGAGCTTCGACGCCGTCAAGACCAAGAGCCCCAATATCGAGGTCCACGGCGAGACCGGTTCGCTGGTGGTCCCGGATCCAAACTATTTCGACGGCGAAGTTCAGCTGTTCGCCCTCGGCGCCGAGGACTGGGAGACACTCCCCGTCTCCGCGGGCTACGTGGATTCGGGACGAGGTTTCGGCATTGCCGACCTTGCGGCCACCCCTCCCGGCGAAGAACCTCGTGCCGGTGGCCAGCTGGCGTTCCACGCCCTTGAGGTCATGGAGTCCGTCTTGGAATCGGCGCGAACAGGCCAAGCCGTAACCATCCAGAGCACAGCGCCGCGGCCCGCAGCCGTTGAACTGACGGAACTCCCGACGACGGTACGCGCCTAGCCCTTCGCGTCCCCGCCGAGGTGTCGGTTAATGCCAGTTAATGCCAGTCTTCCAGCACTTTATGGGCACTAAATGGCATCTCGGCGGCGCGAGCGGGCCTTAGGGTGACAGTTGCCCGGCCCGGAGAAGTACCGATTGGGCGTGCTTGAGGATGGGACCATCGATCATCTGGCCCTTGAATTGGAACACGCCAGTACCGGCTGCGGATGCTGCCGCCAGTAACTCGGTTGCGTGAGCCACTGCCTCCGGAGCCGGGGCGTAAGCTTCCCGCACCACCGCTACTTGCTTCGGATGGATGCACGCCTTCGCGCCGAAGCCACTGGCAACGGCATCCCGGGACTCCTCGGCCAGACCTTCTAGGTCCGGGATGTTCACATACACGGAGTCGATAGCTTCCTTGCCTGCGGCCTTGGCGGCGAGCAGCACAGCGGAGCGTGAATTCAGGGCCACAGCCCGGTACCCGCCGTCGTCGTTCCTGCTGGAGAGGCCACCGAGGGAAGCGAGCAGGTCCTCCGCCCCCCACATCAGTCCAACCACGTTGGGTTCGGCCGCAATAGCCGGAGCGTTCACAACCCCGGCAGCCGTCTCACAAAGAGCTATCACCTGGTACTCCGCCAAAGCACGGAGCTGCTCCGCACCCTCGGCCTTGGCCAACATAACGGTCCGGTAAGGAGTCTTGGCCAGCAATTCGAGATCCTGTGCGAACTCGGGCGTCCCCACTGGATTGACGCGGACTATGGTCCTGCCTGGTTCCAAACCACCGTCGCCGACTTGCTCGAGGATCGCTTGCCGGGCAGCGGATTTATCGCCCGGAGCGACTGCGTCCTCAAGGTCCAGAATCACGGCATCGGCACGGTCGGCCGCCTTCCCGAATCGCTCTGGCCGGTCCGCTGGGCAAAACAAGAGGGCCGGGCCCATAGTGAAAGGCAAGGCTGCCGCCGGGGACGTCGAGTCGGGAGAAAGCATGGGTTTCCTAGCTGCTGGAGTGTCAGGGAAAAAAAGTTCAGGATTGGGCTGCGTGCGCTTCCTTGGTCCACATGAGGCAGGTGCGCTTGGCCAAGGCAACAACGGTCCCATCCTGGTTGCGACCGGTGTGCTCCATGGTCACCACACCTTGGCCCGGCCGGGACGATGACAACCGTTTCCCGGTAATCACCGTCTCCGTGTACAGGGTATCCCCGTGGAACAGCGGGTGCGGAAAGCTGACATCGGTTAGGCCCAACTGCGCAATGATCGTCCCTTGCGTCAGCTGGGTGACCGACTGGCCCACCATGGTGGACAGCGTGAACATGGAATTCATGAGCCGTTGCCCGAACGGTTGCGACGAGCTCCAAGCAGCGTCCAAATGTAGTGCTTGTGTGTTCATGGTCAAGGTGGTGAAAAGGACATTGTCCGTTTCCGTGACCGTACGCCCGGGCTTATGAGCGTAGATCACGCCCTCCTCAAGCTCATCGAAATACAACCCGCGCTGCTCGACAACGCGGGTCATACCGTGAGCTCCTGGTCTTCTTCGAACAACTCGGCACCGGTGGCAGCCACGACGTCGTCGAGGGTCACGTTTGGGGCCAACTCGCGGAGGACCAGCCTCGGGTTGCCGGCATCCTTCACGACGTCGATCACCGCAAGGTCCGTGATGATTCTGTCCACGCACCCCTTTCCCGTCAGCGGCAAGGTACAGTCCTGCACGATTTTCGGTCTGCCGTTTCGGTCCACGTGGTCCATCATGACGATGACCTTCTTGGCCCCGAACACCAGATCCATGGCCCCGCCCATGCCTTTGACCATCTTTCCGGGGATCATCCAGTTGGCAAGGTCCCCGTTGGCGGCAACCTCCATGGCTCCCAGCACGGCAACATCGACATGGCCGCCGCGGATCATGCCGAAGGACGTGGCGGAGTCGAAGAACGCAGCTCCCGCGTTCGTGGTCACGGTTTCCTTCCCCGCGTTGATCAGGTCCGGGTCCACTTTGTCCTCGGCCGGGTAGGGTCCTACCCCGAGGATGCCGTTCTCCGAGTGAAGAATGACCTCCACACCGTCCGGGATGTAATTGGGAATCAAGGTGGGCATTCCGATTCCGAGGTTCACGTACTGCCCGTTGGTGAGTTCCCGGGCAACGCGGGCGGCCAGCTCGTTCCGGGTCCAGCCTTTGGTTTCGTGCTGTTCGACGTCGGCACGCCGGTACTCGTGCCGGACGGCTTCGGGGCGGGGCGGAATGTCTTGGTAGCTGTGGTCGTTCACAGTGCCACCGTCCTCTTCTCGATCCGCTTCTCCGTGGCCGGAGCAACCACTACCCGCTGGACGAAGATACCGGGCGTGTGGATTTGGCCGGGATCCAACTCCCCCGGCTCCACCAGTTCCTCCACCTCAGCGATGGTGGTGGTAGCGGCCATGGCGCAGAGCGGGTTGAAGTTCATGGCTGCCGCATGGAACACAAGGTTGCCGTGCCGATCCCCCTTCCAGGCATGGACCAGCCCAAAATCCGGGGTCAAGGACTCCTCCAAGACGTAGTCTGCCTCATTGAATGACCGCACCTCCTTCGGTGCGGAGGCAATGGCGACATTCCCGTCGGCGTCGTACTTTTGCGGTAGGCCGCCTTCGGACACCTGGGTTCCCACACCGGCCTTTGTGTAGAACGCGGGTATGCCCGCGCCGCCAGCGCGGAGCTTCTCAGCCAACGTTCCCTGCGGGGTCAGGACCACCTCCAACTCCCCCGCCAAGTACTGCCGGGCGAATTCCTTGTTCTCGCCAACATACGAGCTGATGGTGCGGCGGATGCGACCGTCTTTGAGGAGGATCCCCAGCCCCCAGTCGTCCACACCGCAGTTGTTGCTGACAGTTTCGAGATCCGTGGTGCCCTGCTGGTGGAGAGCATCGATGAGTGAGACCGGAATACCACACAAGCCGAAACCCCCGACGGCGAGTGACGCGCCATCGGTGATGTCCACCACCGCCTCGGCGGCACTGGCAACAACCTTGTCAATCATCCGTGATCCTTCCCCTACGGTTACAGACCCAACTCGCGGGCGATCAGCATCAACTGGACCTCGGTGGTGCCTTCCCCGATCTCAAGGATCTTCGAATCACGGTAATGCCGGGCAACCGTGAACTCGTTGATGAAGCCATAGCCACCGAACACTTGGGTAGCGTCCCGTGCGTTGTCCATGGCCGCCTCGCCTGCGACCATCTTAGCGATGGCCGCCTCGGTCTTGAACGGCTTACCTGCCAACATCCTGGCCGCCGCATCGTAGTAGGCCAGGCGGGCTGTGTGCGCCCTGGCCTGCATGCGGGCGATCTTGAACTGGATGGCTTGGTACTTGCCGATGTTCTGTCCGAACGCGCTGCGTTCCTTGGCGTACTTCACGGACAAGTCCACGCAGCCTTGGGCTGCGCCAGTAGCCAAAGCAGCAATGGCAATCCGGCCCTCGTCCAGGATGGAGAGGAAGTTTGCGTAACCGCGGCCGCGCTGGCCTAGGAGGTTCGCTTCTGGAACCCGGACGTTGTCCAAGGTCAGGGGGTGGGTGTCCGAGGCATTCCAGCCCACCTTGTTATAGGGCTTTTCGGCCCGGAATCCCGGCGTCTCGGTGGGTACGAGGATGGTGGAAATTTCCTTCTTGATGCTACCGTCGGCGCGCTCCTGCTGCCCGGTGACGGCTGTTACGGTCACCAACGTGGTGATGTCAGTGCCGGAGTTGGTGATGAACTCCTTGTTCCCGTTGATGACCCACTCGCTGTTTTCGAGCCGGGCCTGGGTTTTGGTGCCCCCGGCGTCAGAACCCGCTTCGCGCTCCGTGAGGCCGAACCCGGCCAAGGACCGTGCCGACGCCAGCTCTGGCAGCCAGCGTTCCTTTTGTTCCTGGGTACCGAAACGGTACACAGGCATGGCCCCCAGTGATACCCCGGCTTCAAGGGTGATGGCGACTGACTGGTCCACCCGGCCCAACTGCTCCAGGGCCAGCGCGAGGGCGAAGTAATCGCCACCCATGCCACCGAATTCTTCGGGGAAGGGCAGCCCGAACAGGCCCATCTCGCCCATCTGTTTGACCACTTCGTAGGGGAAGCTGTGCTCTTCGTCGTGTTTGGTGGACACGGGGGCAACTACTTCGTCTGCGAATTCACGGACGGAGTCACTCAGGTCTTGGTATTCCTCGGACAACTCAAAAGAGCTCATGGCTGGACTTCCTTATTCTCAGCAGAAACGGGTTGATGAATCGTGGCGAGCACTTGATCGGCTTTGACCAGGTCCCCGCGTTTGCTGGTCAGGTGAACCGTTCCGGCCACCGATGCCACCAGTTGGTGCTCCATCTTCATGGCTTCGACGGCCAGGAGCACTTGGCCTTCGGTGACGGAATCACCGTCCGCCACGGACACGGACACCACGGTTCCGGGCATCGGCGAGCGCACCTCGGGATCGGCAGCACCTTCTTCGCGTTCAATGCCAGCAAGCATCCGCCGTAAACGCTCGGCCCGGTTGAGGACCTCGAACCGGCAGGACCAGCCGTTGTTGCCCAGGAAAATCTCTTCCACTTCACCAGTCACACGGTGTTTGGTACCCACAGCGTAGGCAGCCGCACCGCCGTCGAACTCCAGCCGGATACCATCGCCTGTGCGCTCTGCGATCGAGACCCGGTACCGGGGTTCGATCGGTGCCGAGAGGCTGCCGGTCAGGGCATTGGCCACGATCGCTATAAGGCTGCCGTGCGCCTCGGTGATGGACACAGTGGCTGCGTCGCCACCGGGCAAGCCCAGGGTCACCCTCCATGCCCCGGCGCCACCCAGCCGCCATGAGTCAGGTGGTGCCCACGCGTTGCCGGCCTTCGTTGTTCCGCTGCGTTCCAACCACAGCGTGACTGCGGCGGCAATGAGCTCGTGAGTGCCCGCGTGCCGGAACTTCATCGCCGTCAGTTTGCGCTCGATCAAGCCGGTATCGAGTTCTCCGGCGCGGACTTGCGGATCGTTGATCAACAACCGGAGATATTCGACGTTGGTGTCGATGCCCAGCAGCGTATACCTGCCCAGAGCATCGTCCAGCGTGTCCAACGCGGCGGCGCGGTCCGCACCCCAAGCAATGACCTTCGCGAGCATCGGGTCATAGTCGCCGGTGATGTCCAGGTCCTCCCGCATGGCGGAGTCGATGCGGACATTTCCATGGGACGCTTGGACGCCGGACACCCCTGGATCCGGGGCACCGTGTTCGGCGAGCGCCACGATTCGCCCCATGGACGGCATGAAGTTCCGCTCGGGCACCTCAGCGTAAACCCGTGCCTCCACAGCGTGGCCCTTAAGTTCGACGTCGGACTGCGCCACGGTGAGCACCTCGCCGGCGGCGATCCGCACCTGCCACTCAACGAGGTCGACGCCGGTCACCATCTCCGTGACGGGGTGCTCCACCTGAAGGCGGGTATTCATCTCCATGAAAAAGAACTCGTCGGGGTGCTCATCCGAAACCAGGAATTCCACGGTCCCAGCGCCCGTGTAGTTGACCGAACGGGCTGCGTTGCAGGCGGCCTCGCCCATGCGGGCCCGCTGTGCCCGGCCGTCGGGCAGCGACTCGAACAACGCAGATGGCGCCTCCTCAATGACCTTTTGGTGCCGGCGCTGCAAGGAACACTCGCGCTCGCCAAGGTGGAGGACGTTGCCGTGCTTATCTGCCAGGATCTGCACCTCGATGTGCCGCGGCGCGGAGATCAGTCGCTCCAGAAAGAGGGTGTCATCGCCGAATGCTGAGGCCGCAACGCGCCGCGCGGTGCTCAGCGTACTGGCCATGTCCTCAGCCCGCTCGACCACATGCATGCCCTTGCCGCCGCCACCCGCCGACGGCTTGATCAGCAGGGGAAAGCCCACTTCCGGAGCGGCCTCGATCAACAGCTGGTCCGTCAGTCCGGGCTTTGAAATTCCGGGGGTGCACGGCACGCCGTGGGCCATCACGTGGTTCTTGGAGCGGATCTTGTCCCCCATCACCTCAATGGCGCCAATCCCCGGCCCGATGAACGTGATGCCCGCAGCGTCCAGCGCCTTGGCGAACTCCACGTTCTCGGAAAGGAACCCGTAGCCGGGGTGGACGGCTTCGGCCCCGCTTCGCCGACAAGCATCAACAATGGCGTCGATCCTCAAGTAGCTCTCGGCCGGAGTGGTTCCGCCGATGGCAACGGCGGTGTCCGCCAGTGCCACGTGTTTGGCATCTTTATCCACGTCCGAGTAGACAGCCACGGAGCGGATACCCATGGCTTTCAGCGTGCGGATGACGCGGCAGGCGATTTCACCGCGGTTGGCGACAAGGACCGCACTGAAGGCGGTCTTCACAATTGGTGGCACTGTTGTGGTTGGTGACAGCGTCATGATCACATCCTGAAGAGGCCGAAGGAGGTCTCGGGCAATGGTTGGCGGGAGACGACGTCCAGAGCCATTCCGAGGACGCGGCGGGTGTCCGCTGGGTCGATGATGCCGTCGTCCCAGAGCCGGGCCGTGGAGTAGTACGGGCTTCCCTGATCCTCATACTGCTGCTTGATGGGGGCCTTGAAGGCTTCTTCGTCCTCCGCGGACCATTCCTGGCCGGCGGCCTCGTACTGGTCGCGCTTCACCGTGGCGAGGACACTGGAGGCTTGGTTTCCGCCCATCACGGAAATACGGGCAGCAGGCCACATCCACAAGAACCGTGGCGAGTAAGCGCGGCCGCACATCGAGTAATTGCCTGCACCGAACGAGCCGCCAATCACCACCGTCAATTTCGGCACCCGCGCCGTGGCCACGGCGGTGACCATTTTGGCCCCATTCTTCGCGATGCCGCCTTGCTCGTAGTCCTTGCCAACCATGAAGCCGGACAGGTTCTGCAAGAAGATCAAGGGAATGCCGCGCTGGTCGCAAAGTTCGATGAAGTGGGCGCCTTTGAGGGACGACTCGCTGAAGAGAACGCCGTTGTTGGCCACTATGCCCACGGGGTGCCCATGCAGGTGCGCGAATCCGGTCACCAGCGTGGTGCCGTAGTTCTTCTTGAACTCATGGAACTCCGAGCCGTCAACAATCCTCGCGATGACTTCGCGGACGTCATATTGGGCGTTGACATCCGTAGGAACCACGCCATAGATCCCTGCGGGATCGACGACGGGCCGCAGGACGACGTCGAGCATATCCCAGGCCGGCTGCGCTGGCTTCGGCAAGGTAGCCACGATGTCCCTGACGATTTCCAAGGCATGCTGGTCGTTCTCGGCCAAGTGGTCGGTGACTCCCGAGATACGGGAGTGCACATCCCCGCCACCGAGTTCTTCGGCCGTGACTATCTCACCGATGGCTGCTTTCACCAGGGGCGGACCGCCCAGGAAGATCGTGCCCTGGTTCCGGACGATCACGGTCTCGTCGCTCATGGCGGGCACATAAGCACCACCGGCCGTGCAGGAGCCCATGACTGACGCGATTTGGGGAATCTTGGCCGCCGACATCCGCGCCTGATTGAAAAAGATCCGGCCGAAGTGCTCTTTGTCGGGAAAAACCTCGTCCTGCTTGGGCAGGAAGGCTCCCCCGGAATCCACGAGGTAGATACAGGGAAGCTTGTTCTCCATGGCGATTTCCTGTGCCCGGAGGTGCTTCTTGACCGTCATGGGATAGTACGTGCCGCCCTTGACGGTGGCGTCATTTGAGATGACCAGGACATGCCTGCCGTGAACCAGGCCGATTCCTGCGATGACCCCGGCTCCCGGCGAATCGTCGTTGTACATGCCGTTTGCCGCAAGCGGTGCAATCTCCAGGAATGGGCTGCCCTCATCCAGCAGGTAATCGATCCGTTCGCGCGGAAGGAGTTTTCCGCGGGCAACATGCCGCTCCCGCGACTTGGCCGGGCCGCCGAGAGCCGCCGTCGCCAAACGCTCTTTCAGCTCCCTCACCAGGTTCAGTTGCCCTTCCCGGTTAGTTTCGAACGTGCCGCTGGCCGCCCCTGCAAAGCTGGAAATCGTCTCCATTGACCCCTGTCCCATTCCGGTCCCGGACCGTGCTCCAAGTAGCACCCCAGTGGGATTTAGGTTAGTGGCTATTAACTGAAATGTCCAGCGTCTTGTGATGCCCGGCACAGCGGCCTGAAGGCCACCGTGTCGCCCTTTGACGATTTCGCTGAGAGCTAAAAATGGAGCGGACCAAGCGGCGTGAGGCCCACGGAATCGCCAGGCGATGGACAGCCCAGGGAGCTGAAAACCCCCGCGCTTTCGCCTTTTCGCGCTGCTCGCCTTCGGACGGGCCGGGGACTGTCCCATGCTGCAGCAGCGAACGCAAGTCACACGAAACGGGCCATTATCGGGGGCAAGACTTGGCTCACCCCTGCTGTTAGATTCCATTTGTCCAATGAATGGATAAGTGCATTGTTCTATTTCTGGGGGGAGGTAAGAACCATGGAGAACCAACTGGCTCAGATTGAGCAGCTTGAAGAACTTGACGCACCCGGATGGGGTGAGTGGGTTGCCGGGATCGGCGTAGGCGCAGTTGTTGGCGGTGGCCTCATTTACGGCGGCATCGCCATCGGCGTCGCAATCACCTGATATTCAATGGCGAGTCCGGACTGTCCATATAAGGCCTTTGGGGAGGTGAAAATGGAAACCACTCTTGATGTAGACAACGAATTCATGACCCTCGTAGCCGGAATCGAACCACTGGAGTCGCTCGACGCGGCTTGGAACTGGGGAGAATTCTTCGGCGGAGTAGCGATCGGAGTTGGTGCTGCAGGCGTCGTCGCAGGCGGCATCGGCATCGGCGTTGCCATCACCTAGGAATGACCGTCCCTGTGGGGGCGGCCATGATGCTTCCGCCCCCACAGGCACACCCTGAAGACCAAGACCGCAATTCATCACGGTCCACTGACATCAAAGTGCAGAAAAGAGTGACGACTCGAATGACACAAGGTAAGGCTGCCATCCCCCTCATAGCCATACTTGGAGCCCTCGTGGCAACGCTGGGCGGATTGACCGCGATGCTTGCGGTCAACGGTACCCAGCCGATCCTCCTCGGAATTTCTTTGGCGGTATGCCTCATCCTGCTGATAGTGCTGGGCATTTTCATTGGACTGCTGCGGAAGCGGAGTTAGTGGCAATGACAACGCAACCGGTCGTTTCCGTGAAGGACCTGGAAAAAAGATACGGCCGGAAAACAGGAATCACAGGAATTACCCTCACCATTGGCCGGGGTGAATGCGTCGGTCTTCTGGGACCGAACGGGGCTGGAAAGTCAACCCTTTTGAAAACCCTGTGTGGATTGATCAAGCCCAGCGCAGGGCACGTCCGCATCTTGGGCCAGGATCCGTGTTCCGTCACGAAGCCGGGCAAGACAATGGGCTTTGTTTTCGATCCCGCCGGCCTCGCGCCGGATCTCACGGTCAGGGAGTGCCTCACCATCGAGGCGCTGGGCCAAAAACTGGACGGAACCGCCGTCGCCAACGCCACGGCGGACTTTGAGCTATCCGAATTCGCGGGCCGTCGCGTGCGGAAGCTGTCCACAGGCCAGCGGCAGAGAACAGCCCTGGCAGCTGCGATGATGGGTGACCCGGAGATCTTGGTCCTCGACGAGCCCATGAACGGTTTGGACATTGAATCGACGCGTTGGCTTCGCAGGAAGATCGAAGCGCGAACAGCCCGGAACAAGACGACCCTGATCTCCAGCCACAATCTCTCAGAGATACGGCGCCTGGCGGAGCGGGCTATCGTGGTTCGCCGCAGCCTGCGGTTCGACGGCGCCATTCCCGGCATGGATGACGCGGAACTGGAACGCTGGTATCTGTCGCTGGTCGGCGACGATCCCGACACCGCCGCCAGGGACACCGCAGGGGTGGCTGAGCGCTCATGATTCGTTCTGAGGTTTTCCGCATGTCCCGGGGTTGGTCGCTGCCCGTTCTGCTTCTCAGCGCATTCGCCATGAATGTCCTCGCGGCCTATGGCACCTCCACAGGCATGGACTCCACAGGGCTGTCATTGCCGGGCGGCTCAGAGAAGGCCACTGCTTCCCTGGTGGGCCTCGGGTTCGGAGCGAGCCTGTTTTCTATGATTTTTGGAATCATCTGTGTCACTCGCGACTTCGGCAACTCCTCCATCGGACGGAGCGCCTTCCTCTCCGGCGGCCCACTGCGCTTGCTGACCCTGCGTGCCTTCGCCTTGCTGCTTCCCGCCATCGCTTTCGCCATCGCAGGAACCCTGTCCGTGGTGGCCGTAGCAATGATGAGCCTTTCGTCGAAGGGCGGCCAATTCATCCTCGATACCGACGGAAGGACCACTCTGGCGGGAGTCTTTTTCACGATTGTCTTTGCGGCCTATCTTGGCCAGTTTGTCGCCTGGCAGGGACGGAAGTCCCTGCCCGTGGTCATCGCTTTGGTCGCATGGACCTTGGTCCTCGAGCCCAACCTCGTGAACCTTCTACCAGTGGTTGGCAAGTTCCTTCCCGGCGCCGCGGGCCAAGCCATGAGCCTTGATCCTTCGGCCACGTTCGACATGCTTCCGGTAGGTGCCGGCTACGCTACCTACCTGGGGTGGCTTGTGCTTCTTTTCACGGCAGCCGCGATCCGGCTCAAACGAACCGACCTCCTATGAACGGCCAGTACCCTTGGCTGAGCCAGATTCATCTCTCCGATGCCGATGAAGCGGGCCGAGTCCTGGTTAGTAGTGCTGCTGGCCCAGTCCTACGTTTGCCGGACACTTTGGGGCGCATCGTTGAGGAAGCGCAGCGGTCGTTACCGGACATTGACGTCCAAGTGATCGCGGATAGGCTCCGCGCCACCGCCTCAGCAGGGCGGGCCGGAACGGTCACGAAACCCGTGACCGGGGAAGAAGTGCAACTGTTGCTCGATACCTTGGGCAAGAATCCGGCTCTGGCACGGATAGACACACCTTCAACCCGGCGCCTTCAATTCCGCAGACCCTTTTCCATCCAGCTGACCTTGTTGGACCCGTCAAGACTGCTGGGCCGCTTGCCCGGTATTGGACGAATAATCCGTAGCCGCGGCTTCTGGTGGAGCGTCGCCGCCCTCAATGCCGTCGGGGTGGTCGCCGTCGCTGCGCTGCTCCTGGACTCGCAAAGTGCCCTGCACGACACCACCACTGTGGCGGGATACCTCTACTTACTCCTGGCCCTGTATCTGGCTGTTTTTGTTCACGAGCTTTCCCATGCAGCGACCCTGGTTGCCTACGGGGGCACGTCTCGACGTGTGGGCTTCATGCTGTTCTATCTCGTTCCGGCGTTCTTTTGCGATGTCACCGAGGCCTGGAAACTGAAACCCGCCGAACGCGCCAAGGTTGCTCTCGCAGGTATTACCGCCCAAGGCAACCTGGCAGCCGTCGCCGGCATCGGCGCCTTCGTGCTGCCCCGCGACCTCGCCACCCTCGCTGCCACCTTCTGCGCGCTGTGCTTCCTCTACGGTGTGCTTAACCTGATTCCGTTCGTGAAGCTGGATGGCTACATCGCGCTGATCGGGTTTTTGGACAAGCCGAATCTTCGAGCCCGCTGCATGCACGAGTTCCGTGCGTGGACCCGGACGTTGGTTTTCCGCACAGGCCGGGAGCCCGGGCTGCCTTCCACTCCCCTCCGCCTTCTCTTCGGCCTCCTCTGCACTGTGTTCCCGCTCCTTATCCTGATCGGTGTTGTCGCTGCTGCCGGCAGCTACCTCTCTTCCCTTGGCAAGGCTGCCGCGTGGATTCAATTATTCCTGGCAGGCGCCTTGGCCATATGGCTGCTCATGCGGGGAATGGGACACGTGATCGAACTGCGCAAGTCCGGCATCCGCAAGGGCCCTGCCACCGCATATGCCCTCGCCCTCCTCGCTGCCGCCGTGGTTCTCGTGGTAGCAATTCCCTTCCCGAACAACGTCCGCGCCGGACTCTATACCGACGCCAACGGTCCAAAGCTTGTATTACTCGGCGGCTCCACCGGTTCTGCGGGCGGGACAGTGGACCTCTTTGGTCCCGGGCTCGTGACCGGCAGCAGTATCGGAAAAGCAACCGCAATCGGAGCGCCAGCCCCCTGCACGGTTCCGTTGGCCGCGACGGTGGCCGTGAAGGAGTCGGACCTGACCCGAGAAGCGCTCTGCGTTCGCCTTGACTATGCCGGCGCGGCACCGCGAACCGGCACAGCCGTGTGGGAAGTTCCAGGTCAGACCATGGCCCAATGGGCGGGAAATATCGTGGGCAGGGTGATGGGACCATGAGCCATCCCCGGTTTACCGTCATTTGCCCCGCCTACAACCGCTCAACAGCGATCGCCCCAACCATTGAAAGCGTCCTGGGCCAAAGCAACGGCAACTTCGACCTTCTTGTTGGCTCTGATGGTTCCACAGACGATACGGACGACGTCGTTCACGGCTTCGCCCGAGCTGACCGGCGCGTGAAGCTGCTACGTTATCCGCACACGGGTGATCCGGGTCTGGTCCGGCGCCAATTGAGCCTCGGCATCCGCGATGGGTACGTGGCCTACATCGACCACGACGACCTGTGGCGGGGGGACCATCTCGCGGTCCTTGGCAAGGCACTCGACGGCGGTTCAGAGTTCGTGGCCAGTGGCGCTACCTACCAACGGGAGGACGGACAGTCCACCTTCCTTCGCGGCCGAAACCTCCTGTGGCATCCGGACATTGCCACCATCGATCCCTACGCGGAGCCAAGCCGCGTGGCCCACCGTCCCGGGCTGTTGGAGCGGGCTGGAGGTTGGTGCCGCGCGGGAGCCGGTCTTGAGGACTGGGACCTCTGGTGGCGGATGACCTGCCAGGGAGCTGCCCTGCAGCCCGTCGATGAACCAACTGCGGTTGTTTCCATTTCCGGGTCGACCCGGCGGCATTCACTGGACTACACGATGGTCACGGCGCTGGCCAGCACCTCCAGCGAGAACGCAGCCGTTTCATTGCTCGATGAGTGGCACCGGAACATTCCGGCTGATGAACTCACCGAAGACTTTCGTCGGTGGGCTGCGGAGATCGAGGACGACCCGCTAACCATGATGCCGCTCACCGTGGCTGGCTCCAGACCGGATGCAGAGTCGCACGTTACGGGTGGGATGTCCGGGTTCTCCGGTGGCACATCCGGAGCTCCAGGTGCGGCCTTCGCCTTGGGCGTGTTTCCGGGCGGCAAGGACGGCTGGCTGGTGGGCCTTGCGGCGCCAGTAGTCAGCGGCAGCCACCGCCGAGCCATTGGGGCGATTCTTAGCCACCGATTCCCTGGAGCTGTGGCCCACATGCGATCTGCGTTGGTGCGGAGACTTCAAGAAATTCAGACCTAAAGACATGGAAATGCACATATTCAGGAGGGGTAACCATGAGTGAAGATTTGACGCAGGAGGCCGCGTTTTCAGAACGGCTGCGTTTGTGGCTTGAAGGAACACGGCCTGCCCCGGGAGTCCATGATGCACTCGTGGTGGGGGCCGTTAGCGATGAGGCGATGACGTCGCTTCCCGGATCTGAAGAGTCCTTGGTGTTCGTCGAGGAATCCCACATCGAAGCCGTGCAGGCACTAACCCGCTCAAGGGTTGTTGGTTACAACGGTGAATTCTCGACGAACGGCGGAGAGATCGGAATCGGGACCAATTTCGTAGTCCAGCTTGAAGGCTATGCAACGGCCCCCTACGTTGCGATCTCTTGCCCGACGGCCTTCTCCATCGAAGAAGACGCTGACCGTGAGGCCGTGGCAGCAGATGCCTCGACGGCCTTCCAAACCGGGGTGTTTCCGCGGTTCCTGCTGACCCAGCTCGTCACAGTCGTGGACCAGGAATTCTGGCACAGCTGTGGCCAACTGGGCAATGATCCCGCGCGGCTGTTTGTCCCTGCGGCAGCGTCGCCGGTGCTCTCGGGACCGGCGGGGGGCGGCGTTGAAGTAAATGACGGCGCGTACACCACTCACTCCCCGGTTGCCGGTGAGGAGAACGCGAAAATGCTGAGGGAAAACAGCGGGATCGGGCGCTTTCTCGGGGCAGCAAAGGTGCTTCGAGCCGCACAAAGCCGGTTCCCGGCTGACGCCCGGATTTCGGGCTTCGGGTCCTCGTTGGTCGACGGCGACCCCTCAGCGGAACGGTCCCGCCGGGATAGCGTGTTCGTCATCGTTGCCGACGAAAAGTATTTCGTGACGGAGCTACGCACGGGACGGCTGAACAAGGTTCCCAAGGACGTCGCCCAGGCCGTGGAAACTGTTCTTTCAGGTGTTGAGCTTGGTGCGGAACTGCAGGGCAGGCTCGGGCTGAAGCTTTCGGGCAAGGATCTTGCCCCCTCCGCGCAGATTGCCCGGAGCAAAGAGCTGCAAATGCTGTTCAGCCATCTGGGCATCGACGTTAGCCCCGGCATGGACGCCGTAGCGCCCCCTGCAGTTGCAGTCCCCGTGAATCCCGCACTGACCATCGTTCCGGTCATCATCACATGAGCGGCCCCCACGCAACCCTTTACACCGGGAGGGGCGCCGAGCTCTACCATGAGATCGTCCAATCGGACACCTCTGAACTGCGAGAGATCATCCACAGACTCAGGGGCAAGGACGCCCGTGTACTTGAACTGGCGGCAGGTTCCGGCCGGATAACGCTGGCTCTCCTGCCCTTCGTCCGATCCATCACGGCCGTGGACAACTCAGCGGAGCTCCTGCGCATACTCAGCGAGGAACTTGCACGGCCAAACCGCAAGAACACTGCGTCAAAGGCGAACGTCGTCCTTGCTGACATCCTGAGCTTGGAGCCGGGTGGCCACTTTGACTGCGTCGTCCTCGGGACCACTTCATTCTGTCTCTTCGACGCCGACCAGCGCCGCTCGCTCCTTGCCGACATCCGCCAATGGTTAAACCCAGGGGGCGAGCTCTTGCTCTCGTTGCGCATTCCCGATTTAGGCGGACAGAACAGATACGTGCATGAAATTTCGCCGAACCTGGCAATCGAGGAGAGGTTCGACGCCGTCCGCGGAACGTTCTCCTCGACGTTGATCGAACGATCAGATGACGGGCAGGCAATCGCGGAGTATTCGGTGACGACACATCTTTTGACCGAAAGCGATCTAAGGACTGAACTGCGCGAGGCGGGATTGGTCCTCGAGGACGCGGTCGACGTCGGGCCGCGGAACCGGGTCGGTGCGATCGGCGACTACAAACTTTTCAGGGCCCACTCTCCTGGGCCAGACGCGATGGGGAAAACCACAGATGTCCAGCGGTGAGTACTTCGAGTTTTACGTCCCGTCCAAGGATTGGGGCAATGCCGAAGCAACGGCTGCTCGGGGCAACACCATCACCTTTGCGGATGGGACAGAGGCTTTGTGCGGCATCAGTGGCCTCTGGAATGCAAGCTTGGGCTACGGCAACGTGGCGGTAGCAGAAGCGATCAACGAAGCGAACCTCAACGCGGCCACCCTGCCGATCTTCCGCCGCGGCAGTGCCTACTCGCGCGAAGCTGCTACCCGCTTGCTGGAGTTCGCCCTTCCCCATGAGTACTCTTCGGTCTTCTACGCCACCTCCGGCAGCTCTGCGCTCGATGCCGTGGTCAAGCTCAGCCGGCAGTTCCACGACATCAACTCAAATCCCAAACGCCGCAGGATCGTCAGTTTCACCGCCAGCTACCACGGAGTGACCATGGGCGCGATGGCTGTCACGGGCTCCTATCTTTTCCAGGACGTCTACCAGGTGGATCAACGGCTTAACATCAAGATTCCCTACGATGACCTCGCGGCCTTGGACATTGTGATGAAGAGGTTCGGTTCGGAAATTGCCGCGGTGATCATGGAACCCGTTCTGGGTTCCGGCGCGCTACCGGTGCCACAAGACATCGTCGACGCCGTGTACGCCTACCGGGAATCCGAAGGGTTCCTTATTGTTGCCGATGAGGTTGCCACCGGCTTCCACCGGACGGGCCCACGATTTGCCAGCCATGACTGGATTCAGCCCGATGTCCTTGTCCTCAGCAAGGCCCTCACCAACGGAACATGTGCCGCGTCGGCGTTGCTCCTGGGTGACCGTGTTGTGGACGCGTTCGACCAAGCACAGCAGGTGTTCTGGCACGGAGAGACCCAAGCCGGGTCCCCGCAGTCCTGTGCCGCCATTGTGGCGACTTTGGATGAAATCGAACGCCTCGACATAGCTACCTCAGCAGCCCGCGTGGGCAGGAGGCTTGCGGCCTTTGTTTCCGGGCTGGAGAGCCTTTCACCGCGGGTCAAAGGGTTCGGCCGCGGATCATTCCGCGCTGTGCAGCTCTTCGACGAGGCAGGAGAGCTCATCGGGACGGACAAAGTCTTCGAACTCGTCAGCGAGTGCCGACGGCGAGGCGCCGTCGTCCAGCCTTCTCCGGGGGCGGTGCAGTTCGTGCCGGCGCTGAACTATCCCGACGCGGAGTTGGACGTGCTGTTCGACCGGATCCAAGGTGTCGTAACGGACTACCTGGCCGGGCAATTCGCGTGATTTCCGCCCTGGTTCAAAGGCCGGCCACTCCCGCACAGATTGCCGGAGCGGGGTCGGCCGTCCGGCTGGCGCAGGCTTTTCGTTCCACCAGGACCGTACTGGTGGCTGACCCGGCTTTGAGCGACCGACTGGAAATCCTCGACCCGGGCGGCTTCCTGTGGGTCGAGGACGCTGGGTTGCCAGCCGGTATTGAGACGGCGTCAAAGCTCGCGCGGCGGTTGGACCAGTCCGGCGTGGAACGCCTTCTTGCGGTCGGCGGCGGCAACACCATGGACGTCGCAAAGCTCGCTGTAGCGATGGCGTCCGATCCATCCGTGGAGCCGTTCCTGCGGCGCATAGGCGACCGAAACGGCGTCGCAATCCTCCCCCGGCCGCTCGCGGGCCACATAGAGTTTGGCGTGATCCCGAGCACGTTTGGTACGGGTTCCGAGGTCAACGCCGGCGCCTGCTACGAATCGCCCCGCAGTGACGACGGCGACCCCTGGCCGGGCAGGGCAAAGAACTTGGTCCTGCTGGAGGGCTTGAGCACGTCCATGGTCGCCTACGACCCCGGGTTCCTTGAGGCACCACCGTGGCTCGCGGCAGAGGGCCTGCTCGAACCGGCTGTCCGGCTCCTAACCTCAATGGTGGAAGGCGGGTCCGCGCTGGGTTACTCCGAGGCACAGGGGCGCTGGCTGCTCGGAGCCGCTGGTGCGAACCTCCTGGCCGGGACAGAGAGCGGTTTCCGATTGTCCAGCCAACAGCGTCTGGATGCGGCCCTGCTGAGTGCGGAGTCGCACGCTGGTTGGTCATTACGCGGCCGTGGCCCGGCGCCGTCGTCGCTGTGGTTCTTGGCGAATGAGTTGTCCATGGCCCTGGGAATCCGGAAGAACCAAGCATCCATCCTCCTGCTGGGGCCGTGGCTCGCCGCCGTCGCCGGAGGTAACACCGTCTGGGGTGATGGGCAAAAGCTTGAGGAGCTCTGGCCCCTGGTTGCCAACGGCGTTGCACGTGCCGCGAGCGTCGCTCGGTTGGGGCCGGATCACGCCCTCGGCTCCGGAGGCAGGCTTTCCGAAGGAAAGCGTCCTGGAAGCGATGCTTCGGGAAAGGGGACTTCGGGCGGCGGCAGCCTCGTACCCGCAGACCTCGTTCCCCCAAGCCCTATTCAGTCAGACCTCGCCGATGCCTTGGCCAGGAACACCCTGCGCCGATTCGGCCGCGGCCGTCCCATGAAAAAGGAATTGGCACGTGAGCAACTGTCGGAGATGTTTGCAGCCGGTATCCGGGCCGCCGGCCTGACTGACTTAAGGATTGATCCTTATGGGAGTTGATTACCTCCAGACACTGAACCCTGCCCTCGGCTTGGCACGCAGTGTTCGGGTTCTGCCCCCGGACGGAACGAATAGCCTGCTGTGGACGGTCGCCGTCGATATCGGTCAGGAACGTCCGGACGAATCGAACGCCGGCATCGATATGAGTTGGGTGGGTGCGGCAGGCGTCAGGCGCGCCCCGACGTTCGCCCGGGCGGCCGGCGAAGCGGTGGAGCGCCGAGCGCTCATCCCGCACCCTGGGCTGCCCAACGGTGCCGGACTTCCCATCGCGCCCCGCGGTGTGAGCTGGGCAGACATCTCAGCCCTACCCAACGTGGACGTTTATGCAGCAACAAGATACGACGGCGACGGCAGAGAAAGAGCGGTGGCTGTACCTGCGGCGGCGGTGGACTTCCCTCGTGCTGCAACGCCAGGGGCACAGGATCTTTTTGACCCGAGCCCTTCGGGGACCGCTGCGGGCATCAGCCGGGCAACCGCGGAACAGTCGGCTGCCAAGGAGATCATCGAACGCCACGCCGCAATGCGAGGGTGGGACCGGCCCGAAGCAGCACTGCGGTTCGAACTTGCCGATGCAGCGTTCGAACCCATTAGCGGAGCTCCCAGGCCGAGGAGCGCAGGCCCCGACGCCCGGGTGCTTGATGTGGCCAAAGCTGCTGCCTCCCAAGGCGTGGAACTGGAACTGGTCCTCCTCGACGAGTCCCACGGACACGCGGTGTGGATGGCCGTTGCCATCGACACAAAGCACGGGGTTGTGGGCGCGGGACTAGGGCTGGAACATGACCGGTTCCTCGGCGTGCTGCGTGCCGTTCAAGAGTCCCTGCAAATCAGGTCCTTGCTCATCAACTTAAAAGATTCCGAGGGCGAGAGGCCCATGGCGCCGCCGATCACCAGTGAGATGGCCCGGGCTCGCTACTGGGCAGCCGATGCCAGTATCACGGCAATCCGTACATGGCTGGATCGCATCCCCCGCGCAAGCCACTCCCTCGTCTCCGATGCGGAGGCTAGCGCCGCAGACGGACAGCAAGGAGCTTGGCCGGACATCTTGGCTGGATACACGCTGATCGATCTGACACCGCGGCTGCCACAAGCGATCAGGGAAATGGGTTGGTGTGCGGTGAAGATCTTCTGCGATACTCTCCAGCCCCTTCGGATGTCCGAGGCGTTGGAGTGGAACGTGCTTGGTGCGGCTGCCGCCGGGAACGGGCTACCAGGCAACCCGCTTCCGCACCCTTTCATTTAGCCCCTTTCATTTAGCTCCGTCTCCCGGCCGGGGTGGGAACTGGGCACCCCGGGTGCCACCGGCTAGGATCGTCCTCGGGCAGGAGCGGATGTGGATTCGCAGGGCCGGCGGGAACCTTGACGGTGTCCTGCCAGCCGGCCCGTGGTGGGCCAAGGAGGAGAAAGTGACTGGAGTGCCGGAAGCACGCACTGCGGGCATCCGCGCCACGGCAACCCAAAGGAGCCAGGCAAAGGAAGTCCGACGCCTGGCTTTGTTGTCCGCTGCGGCGGGTCTTTTTGCCGAAAACGGCTTTAGCCGGGTTTCGCTCGAAGATCTCGGAGCGGCAGCTGGAGTGAGTGGGCCGGCTGTGTACCGCCACTTTCCGGGCAAGCAGGCAGTCCTCGGCGAACTCCTCTTGAGCGTAAGCCGGGACCTGCTCGACGGCGGGCTCCGGGTTGCAGCTGAAACCTCCGACCCAAAAGATGCCCTGCGGGCCTTGGTTCAATTTCAAGTCGACTTCGCCCTGACCCACCCGGACGTCATTCGGGTTCAGGACCGCGATTTCGGAAGCCTGACCGACGCGGACCAAGCCGAGGTCAGGTCCCTGCAGCGCAGTTACGTGGAGACCTGGGTAGAGGTGCTGGCAAGGATCCACCCGGACTCGGACATTTCCGGGCTCCGGGTTCGTGCCCACGCCGCTTTTGGCCTCATCAATTCCACGCCGCACTCGGTCCGCCACCATGGGCGAAAGATCGCGGCCAAGACGGCACGGCCCATCCTGGAGCAGATGGCGTACTCGGCCCTCACCGCTGATGCCCTCACCGCTGATGAACAGGACGACGACGGCGAAGGGCACTGACGCCGCCGGGGATCTCACCCGTTCTGCACATCCTAGGACTCACAGGGCCAGCTACAGGGCTGTTTTGGGTGCTCCCGAAGTTTAGGGTTGAAAGACCGACCATTCGTTGCACCAACATTGCTCTGCACCGTTCACTGCACTGGACGTTCATTGCTCTGCACCGTTCACTGCACTGAACCGTTCACTGCATTTGGCCGGACGCCGGACAACAGGCCCTTGGCTAGGGCAGCTACAAGCGAGGAGTTCACGATGAGGATTGCCGTCACCGGGGGAAGCGGAAAATTGGGCAGGAGCGTCGTCAGGCGACTCGTCCAAGATGGCCACGACGTACTGAATCTGGATCGCGTGGGAACTCGCGGACCGGGTTACGTGAACGTGGACCTCCGCAACTACGGACAGGTCCTGGACGTGATCCTTGGCCTCGACGACAGGCACAACGGCATCGATGCCATTGTGCACCTTGCAGCAATTCCCGCCCCGGGGCTCGCTCCTGACGCCGCGATTTTCGAGAACAACATGCTCTCCACGTACAACGTGTTCCAGGCGGCCCGCAGGGCCGGGATCACCAAGGTTGTATACGCCTCCAGCGAGACCGTCCTCGGGCTGCCCTTCGACGTCGAACCGCCGTACATCCCTGTGGACGAGGAGTATGCAGCACGGCCCGAGAGCACCTACTCACTGGTGAAGCACCTTGAAGAGCAGATGGCCATCCAACTGACGCGGTGGGACCCGAACCTGAGCATCACGGCGCTGAGGTTCTCCAACGTCATGGACCCGGAAGACTATGAGGCCTTCCCGTCCTTTGATTCGGACCCGACTCTGCGCAAATGGAACCTCTGGGGTTATATCGACGCGCGTGACGGTGCACTTGCCGTGGTCCAGGCCCTGGAACAGGGGACACCTGGTTTCGAAACCTTCATCATTGCCGCGTCAGATACCGTGATGACCCGCAGCAGTGCCGCGCTGGCCGCCGAAGTGTTTCCCGGCGTCGAGGTGGTCAAGGAGTTGGGCGAACACGAAACGATGCTGTCGATCGACAAGGCGCGCAAGGTGCTGGGTTTTGAACCCCAGCACAGCTGGCGGGATGTCCACCCGAACCGGACCACCCCCACCGAAGACTGAGGCGGTCCGGCGCGAAGCTGGCAGGCTAGATCATGGTCAACACCATGGCCGGGTCGGCCAGGATGGTGCCGAGATCAGCCAGGAACCGGGAGCCCTGTTCCCCGTCGACCAGGCGATGGTCGAAGGACAGGCTAAGGGACATGACCTGGCGGACCACGACCTGGTCCTCCACAACCCAAGGCGCTTTCCGGACGCTTCCCAAGGCAAGGATCGCAGCTTCGCCGGGATTGAGGATGGGAGTCCCCGCATCGATGCCGAAGACGCCGATGTTGGTGATGGAGATGGTGCCGCCGGAGAGGTCCGCCGGTTGGGTTTTTCCGGAACGGGCCGTGTCCGTCAGGTCAGTCAGTGCCGCGGAGAGTTCCCGCAGCGTCAGGCGGTCCGCATCCTTGATGTTCGGAACCGTGAGGCCTCGCGGCGTCGCGGCGGCAATACCCAGATTCACGTAGTTGAATTGGATGATTTCCTGGTTGGCCTCATCCCACCGTGAGTTCAACGACGGGTTATTCTGCAACGCGACCAGCAATGCCTTGGCTGCGAGGGTCAGGGGCGTCAGCTTGTAGCCCTCAAAGGCCTTACTGCCCTTCAGGCGGGCCAAAAGCTCCATGGTCGCCGTGACATCAACTGTGAGGAACTCGGTTACGTGCGGGGCAGTGAAAGCGCTCTGCACCATTGCTGCGGCGGTGAATTTGCGGACACCCTGGATGGGCGTCCGCGTCTCCCGCTCGCCCTGCCTGGCGGGAGAGGCTTGGGTGGCCGTTCCCTGCCCGGTTTTCTGCGAGGCTTCAGCGTCCGTGTACTGCTGGATGTCTTCCCGGGTGATGAGGCCGCCGGGCCCGGAACCCTGCACCGCGCTTAAATCGATGCCCAAATCGCGGGCGAGCTTGCGAACCGGCGGCGTGGAGCGCGGGCGCTCGGCACCCGCTGATTCCAAGGCAACTGTGGGTTCGACTCGGGCTGGTATTTCGACTCGGGCTGGTACTTCGGCTCGGGCTGGCACAGGCACTTGCGTTGGCACCGAAGCCGACACCGGCGACTGGGCTGGGGCCACCTGTCCCCGGGCCCTCCGCGTAGGACGCCCGGTGTTTTCCAGGACTGCACCGTATCCCACCAGGTTCGGCTCGCGTTTGGCTGCCGCGGTGGGCACTTCGCCGCCGTCGCCGTCGTCGTGTTCGTTGGTGTCAGCTTGGGCGGAGCCGCCCTCAGCGGAATCCACTTCGAAGGAGACAATGGGCTTGCCGACCTCCACCACTGTTCCCGGTTGCTCGTGGAGTGCGGCCACCACACCGGCGAACGGTGAGGGCAGTTCCACTACCGCCTTGGCTGTCTCCACCTCCGCGATGACCTGGTTGAGGGTAACCGTGTCCCCTACGGCCACCTTCCAACTCAGGATTTCCGACTCGGTCAGACCTTCTCCCAAGTCCGGCAGCCTGAATTCCTTGATCATGGTGGCGCTCATCCTTCCAAACCGCTCAATGAATTGGGGCGCCCCAGCGCCCGGTCAACGCCGTCCAAAATCCTGTCCAGGTCCGGCAAATGGTGCATTTCCAGCTTCGAGTACGGATACGGGACGTCGAAGCCGGTGATGCGGACAGGTGCGGACTCGAGGTAATTGAAACAGCGCTCCGTGATGCTCGCCGCAATTTCCGCGCCCAGGCCGCCCGATTGCCCCGCTTCATGGGTAATGACCAATCGACCGGTCTTGCGCACCGATGCCTCAACCAGCGGGTAATCAACAGGTGCCAAGGACCGCAGGTCAATGACTTCAACGGAAATGCCTTCATCGGCTGCGGCAAGCGCGGCGTCCTTGGCTGTCTTGACCAGCGGGCCGTAGGCGACCAACGTCACGTCCTTGCCGGCGCTTACGACGGCGGCCCGCTCAAAGGACAGGGCGCGGGAAAGGTCCAAAGCCTCATCCACATCCCCCTTGTCGTGGTATCTCCGCTTGGGCTCGAAGTAGAGAACCGGATCATCGGAGGCGATGGCCTGCTGGATCATCGTGTACGCATCCTGCGGGTTGGACACTGCCACCACGCGCAGTCCGGACGTGTGGGTGAAGTAGGCTTCCGGAGATTCCGAGTGATGTTCCGGTGAACCGATCCCTCCCCCAAATGGGACGCGTATGGTGATCGGCATCTTGACGCGGCCTTGGGTACGGTAATGCATCTTGGCGACCTGGCTGACGATCTGGTCAAACGCGGGGTAGATGAAACCGTCAAACTGTATCTCGCATACCGGTCGGAATCCTCGGTACGCCAGCCCGACCGCAGCACCGATGATGCCGGACTCCGCCAAGGGAGTGTCGATGACACGGTGCTTGCCGAAGTCTTTCTGGAGACCATCGGTCACCCTGAATACCCCGCCCAGGGAGCCAATGTCTTCGCCCAAGAGAACCACTTTGGGATCGTCCTCGAGCGATTTGCGCAGGCCGGCGTTGATGGCGCGGGCGAATGTGAGCTTGGACATCAGCGTCCACCTTCCTGGACTGGCTGGGCTGCATCGCCCTGGCCGAAACTGTTCAAATACCGCGTGTAGTGGTCTTTTTGGCGTTCAATCCAGGAGTTGGGCGTGCTGTAGACGTGGTCGAAGACCTCCAGCGGCTTGGGGTCCGGCATTCCTATGCAGCTGGAACGGAACTCAGCGGCAACGGCGTCGGCCTTGGCCTTAACCTTTGCTTCCACGCTGTCCGTCAGCAGCCCCTTGGTTTCCAGGAGCTTGCGCAGCCGAACAATCGGGTCCTTGGCAGCCCAGTCCTCCAACTCGATCGGATCCCGGTACCGGGTGGGATCGTCAGCGGTGGTGTGCGGACCCATCCGGTAGGTAACGGCCTCAATGAACGTGGGGCCACCACCCTTCCTCGCCCTATCCAGGGCAACGCGGGTCGCGGCCATCACGGCCAACACATCGTTGCCGTCAACGCGCATGCTGGGAATGCCGAAGCCGTTGGGCCGGTCGGCCAATTCGATGTGCGATTGGATGCGGACAGGTTCCGATATGGCCCAGTGGTTGTTTTGGCAGAAAAATACCACTGGAGCCTGGTAGCTGGCAGCGAAAACCATGGCTTCGCTGACGTCGCCCTCACTCGTGGCGCCGTCTCCGAAGTACGCGATCACAGCGGTAGTGGCGCCCTCGAGCTGGACTCCCATGGCATATCCGGCAGCGTGCAGGCTCTGCGAGCCAATGATGATTTGGGGCGTTGCCATATTGATGCGCTGGGGATCCCAACCGTAGGACGAGTTGCCTCGCCATACCCTGCTGATTTCGCTCAAATGCGCACCGCGTACGTAAGCCACACCGCTTTCGCGGTAGCTGGGAAAGACGAAGTCGTCGTCGTGCAGTGAACGGCTGGAACCGATCTGGGCCGCTTCCTGGCCGAGGAGTGGCGGCCAAAGGGCCAACTCCCCCTGCCGCTGAAGGGCTGTGGCCTCGGCGTCGATACGCCTGATGACCGTCATGTCCTCGTACAGGCCACACAGCTGTTCATCCCCAACGTCCTTGACCCAGACGTCGAACTCCGGATGACTGATGCGTTCGCCCTTCGGTGAGACCAGCTGAAGCAGCTCGCCACCGGTCCGCAGTGGATTCCGAGCGTCATTGCCTGGGGTTTCCGGGGTCGGAGCGTACCCTTGCGCCCGATTGCCCGCCTGATCCGTTAACACAGGTGATCGCACCCTTCCGGTTCGGTTTTGCCGGCGTTGGCGGGACTTGTGATCCTGCCGCAGATCGGCCCTCCGGCGCCTTCACCGGAGTTATTTGTGACCCTACTCACAACCAGCATCGGGTACAACTACCGATGGAAAAATTGATCATCACGCACGGTAATGGATGCCTCCACCGTGCTAATCTTGCGCATTATGCAACCTTTGGATGGCACTGATACCCGGCTCCTTTCAGCCATGGCCAAAGACCCTCGGGGGACGGTGGTGGCCCTGGCGCAGAAGCTTGGGCTGTCCCGAAACACCGTCCAGGCCCGCATGGCACAGTTGGAGAAGAAACACGCCTTCCTATCCTTCGAACGACGGATCAATCCGGCAGCCCTCGGCTATCCCCTGACCGCATTCATTTCTGTACACGTCCAGCAGCAAAAGCTGGCCTCGCTGGCCCAGGACCTGGCCGACATCCCGGAAATTCTCGAAGGGTTCGGGCTTACCGGATCCGCGGATTTGCTGCTGCGCGTGGTCGCCTTGGATGCCGAAGACCTCTTCCGCATCAACGGGAAGATCCTTGCCTGCGATGGAGTGGACCGCACGGATACGGCGCTGGCCATGCGTGAGATGATCCCTTACCGCGTTCAACCCCTGTTAGGGCGAGGCTCGCAGGCCTGAGGTCGCCAAGGAAACAGAATAAATCCGGCTTCCACCCATCCACCGCGATCAATGGTCCGAATCACTGCTGAGAGTCCCGTCCGGGGCTCAGCAGAAATGGCCGGTCAACCGGCCGTCATGGGAAGGTTTGGACCAATGCGCACGTCGCCCAACCGCTTGATCGCCACCGTCTTCGGAGCCGTCTACCTCTTGGTAGGTTTGCTCGGGTTTTTCGTCACATCCGGAACCGGCTTCTTCGCAACCAAGGGTGCCACCTTGATCATTTTTGATGTGAACCCGCTCCACAACATCATTCACTTGGCTATCGGTGCGGCACTCCTCTACTCCGGAATGAACGGCGTTACCGCCGCCAAGTCGGTCAACACAACTATCGGCGGGGTCTACCTCCTGGTGGGCATCCTCGGCCTGTTCCTCGTGGGAACCTCACTGAACATCATTGCCCTGAACGGCGCGGACAACGTGCTGCACCTTGCAAGCGCCGTCCTCCTTCTCGGAGTCGCCCTGTCACAGGACAAAGCAACAGTCGCAACAGCCCGCGCCTGATCAGCCGCACCACCAGAGAACCGGAAGGGAGCGGCACCATGGAGTACCAACGCCCAACAGTCAAAGCGGCAGTATTGCTTTTCATCTACTTCGCGGCCATGGCGGCCGGGCTGGTTGAGTTCTCCCTGGCTGCCGGATACCTCACTGGGCAATCCGCCCCCACTCCCGGCCTCGTCGTTGCCTGTGCGGCAACCCTGTTGGCAGGGCTGTGCTTCCTGATGTGGGCCCTCTGGGGGCTCCATCGGAACGCATTGGTCCTGACCCGTTACGCCGCACCGGCATTGACCCTTGCCGCCGTCGGCCATGTCGCCGCCATAGCGACTGGCTTGGGCTCTGTTCCCAAGTTCATGAGCGTCAGTGATCTTGCTGCGTTCGGGTTGGTGCTCATGGCACTTGCCGGCACAGGGTGGCTCCGGCGGCAACACAAGACCAACGACGGCGGTGCAGGCGCACCGCCGCGGAGTGGGCGACTCCTGGCAGCGGCGTTCGGCGCCGCCGTCGTTGTTTCGTCCGTGGCGACGCCCGGGTTGGCCGCATCTTTGGCGGGACAGCATGCTGTTCCCCATGGAGAGCACGGCCAAGCTCCGGCACCGGCACAGAACACGAATCTCACCCTGAATCAGGGACATCACCACTAGCGACGGCCCCTGTCCGGCGCACCGCCAGCCCCGCCTTCTCTTGATGGCGGCCGCGGTTCGTGGATCATGGACCCATGGATCCTATTGAGGCGCTCGAAGAAATTTCCTTTTGGCTCGAACGGAGCCAGGCCCCGTCGTTCAAGGTCCAGGCCTTCCGCAAAGCGGCAGATGCGATACATCAACTCGCCCCGGAAGAACTGCGGAGATTGGTCGACGCCGGGCGGGTGACCAGTCTTAAAGGCGTGGGCGCCCGCAGCGGTGAGGTCATCACCCAGGCTATGGCCGACGCCGTTCCGGACTACCTGGCCGACCTGCGGGAGCGCGGCAAGGAAGCACTGGCCGCTGGTGGCGGTACTTTGCGGACAGCGCTGCGCGGGGACCTGCACAGCCACAGCAATTGGTCCGACGGCGGCTCACCCATCGAAGCCATGGTCGCCGCAGCCCGCACACTGGGCCGGGAATACCTCGCGCTCACGGACCACTCCCCCAACCTCACCATCGCCAACGGGCTGAGCGTCGAGCGGCTGGAGAAGCAGCTTGGCATCGTGGAAGGGATCAACGCATCGCTGGAGGACATTCGGCTGCTTAAGGGCATCGAAGTGGACATCCTCGAGGACGGCACCCTGGATCAAACGCCGGAAATGCTGGCCCGCCTGGATGTCGTGGTCGCCAGCGTGCATTCCAAGCTGCGCGCGGACAGGCAAACCATGACCCAGCGGATGTTGGGTGGCATCCGGGATCCACACACCAATGTGCTGGGCCATTGCACCGGGCGGCTCGTCCAGGGATCCCGGGGTACACGGCCGGAGTCGGAGTTCGATGCCGCCAAGGTGTTCACCGAGTGCGCCGAATGGGGTGTCGCCGTCGAAATTAATTCACGGCCCGAGCGGCAGGACCCACCCGATAACCTGATAAAACTAGCGCTCGACGCCGGGTGCCTCTTCAGCATCGACAGCGACGCCCATGCTCCCGGTCAGCTCGACTTCCTTCAATACGGCGCCGAGCGGGCAGAGGCGCTTGGAGTGCCCAAGGAACGGATTGTCACCACCTGGCCGCTGGAGCAGCTCACGGAATGGCTCAGCCTCAAAAAGTAGCCCGATCGCTAGTCGATGGCCGCCATCAGCTCCACCACGCGCTCCAGGAACGCGTCCACCTGGGCTTCCTCATAGCCGTCGGCGCCACGGGCCGCGCGGAATACGGCCCTGCGCACGGTATCCACGCTCAGGGTCTGATCGTTTTCGAGGTAGCCGACCAATTCTGCGCACAAAGCGTCAACGTCCTGGACGTTGTAACTGCGGGCCCGCTTGTGTGACGGGCGGCGGAACCGTTCGCCGTCGGGCCTGTGGAGCCTGCCTCGCAGGATTCCCGATAGCTTGCCGATCTGGCGCAGCCAGGCTTCTTCGCCCTCTTTCCCGATCAGGTCGTCGCGTTCCCGGCGGGCCAAGGCGTCCTCCAGTCGATCCAGGGCTGCATCGACGGTGTGGGCGTCGTAACCACCCTTGACGGGGTCGAAGGCAACCGCACGGACGTCTGCACTGGCAACGTGGCCGGGGGCGCCTACTGGATTCTCGAACGACGTTTTGGCGCGGCTGAGGAAGTCATCCACTTGTTTGGCGTTGTAGCCGTATTTGCTGCGCTCCACGCGATTGAAAGTTGCGGGAATCTGGCGTCGAATATCCACGGACACTAATTATCCTTCATCGGGTTCTCATACGCCGCTGAGCAGCGCGAACAAAACATAAGCTACGGGGGCCGCAAAAACAATGGAGTCCAACCGGTCCATGACGCCCCCGTGGCCTGGCAGGATGCTGCTCATGTCCTTGACCCCCAATTCCCTCTTGACCATGGACTCAGCAAGGTCCCCCGCAGTTGCGGCGGCGACCATGCCAAGGGCCAGCACCAAGCCAACCCACCAAGGTTTGTCGAGAAGGAAAATACAAGCAAGGACACCAATCACCATGGCACCACCCACGGATCCCGCGAAGCCTTCCCAGGACTTCTTGGGGCTGATCTTAGGCGCCATGGGGTGCTTCCCGATCGAAGCACCCACGATGTAGCCGAAAGTGTCGTTTGAAACCACGAGCAGCAGGAGAGTCGCGATCTGCCAAGCACCTTGCGGTATACCGCTCGGCCACAAGCCGATCGGCGTCGCACCTCCGGTGGCATGGAGCGGCAGTGCTGCGAAACTGATCAGGAAAGGGACCCACGCCAAGGTGAAAACCCCGGCGAAAACACTCCGCGGCGCCCCTGCGGCACTCTCCACCGAACGCCAAACGAGCACTGCTACGGAGCAGGCCGTCATGGTAAACAGCAGGCCTTCCAAGCCCCCGAAGTAGGCCGAGACCGGCATCACCAGTGTCCCTACCATAACCGGGATGATCGGTAGCCGGGTGCCTTGGGCCTGCAGGGCCCGGAAGACTTCCCACACCCCAAATACTGCGAAGGCCGTGGTCACCAGGACGAAGCCCAGGGGAAGGAACAGCAATCCACCCAGGACCGCCACGAGCATGGCGAGTCCGACGCCGATGGCCGCCGGAAGATTCCGGCCCGCCTTCGGCGTGGGGTTCTCCCGTGGCCGCTTGGCACGCCGGGGCCTATCGCGTGTCGGGGCCCGCTCTGCGGGCGCCGGCTCAGCCTGGTTCATCAGACCTCGAGCAGCTCGGCTTCCTTGCGCTTGAGCAGCTCGTCGATGCTGTCGACGTGCTGCTTGGTCAGGGCGTCAAGTTCCTTCTCGCCGCGGGCGCCGTCGTCCTCGCCCGCTTCGCCGTCCTTAACAAGCTTGTCCAAGGTGTCCTTGGCTTTGCGGCGGATGCTGCGGATGGAGACCTTGGCGTCCTCACCCTTGCCCTTGACGATCTTCACGTATTCCTTGCGGCGCTCTTTGGTGAGCTCAGGGATTGTCACGCGGATAACGTTGCCGTCGTTGGACGGGTTGGCGCCAACCTCAGAGTCACTCAGGGCCTTTTCGATGTCCCGCAGCGCGGTCTTGTCGTAGGGGGTGATCAAGATGGTCCGTGCATCCGGAACGCCGAAGGAGGCCAACTGCTGGAGCGGGGTGGGCGTGCCGTAGTACTCAACAATGACCTTGTTGTAGAGACCGGGGTTGGCCCGACCCGTGCGGATCGTCGCGAAGTCATCCTTGGCGACCTCCACCGCCTTGTCCATCTTCTCGGCGGCTTCGAGCAAAGTCTCTTCGATCACGGGTGTCTCCTCAAAATTAGTCGCCGCCTGGCTGGAAGCGGCACTGCACATTAAAGCGCCGCCACGAGGGGCGGACGGTCCTAGAAATATCCTAGCCCTTGCTAGGGGCTTACCCGGGTTCCCAGCGTTTCGCCCAGGATGGCGCGGGTGACGTTGCCCTCGCCTTCCATGCCGAAGACCACCATGGAAAGGTTGTTGTCCTTGCACATGGTCATCGCGGTCTGGTCCATGACCCTGATATCGCGGCGCAACGCTTCGTCGTAACTGAGGACATCGAGTTTTTCTGCTGCTGGATCCTTCTTGGGATCCGCTGTGTAGACGCCGTCCACGCCGCTCTTGGCCATGAGGACCTCGTCAGCGTGCACCTCGAGGGCGCGCTGGGCGGCCACGGTGTCGGTGGAGAAGTAAGGCAAACCGGCGCCTGCGCCGAAGATGACCACGCGGCCTTTTTCCATGTGGCGGATGGCACGGCGCGGAATGTACGCCTCGGCTACCTGGCCCATGGTGATGGCGCTTTGGACCCGGGTCTCAACACCGGCTTGTTCCAGGAAGTCCTGCAGGGCGAGGCAGTTCATGACCGTGCCCAGCATGCCCATGTAGTCAGCGCGTGAGCGGTCCATGCCGCTCTGGGACAGTTCGGCACCGCGGAAGAAGTTACCCCCGCCGACGACGATTGCCACCTCGACGTCGGACACGGCCGCGGCGATCTGCTTGGCGATGGCCCGGACGGTTTCGGGGTCGACGCCGAGCTTGCCGCCACCGATTACTTCGCCGGAAAGTTTCAGAAGTACACGTCGCCGGGTCTTCTCGGGGTGGATTGCAGTGTTGACGGTTTCCATGGTGCCTCCCGTTGGTGGACTCTGGCTAGGTTATCGTGCTGATGGCCCGGGTAGTTATTGACCGGACGGTTGCATGAAAAAGGGGCGGCCACCGAAGTGACCACCCCTTCTCATAACGTGCTAGTTTCCGACGCGGAAACGGGATACTGCGGTTGCTTTGACGCCGGCTTCTTCGAGGACCTGTGCAACGGTCTTCTTGGAATCCTTGGCGAACGCCTGGTCAACCAGGACTTCACCCTTGTAGAAGCCAGTTACGCGGCCTTCGACGATCTTCGGAAGTGCTGCTTCGGGCTTGCCTTCAGCCTTGGCGGTCTCTTCTGCGATACGGCGCTCGGACTCAACCAATTCAGCCGGAACATCCTCGCGGGTGAGGTAGTTCGGCGCCATGGCTGCAACGTGGACAGCGACATCGTGCGCAGCAGTGGTAGCGGCTTCACCTTCGCCGTCGACTGCGAACAAAACGCCAACCTGGGCCGGGAGGTCCTTGGAGGTCTTGTGCAGGTAGGCATCAACGGTGGTGCCCTCGACGCGTGAAATGCGGCGAACGACGACCTTCTCGCCCAGAACGGCGCCTTCTTCGATGACAACCTCGGACAACGGCTTTCCGTCAACCTCGGTGGCCAGCAGGGTTTCGAGGTCGGCAGCGCCGGACTCGACAGCCACGTTGAGGACCTTGTCCGCCAGCTGGATGAACTTGTCAGCCTTCGCAACGAAGTCGGTTTCGCAGTTGACCTCGATCATGACGCCCACGCCACCATTGACCTTGGCAGCAACCAGGCCTTCTGCGGTGGAGCGGCCCTCGCGCTTGGTAGCGCCCTTGAGGCCCTTGATGCGGATGATCTCGATGGCCTTCTCGGCGTCACCGTTGGCTTCGTCGAGAGCCTTCTTGACGTCCATCATGCCAGCGCCGGTGCGCTCGCGCAGGGCCTTGATGTCAGCAGCAGTGTAGTTCGCCATGGGAACCCCTCTGTCTAGAAATTTGTGTGTTTACGGACTGACAGGACGGCTGCCCACAAGGTGAGCTGCCATCCTGTCAGTTGCCCCTGAAGCCATTACCGGCACCAGGGAAGGTCAAGATTTACTTCGCGGCTTCGGCTTCGCCAGCGCCGGCTTCGGTCGCGGGAGCTTCTGCTGCGGGTGCTTCTGCGGCAGGTGCCTCGGCCGGAGCTTCTTCAGCCTTGCTGCCTTCAAGGAGCTCGCGCTCCCATTCAGCCAGCGGCTCTTCCGGAGCTTCGGTGGTGCCCGTTGCGCGCTGGTTACGGGCGATGAGGCCCTCAGCAACGGCGTCGGCAACAACGCGGGTCAGCAGGTTGACGGAGCGGATGGCGTCGTCGTTACCCGGGATCGGGAAGTCGACTTCGTCGGGATCGCAGTTGGTGTCCAGGATGGCAACAACCGGGATGTTCAGCTTCTTGGCCTCGTCAACGGCGAGGTGTTCCTTCTTGGTGTCAACAACCCAGAGGACCGAGGGGGCCTTGGTCAGGTTGCGGATACCGCCGAGGTTGGTCTCGAGCTTGGTGAGTTCACGCTTGAGGAGCAAGAGCTCCTTCTTGGTGTAACCGGAGCCTGCGACGTCCTCGAAGTTGATCTCTTCGAGTTCCTTCATGCGCTGGATGCGCTTGGCAACGGTCTGGAAGTTGGTGAGCATACCGCCCAACCAACGCTGGTTGACGTAGGGCTGGCCAACGCGGGTAGCCTGCTCGGCAATTGCTTCCTGAGCCTGCTTCTTGGTGCCGACGAACAGGACGGTGCCGCCGTGGGCGACAGTAGCCTTGACGAACTCGAAAGCGCGGTCAATGTAGGACAGCGACTGCTGGAGGTCGATGATGTAGATGCCGTTGCGCTCCGTGAAGATGAAGCGCTTCATCTTCGGGTTCCAACGACGGGTCTGGTGTCCAAAGTGGACGCCGCTGTCAAGCAGCTGGCGCATAGTTACGACGGGCATGCCGACGCTCCTTCCGGCAGGTCATTCATGAGAGCGCCCATGGGGCTGCTCTTACCCTGCCAATAGTTGACGGTTGTTTAGCCTTACCCGGACGGGCGCGGCTCCTGGCATCCATTGCACTTCCCATCCGGATAACCGGACCGCAGGAGGCGCAATCCTCCGCAGCCTGAAGTTTGTTGGCTTCGCTCGTGGAGGGCTGGATACGCGTAGTCAGTTCGGCGCCCTCGCATATCTGAATGAGACACGATCCTGAACAAGCTTGAGGGCACAGCAAACTGCTCCAACAAGTGTACTACAGCGACCCCCTCCATCTGACCGCGCGACCCTTGGCGTTGTCCACATAGCCAAGGGTCGGGATCGCGGTGCGGGCGCCTAGGCGGAAGGCTTGTCAGATGCTCCTCTTGAAGCCTCTACTGTCCGCATTCCTCGCCATTGCCATCACGGCGGGCCCGTCCAGTCCGGTGCACCCTCCGGGGGAACATTGGAGTTGGCCACTCTCGCCCAAACCTGCGGTTCTGCGGACCTTTGATCCGCCGGACAAACCGTGGCTGAGCGGGCACCGCGGCGTGGATCTGGGGCAAGTGCTCGACGGCGAACCCGTCACCGCGCCTGCGGACGGCGTGGTGACGTTTGCCGGCGTCGTCGTCGATCGGTCAGTCCTTACCATTGACCACGGCAATGGCCTCAAGAGCAGTTTTGAGCCAGTGACCAGTAATCTCAAGCCTGGCGATCCTGTCAGCAAAGGACAGCTAATAGGTTCCACTGAGCCGGTTTCCGGGCACTGCGGCAGCAGTCCATGCCTGCATTGGGGGGTGAGACGCGGCGATGAGTACGTCAATCCTTTGGACTTGGTGCAGGACATGCGCCCCTCCATACTGCTGCCGCTGGGATGATCCAGCCGGGGCCTTGGATTTCGCCGTTACGTCAGACAATCGCGGAAACGCCGGTGATGGCTCGCCCTGTCACCAAGGTATTGATCTCGTGGGTGCCTTCGTAGGAGTAGATGGCCTCGGCGTCGGCGAAGACCTTCGCCATCCCATAGTCCGTGACGATGCCGTTGCCGCCAAGGATGCTGCGTCCGAGGGCTACGCTTTCACGCATGCGAGCGGTAGCAAATGCCTTTGCAAGGGCTGACTGCTCGTCCTTGGCAACGCCGGCATCCTCAAGCTGGGCGAGGCGAACCATCATCCCGGTGGAGGCCACCGTGTGACCGAGAATTTGCACCAGTTGGTTTTGCACGAGCTGGAATGCTGCCAACGGCCGGCCGAACTGCTGACGCTCAACGGCGTACCGGCGCGCGACGTCAAAGGCGGCCATCTGAAGTCCCACCGCTTGCCACGCAACTGCCAAGCGGGTCACCTTGAGGACCTTGTTGGTGTCACGGAAACTGTTGGCGTTGGCCAGCTTGCAGAAGTCCGGCACCACCACGTTGTCCAAGGTGATGTCGGCGTTCTGCACGGTGCGCAGCGAGATTTTGTTCTCGATCTTGCTGGCCGAGTAACCAGGCAGTGAGGTGTCCACCAGGAACGCCTTGACCTGGTTATCGGCCACGTCCTTGGCGTAGATGACCACCCAGTCCGAGAAAGTTGCGTTGCCGATCCAACGCTTGGCGCCGTTGAGGATCCAACTGTCACCGTCCCGCTGCGCCGTGGTCCGGGTTCCGCCAGCGACATCCGAACCACCCAACGGCTCGGTCAGGCCGAAGGCGCCGATCTTCTTCAAGGAGTAGATGTCCGGCAGCCAGGCATCCTTTTGTTCCTGGGACGCCAGCGCCTCAATCGAGCCGGTAAAGAGGCCGTCGTGAACACCCATGAAGGTGGCTATCGACGCGTCAGCGCGGGTGACCTCGGCGTGGAGCATGCCGGCAAACAAGTTGGAGAATCCCTGGCGGCGCACGGGGCTGACAAGGTCCAGCTCACCAAGCTTGGGAATGAGATCCATGGGGAATTCGCCCCGGTTCCAGCAGTCAGTGGCGATGGGGGTCACCTCACGGGCCAGGAATTCGCGCACCTCGGCGAGCCGATCGCGCTCCTTGCCCGTCAACATCTGCTCAAAGGCATAAAAGTCCCCGTCGGCATACGGGAGGGTGGCGGCGTCGAATGCAGCGTTGGACATGTTCGCTCCTTCAAGGGTGGCAAGGGACCACAGGGAAAGTTACTGGTCAGTAACATATCGCAGATGCACGTCTTCCCGCAATGGACGTCGCTTGGAGCGGCACCACATGGCCGGACACAAAAACGTCCCCCTTCCCACGCATACGCAGGGAAGGGGGACGATCCGGATCTGGTAGGGCTACTCGGACTTGAACCGAGGACCTTAGGATTATGAGTCCCGCGCTCTAACCAGCTGAGCTATAGCCCCTAGGCACCCGCCCAGCCACCGCTTAATCACGGTAGTGGGCAAAGCACTCTAGCAATACTAATGGCTGCCGGGCAGTGCTCCGGTCACACCACCATGTCTTCGTACGAGGCACCGCGATAGAGGTCCTCGAAGGTTTGAAGAGTGCTGTTGATGCTGTGCGGTTCCACCATCTCGCGGCTGAGCTTTCCCATGGCCTTGAGCTGGTCCTCCGGCAGTTCAACGAGCATGGTGATCTTCGCGGACAGGTCGTTGCTGTCATTCGGGGTGAACAGGTAGCCGTTCTCTCCATCGCGGACCAGATGCGGAAGGGCCATGGCGTTGGCCAACAACACGGGGGTGGACGCGGACATCGCTTCAAGGGTGACCAAAGACTGCAATTCGGCCGTCCCGGGCATGCAGAAGATATCCGCCTTGATGTACGCCTCGCGCAGTTCGTCATCGCTGGCCAGTCCGAGGAACCTGACGCGGTCCCGTAGCCCCAACTTGGCCACTTGGGCTTCAAGGGCAGGACGGACCTCGCCCCCGCCGACGATTTCCAGATGGACGTTGAGGTCCCGTGGTGTCTTGGCGATTGCATCGATCAACACATTGACGTGCTTCTCTTCGGCAAGGCGGCCTGCAAACAGAACCGTGGGATGGCTGTGCGGTTCAAGCGTCTCTCCGGGCTGGAGTTCGTAAGCCGAGGAGTCGATCCCGTTGGACAGGGGCAGGACTTTGCGAAGGAAAGCGTGCTGGTGCATCGCCTTGGCAGCCAGTGGGGTGGGGGTGGTGACGACGTCCGCCTTGCCCATGACCTTGCCCATGTCTTTCCAGGAGATCCGGCCCACAATGTCCTTGAACCACTGCGGGAAGGGCAAAAACGGATTCAGGTTCTCGGGCATAAAGTGGTTGGTGGCAACCACCCTGATGCCTCGCTTTACGGCCTCGTAAAGAACCTGCTCGCCGATCATGTAGTGGCTTTGGATGTGAACCACGTCCGGCTGCACTTTGTCGAACAGGAGGCTGATTTCCTTCTTGATTTCCCAAGGGAAGCAAATGCGGAAGTACTCGTGTGTGAACACGCCGTGCGAGCGGAGTCGATGGACCGTGGCCTCATCGCGGAACTCAGTGAAACTCTTGCCCGTGTCCGGCCGGCACGCCAAGACGTGCACATTGTGTCCTCGGGCCGTCATCCCCTTGGCCAAGCGGTAGCCGAACTGGGCAGCCCCGTTGACGTGCGGAGGATATGTATCAGCCGCAATCAATAAGGTGAGGGGTTGGGCGGTGTCGGGAATGGTCACGTAGAGAACTCCTGATGGTCACGGTGCGGACAGCATTGATGGTGGTAATGCTGAGGTGTCGCCGATTTGCCGATCCGCGCAGGGCGGGGGCGCAAGGTGCTGCTTTGCCCTAGGCCTTCCGACCGGAGTTCGCCTTCGCTTCTTTCCTGCGCTTGGTGACTTCCGGGTGGTGGCGGCTCAAGGTAATAACCCCCACGATAGCAAGCGAAGCGGCAGCGGCCATGGCGATCGCCATCACGGCGTGCACATCGGGACGAAGCTCACCAAGGATGATGATGCCAATGGCAATGCCCACCATGGGATCGATGACCGTCAATCCCGCAATGACCAAGTCCGGCGGCCCGCCCGAATAGGCGCTCTGGACAAACCACGAGCCCAGTCCCCCGGCTGCGATGATTGCAATGACGGTGTACCACTGCACGTTGAGCAGGAACAGCCCGTTGGGATCGAGAAGATGCTTGCCGATGATGCGGGTCAGTACGGCAACGAATCCGAACAGGACGCCTGCGCCCACAATGTACACAAAAGCACTCAGCCGGTGCTTGAACAACACCGCCAAGCTGCCAAAGATCCCCACGGCCAAAGCCAACAACAACACGATGGTCAGCTCGTCCTCGCCGCTGACGTGGTGGTTCTCCTGGGTGACAAAAACGGCCAACAGCACAAAGAGGGCAGAGCCCGTGACGCAGGTACTGATGGCCACCACGGTTGCACGGTTGATACTCAGGCCCTGGTCCTTGGCGTTGACCACCGTGGTGATCACAAGGGCAATGGCCCCGATCGGTTGGACGACAGTCAGCGGCGCGGACACAAGGGCTATGGAGTTCATCACCATTCCCAGGCACAAGAAGAGGAGACCAAGCATCCAGCGGGGATTACGCAGGAGCCGAAGGAAGCCATTGGAGCTCAGTGCCAGGCCACCTGTGTCTGCCTTCACGGCACTGCCTTGCCGTTGTGCCCCGATGGCCAGGAAAAAGGCTCCGAGGACGGCCAGGAAAACCGCCAGCCACACCATCAGCGGGGCCCTTCGTCGTCGTTTTTCAAGTCTTTACCCTTGCGCAGGATAGCCCAGAAATAGTTGTAGGCGGCGATCCAATGCCCCACCAGCCCCAAGCCCAGGAACGTCCACGCGGCAACAAAATAGACGTCCGTCAACGCGAGGTGCATTTTGGACAGGACCAAAAGCGGGGTGCCGAGCAACAACAGCGCCGTACGGATCTTGCCAACAATGCTCACCGGCAGGTCGGGATGTCCATGGAAATAGAGCAGCGACGCCAGGGCAAGAACAGCGTCCGGCACCATGAGCGCGGCGAGATACCACCACTGCACGACGCCGGCAATCACCAAGGTGACTGCCACCGCCAGGAGCGCCGCGCGGTCCGCCAGCGGATCGAGGATCCGGCCCAGTTTGGACGTTTGGTTGAAACGACGCGCAATGTAGCCGTCCACCCAGTCCGTGCTGCCCATGAGGACCAGAACCAACACCGCGAACCCGTACTCCTGCCTGGCCAGCACGAGCCACATGAACAGCGGGACGCCCATGAATCGGAGCACGGTAAGAAGGTTGGGGACCGTGAAGATGAAGTCGTGGTCCACTTGGGGACGGCCGGGCCGAGAACCGGCTCCAATCAATTTCATCCTGTCCCCCTTTCTTCCTGAATGTGCACCGCAGCGGGACGTGACTACTTTTTCAGCAACTTCCTCACGGCAACGATGAAGACCGCAGCGGCAGTTACGAAGGCCGCAAGGTCCTTCCAGCGGGCAGCAATTCTTGCCGAGAGGCCGCCGGGAACCGAGTCTCCGAGGCCGGAGATCCGTGCGCCCGCAAATTCCCTGCCCTCCTGGAACTTGCCGTTGGCGCTCTCCCACAAGGCCCGTCCCTGCGTCTTGACGTCCAGCTGCTCTCCGAGCTCGTCACGAACACCCGTCAAGTGCTCACGGCGCCTGGTCAAGCGGGAACGCAATTCGGCCTCAGTGGGGGCCTTGACCGCATCCGCTTCCTTGGTCGATTCCTTGGCTGCTTTTTCCGCCTTGGCCTTTTGTGCGGCAGCTTCCTTCTCAGCCTTAGCTGCCTTGGCGGCGGGCGAATTCGGATCGAGGATCGACGCGTCGAATGCGGACCCTTCTTTCGCGATTCCGAGATCGTGCCTGATACCCCGGATGGTGTCCTCCGGAATCAAGGGCATTGCTTTCTTGAACCGTGCCAGACCTATCAAACCCGCGATTGCCACAATCACCAGGAAAAAGGCTGCAACAATCAAAGCCGCAAGCCAGCCCGGCATAATGGTGGCAAGGGCCAGGATCGCGGCCGCAACGAGAGCAATGACCAATAGCGCCAGGAAAACCAGCGCCACGCCAAAGAAGGCTCCGGCGACCCCAAGCTGGGTCGCCTTGCGCTTGAGCTCCACCTTGGCCAAAGCAATTTCGTCGTTGATTTGCCGCGGGGCCAGCCGTGCAACCAGCTTGAGGGTCTTCGGCAAAGTACGAATGGCTGGTCCTTGGCTGGTCCTGCCGGTATGACGTCCACTCATGGGTTCCGCCTAACTGCTTCCTCTGGGCATCGTGTCGGGCGAACGCGGAGGGTTTATTCCCCGCACGCCTGTCCACAAAGCTATCACTGAGGTTCTTCTTCAACTTTCGCCTTGTAACCGCGCCGCGCCATCGCTGCCGCTAATAAATATGATGTGGGCCATAGAATTGATCTTCGTGACCTCCTCCATCGCCCCAGGCGATTCCCTGAGCCGACGCGAAAAGCTTGTGTACATTGTCCTGTTGGGCGCCCTCACCGCTTTGGGCCCTTTCACCGTGGACCTCTACCTCCCCGCATTCCCGGCGTTGGAGAAGAGCTTTGACGTCTCAGCGGCAGCTATTCAGCTAACCCTGACAGGCACCACTGTGGGCTTTGGGCTGGGTCAGTTGGTTGTGGGGCCTTTCAGTGACAAGTTTGGGCGGCGCCTTCCACTGATTCTGGCCACCGGTGTCCACATCGGCTCATCCCTGGGGGCCGCCTTGTCCACGGACATCGGCCTGCTTTCCCTTTTCCGGGTGCTCATGGGGATCGGCGCCGCAGGTGGTGGCGTCGTGGCAATGGCCATGGTCCGGGACCTCTTCCACGGGTACGCGATGGTTCGCATGTTCTCCCGTATGTCGTTGGTCAATGGACTCGCACCGATCCTCGCGCCCATCATCGGCTCCCAGCTGCTGCTGATCTTCGCGTGGCCCGGCATCTTTGTTTTCCTGGCCTGCTACGGCTTCCTGGTGATCATTGCCGCGATCTTCCTCATCAGGGAAACGCTGCCGGCAGAGAAACGGGGCAAGTCCACGGCCACCGTTCGGCAACGCTATAAGTCGGTGCTGACTGACCGCATTTTTGTAGGCATGCTAATGGTTGGCAGCTTGAACTTCGGTGGCTTATTTGCCTACCTCTCGGCGTCGACATTCCTGTTCCAAAACGTCTACAGCTTTTCGCCGCAGCAATACGGATTGCTTTTTGGGGTCAATTCCTTGGGCATCGTGGCCGGGGTACAGATCAGTTCACGGTTGATACGGCGGGTTGCACCACAGTGGATCGTGGCTGGGGCAACCGCTGCCATGTTGCTCATGGCCCTGCTGATTGTCGGCCTGGATCTTGTCCATGCCGGCCTCTTCGGCATCCTCATTCCACTGTGGTTCTACATCTGCTGCACCGGATTCATGTTCCCCTGCGTCCAGGTCCTGTCCTTGGCCAAGCATGGTGCGCAAGCAGGGACAGCCGCGTCCTTGCTGGGCGCGGCGCAGTTCCTGATGGCCGGGATCGTCCCGCCGGTGGTGGGTTGGCTCGGCGTCGGCTCCGCAGTTCCGATGGGGGCCGTCCAAGCAGTCTGCATCTCCGGCTCCATGGCCGCACTGTGGTTGGTGGTCCGCCCCCGCACCGTCCCCTCCATCCACTAAGTCCCGTCTCCCAGTTCACTCCCCCGAGCCCCTCAACAGGGCAGCCGAACCCGTAGGCTGGGTCGATGACCAAGAAGTCGATGAAGAAACCGCACCGCAACGGCAGGGGCCTTTTCCTCGGCGCCATGTTGGGAGCAATTGCCGGTGCGTTGTTGGGCCGGACGGTAGGCGCAGCGCCCTTCGGGGCGGCATTGGGGGCCGTCATCGGGGCCGCCCTTTTGTACCGCGTCAACCCGGGTCCTTGGAACCGCGACTAACTCTTCCCCAAGCTCGTCCACCCCTTTCCTGCACCCACGCCCGGCGATAAAATTGCCTCGTGCCCTCATGGCAAGACCTGCAGCCGCTTCCATCCCCTTGGCAGCGACGGGATGAACGCATCCTGCCGCTGTGGTGGGACCGGTTGTGCTCGGTCACCAGCGCCCAGTCGGCGGCCCTCTACGCGGCCGGCCTGTTCATGGATGATCGACGGCGGCCCATCGCCCAGTGGTACAACCCCGAGACCGACGCCGCGTTGTTGGTTGCGCCCGAAACCTCACCTGAGTGGCCCGTACAGCGGTTTGGCATCTTCTACGCCCCACCAGGTGGCGGATTCACCCGGGTGCACTCCGCACCCCATGAATGGCATCCACGCGACCCGAGGACTCCCCCCACTGAACAAGAGGCTTTCCTCGCAGCGGTTGGCGAAGCCGCACGCTTCCTGCAAGTAGAGATGGATTTCGTGTAGGAAAAGGAGAACCCCGCACCAGCCTGGGCCGGTACGGGGTTCGGTTGCTCCTCCGACTGGACTTGAACCAGTAACCCTTCGATTAACAGTCGAATGCTCTGCCAATTGAGCTACGGAGGAATG
>NZ_JAWRXG010000171.1:0-272 GCF_046535135.1 Arthrobacter sp. SIMBA_036
ATATTGGATGCCGATTTCCCATTTATCTACACCACCAACTACGATGCTAATCTTGAAGGGGCCTATGAGGCGTTTGGCAAACCATACGTTAAGATAACAGGGGCCGCGGATCTGGCCGGAGCTTTGCCGGGCCTCACGCAGATCATCAAGTTCCACGGTGACTTTTCAAATCCCAAGAGTCTCGTCATCACTGAGTCCGACTATTTCGATCGGCTGTCGTTTGACGCTCCGATGGACATAAAGTTCAGGGGCGACGCATTTGCCTCGACGCT
>NZ_JAWRXG010000050.1:0-440 GCF_046535135.1 Arthrobacter sp. SIMBA_036
GGAGGGGCTTCGAAAGGGTCTGGAGTGGTGTACAGAGCACTTTTTAATAATTTAAGCTGTTTCTATAAGCCTGGATTATATCAAAAAGGCTGTCATTATTCGGAATAGTGACAGCGTCTTTATTGTGAGTTGATGGGGTGCAGGTTAGTTTCGCACCCGGTTAATGGCTTATCATTAACAAGATAATCGATAGAACACACTAAAAGGAAAAAACATGAATATACTGAATATTCTCAGCGACGAATGGAGTAGCTTAAGAGAAGCAGAAGAATCTCTTTTAGTCAGCAGATACAATATCAGAAGAGGAGATGATTTTATGGTCATTATCCTGCTGGCTTTAGGAACATTATCTGAACAGACCACTGCCCTTCGGTTTTTAAAAAATGATGAAATGGAACTGGAGGATGTCGAGCTGATCAGGATCATTCCGGATATTATAG
>NZ_JAWRXG010000172.1:0-272 GCF_046535135.1 Arthrobacter sp. SIMBA_036
CAAGCAAACGGAGCAGACTTTAGCGGCTCAACATGGTCTGCCAGCGCAGTAGCCGCCGGCAGTTCCCTTAACGGTGCAGACTTTAGCCAGGCGACGCTTCGCCATAGTAATCTGCGGCAGACGTCGCTGAACGGGGCAAATTTCTCGCTGGCCAAACTGGAGAACAGCGACCTGAGCGAGGCCGTGTGTCAGGCAGCAAATTTTCAACGCGCCAATATGTCGGGCAGTATGTTTGTGCGCACAGATTTTCGTGACGCTGACTTTACCGATGC
>NZ_JAWRXG010000173.1:0-271 GCF_046535135.1 Arthrobacter sp. SIMBA_036
GGTTCTGCGCCGGGCAGCGGCATATTTCTCCCAGGCTCATCTGCCGGGAAAATGAGCTACCCGCTCGTCCAAGACCTTGCCGCTGACGGTATTCCCGTCACGGTGACGTGCCGGGTGCTGAAGATCGCCCGCCAGCCTTACTACCGCTGGCTGGCCACCCCGGTTACCGATGCCGAGTACGAACAGGCCTACCGGGGCCAATGCTTTGTTCGATGCCCACCGGGACGACCCCGAGTTCGGGTACCGATTCCTGGTCGATGAAGCCCGCACC
>NZ_JAWRXG010000174.1:0-271 GCF_046535135.1 Arthrobacter sp. SIMBA_036
GGCGCAATCATTGCCAGCCTCTCCATTCCCTGGGGTTCGTCGAAAGGCGATGACGATCTTGGCGGCTATCATCTTGTCTGGACGCGCGATCTCGTCGAAACGGCAGGCGGGCTGCTCGCGGCCGGAGCACATGCCGATGCGCTCGAGGTTCTCGACTATCTGGTCGCGACCCAGGAGGCCGACGGCCATTGGGTACAGAATTCCTGGCTCGACGGGCGGCCCTACTGGAAGGGCATCCAGATGGACGAGACGGCTTTTCCGATCCTGCTCT
>NZ_JAWRXG010000175.1:0-271 GCF_046535135.1 Arthrobacter sp. SIMBA_036
TGTTGTTTTTAATCCTTTGTCTAATAATGCGTATTCTTTGTCGAGAAGGTTAAAATGCTCTTTGGTATAGGGATAATTCGCGATATAATCTTTACTATTGTGATCATACAACCAGTTTTTTTGTGCATAAAGATGAAAAGCCTCATGCATAGAAAAATATTTGAAATCAGGGAATGTAAATTCTTTTTTAAATAATTCAGGATAGTATTTAAAGGCTAGAACTTGTTTATTGTCTAATGTTGTATATGTAAACGCACTGGGAAACCAATAT
>NZ_JAWRXG010000176.1:0-271 GCF_046535135.1 Arthrobacter sp. SIMBA_036
ATCCGGTAGCCGACGAGCCTGGTGACACCGTCGACAGGCGATGCCGATATGTAGGTGCCCGCCGTTGCCTTTCGCATATAGTCGGTGAAAAGCACGTAGTTGCCGAGATCAACCACATCTCTTGCTTCGGGATGCCTGGCGATCAGTTTTCCGTCACGTCGAAAGAAGCTGACTGTCGAACCTGCTCCGAGGGATGCGGCATCCCATATCGCCCGCAGCATCCCGGCATCGAAGGCAAGCACGGCAACACCTGTAAAAATCCGGTTACGCT
>NZ_JAWRXG010000177.1:0-271 GCF_046535135.1 Arthrobacter sp. SIMBA_036
GTCAGTTTTTTCTGAGTAATCGTTTTTTAAACTATAAGTAGGAGCACCTGTGTTAGGGTCTATTTTTAATGTATGAGTAGTTGATGTTGAGTCTCGATTAAGCAAGTTTTTCATGTAGCTAGAAACAGCCCTGAAAATTGATAATATAGAGCCGCTTTTAGGAAGTAAATCAGCTTTCTCTAAAGTTTCTATCAAGTGTTTTGCGTTTTTGTTGTTGATCTCATATTCTCTTAATGATTTTGCGATTATGCACAAGCCATATATTTTCCAT
>NZ_JAWRXG010000178.1:0-271 GCF_046535135.1 Arthrobacter sp. SIMBA_036
CTTATAATATGATTCATTACTAAAACAAATACATACATATTATCAGATATCTTAATCACTTTAGCCCGAACTAAAGAATCTGCTGATAAATCAAAAGCATATGTTGTTTCATTTTCAATAATTTCTTTTATTTTTTGATCGGAGGCAGCGTCAGCAGCTAAAGTTAAATCTATAGATTGTAGTTGAAATTTAATTTCATCCATTCCTAATATAACCTGCCTTATTTCTCCTTTACTTTCTTTAAAGATTGTCCTTAAAGATTCATGACGTT
>NZ_JAWRXG010000179.1:0-271 GCF_046535135.1 Arthrobacter sp. SIMBA_036
GGCGAGAACTGTCGCAATCTGACAAAGCGGTTGTGGCCGTGACGGCGGTCGCGATCGCCGAACCATTGCTGTCCGCCCGCAAAATGGATCATGCCGCGACCGTGGTGCGGATAGCGTTCGCCGGCGGCGGCAGGCAGCGCCATCAGGGCGCCGAGCATGAGCGGAATGACTTTCGAAAAACGCGTGACCATCGGCCGTCTTCCTCGCAAAATGCGATCGTTAACAAATCGTTAACGGCAGCTTGCTTCAAAACTTCCCGTATGTCCACTTG
>NZ_JAWRXG010000180.1:0-271 GCF_046535135.1 Arthrobacter sp. SIMBA_036
GGTTGCACATGGGTATCGCACAAAACATACGATTTTTGGCCCATGACGCTGCCTCCCACCCCGAGTCTGAAACTGAATGTTTCCGCCGCACATGCGCGAAACACGATGTCGCGCCGCGCGCCCCGCGCCCTTTTTCTGGCCCCCGAATCGGCCGGCGCGAAGGCGCCCGATGCGACGATGTGGAACGCTTTTTATAACGTGGTCAACGGGTTGACTGGAATCCTGGCACTCGCAACCCGCCCAATCGCAGCGCCAAAAAATCCCGCCGATT
>NZ_JAWRXG010000181.1:0-271 GCF_046535135.1 Arthrobacter sp. SIMBA_036
CCCATTGATGGCTGTACTGCTATTTCCGAAAATCTTACGGGGAAGCTGGCTCTAATACAACGAGGTGGCGCCAATTGTGGTTTTGCACTCAAAGTTAAAAATGCTCAGTTAAAAGGTGCTGTAGGAGTTATTGTTTATAACGCTCCAACTTCTGTACCACTTGCAGGCCAGATGGGAGGATCCGATGCTACCATTACGATCCCTTCTGTACTTGTAGATAATGCTGAAGGAGTTGCTATTATAAATCAATTAGCCTCTACCGCTGTAAATG
>NZ_JAWRXG010000182.1:0-271 GCF_046535135.1 Arthrobacter sp. SIMBA_036
TATCTCCTAATTCATTAAACATAACGAGAAAAAAGCATGAAGCTCAACTTACCGCCTAGTAGTCTTGGTATTCCAGGCAACGATAAAAGAGCCCTGTCGAGGTCGTCGTACATTTACTTTTCAACTCGTCGCTTTTTGAAAAGTGCGAGTTTTCCAGTCGAGAATTTGAGCAATATCTTCTATATTTCTTTGAACTATCGCTAAACCACACTTGTGTAAATTGTATTACAAATATAATAATATTTATTCATAACGCACTATAAGTCTCTAT